>CAVHYW010000051.1:0-15279 GCA_963640475.1 bacterium | reverse complement strand
AATCAACTCACATCGCTGTTCGGCGATCAGTTCGGCAGTATCCTCCCCACCGCTGTGGAGGATACTGCCCCCGAAGGAGAAAGCGGAGGTGAAATTTGATGAAAAAGCCTTTGGTTCCAACGGTTTCAGCGGATACCGCACCCCACGCTTCGGCTGATCGGGCGGTTCGGGTGGAGGAATTCACCCAACTGCGTCCTCGTGCTCAGGACGACCCTCAACGCCTTCACGGCAAGGTGATGAAAGCGCTTGATCATTACTTTTTGACGCGCGGCTCAACATACTTATCTGGCCAGCGGGATGCTCTGTCTGATATCGTAAGAGCGGTACTGGATGACGGCCAAACTGGGATGTTTGCCATACCGCTTGTTCCCGGCGGCGGCAAATCGACGCTGCTACGTGCTCTGCTGACGGTGTTTGCTGAGGTATTTCGCGACATGTCCGATCCCATCGCCAAGCGGTTAGGCGGTGTGATCGTCGTGGTGGAGAAAGCCTCGGAAGGTGATGAACTGCAACAGCTTTGCAACTGTGGGCTTGAACCAGGTGAGCCGCCGATCGCGCGGCTGATCTCCGCCGTGAATGATTACAACCTGAAGAAGGGGCGCTGTCTGACCGGCGAAGCCCGCACTTACGCCGAATGCCCACGTCATGCCTGCCGGGAGGCGGCTAACTGCCCCCTTCTGCACACCATGGAAGGTTTGGGCGAGACCCCCATTCTGATCCTGCTTCATGCCCGCCTGGCCGAGCATCTGCCCGACCTGACGTCTTTCGCCACATGGTGCGAGGCGGATGGCACCGAGCATCACCGCACGCTGCTGCTTATCGACGAGGCACCGGAACTGGTCAGGCAGGACGTGGTTTCCGCGCAGAGCCTCAACGAGGCGGAGGGAGAGCTGCTGGACATGCGCCCCAGCTACAGTCGCGAGGATCGCTGTATCAAGCAGCGGGTCCTTGACAGCTTCGATCACGCCCTCCGCATCCCCTTCTCGCGGCTACAGCGCTGTGAGCGGAGTAAAAATCGCCGCTCTGCGGTCCTCACTGGTTCGGAACTGGAGTGGGCAGGCTTCAAGCACGACGATCTGGCGGAGCTGCTGACACGGCTGGAGGAATACCAGGCACAGCGTTCCAGCAAGGCCGGCAAGCTGGCAACGGCGCTGCTGGCCGATAACGGGAAACTTTCCTGCTTCGGTAAAAACTTCGAGCTGGCCTCGCCATCCCTTCACACCATCCGGGCTGACACACCACTGCGGACATTTATCTTCAGCGGCACGGCGCAGCTCATCCCCCAGCTGACGGATAACCCAAACGTCACCCTGCTGGACACCAACTTTCAGGAGTCCTATGCCCGCCTGACCATCCATGTTCAGCGGGACAGCGTCCTCAAGACTTCCCGTACCGGCCTGCAAACAACAGGTGCGCTGGAGGCATTGGTTCTCTGGCTGCAAGTACTGTTGCCAGAACTGGCCCAAACCCATGGGCGAGTCCTTCTGGTCTCATACAAGCGGATGGCGCGGCGGGTGTGGGAGCTGCTGGGTGAAGAATGTCAGCAGCTGGTATTCACCGCCGTCATCCCGGACAGCGGTGAGATCTGCCTTCCCTACTTCGGCGGTGTGGCCGGCAGCAACGCCTACCGCGACGCCACCGCAGTGGTCTGCCTGGGGCTTCCCCGGTTGGAGCCGGGAGACTATCTGCGCCGGGCACTGGCTATCGACCCGGATGGCTCTCACGCCGAGGAGCTGTCCCATGCCACCGAGGCGCTGGAACGGCAGCCTTGTGCCCTAAAGATGCAGGACATCCATCTGGCACACGAGCTGGTTCAAATGGTCTTCCGCTCCCGCCTGCGTTGCCACGGTGACAAAGCCCCCATAGAGTTGTGGCTCACCCAGCCGCCGGACGCCGTGTTGGCGCTGCTGCATGACTACTTCGGGGACTGCCGCTTTGAGAAGCACAATGCTCTCCCGGCGGAGTGCCACTCGAAGCTGCACACCAGCAAGCAGCGCAATGGTATCCAGACCAATGCGGCGCGGCTCTATGAGGCGCTGCTGGCTATCCCAGAAGGTTCGGAGACGACACCTGCTCAGCTTCGGGAGCAAACCAGCCTGACGCAGGACCAATACAAGGAGGCCATGCGCGCCCCCTCGGTACAAGAGATGTTCCGCACGGGGTTCACCACCTTCGGGTCCGGCAAAAATCAGAAGATCCGCCGGGTATCCCGTAAAAACGCCGCATAAAACATTACACCGTTGGAACATAGGACGAGCAAACTGTCTTTGATAAAAACTAGGAGGAAATATTATGAATGATAACATCACAAACTACAGCACCGTCACCAATTTCAATGAGCTGCCGCTGGCACTGACCGTCACGGAGGCCGGGCAGGTGCTCCGGGTCGGGCGCAATGTGGCCTACGAACTCGTCCGATCCGGTCAGCTTCGGAGTGTCCGGGTCGGAAAGAACATTAGGATCCCGCGGGACGCCCTGGCAGAGTATCTGAAGTTGGCAAGCTGATGTGAGGGGGGATCCCCCCTCACCCTTTCACTCTACCATATCGTTAAAGGAGGACAAACATGGCAAGCATCAAGCGAGCCGCCCACGGCAGCGGCACGATCCGTAAGAAGACCGTCACAAGGAATGGTCAGGATTATACATACTGGGAGGCACGTATCACCACGGGCTACGATACCGGAACCGGCCGGCAGAAGCAGCGTTCTGTTACCGGCAAGACGCAAAAGGCGGTGCGGGAAAAATTACAAGCGCTGGCCGTAGAGGTCAACAGCGGCACCTATCGGGATCCGTGCAGGATGACGCTGGGCGAGTGGTTGGACATCTGGGTGGAAAATTATCTGGGCGCCTGCAAGCCGCGCACAAAACAGATTTACGAAAGCGACATCCGGGTACATATCAAGCCCGCACTGGGTGCGGTCAGGATGGAAAATCTCATGCCCCATACTGTGCAGACCTTCTATAACGCGCTGGCATCGGATAAGGCCGACAAGCCCGGCCTGTCGGCGAAGACCATCAAGAATATCCACGGCGTACTTCATCAAGCGCTGAAGCAGGCTGTGCTCAATGGTTATATCCGAACCAACCCCTCCGACGCCTGTACCCTGCCGCGCGGACAAAAAGCAGAGATCAAGCCTCTGGACGAGGACGATGTAGCGGCTTTTATCCGGGTCATTCAAGGACATCCCTTTGAAGATCTCTTCCTGACCACCCTATTCCTGGGCTTGCGGGAGGGCGAGGCGCTGGGGCTGACCTGGGACTGTGTCGATCTGGACAACGGCGTTATCACCGTGAACAAACAGCTCCAGCTCCATCAGGAAAAGGGCCTTGCGGCCTATGAGCTGGTCCCTACCAAGAATAGCCGCAGCCGCACATTGGTGGCATCCCCTACGGTGGTCGCCCGCCTGCGCCACCGAAAAGTCGAGCAGACCCAGCAGCGTCTCATGGCAGGCTGTGCCTGGGAGGACAGTAACCTGGTGTTCACCGATGCGCTGGGGCATCACCTGACGAAGCCGACGGTCTACCGCCACTATAAGAAAGCGGTGGCCGCCATCGGCCGCCCTGATGCCCGTTACCATGACCTAAGGCACAGCTACGCCGTAGCCGCGATCAGCTCCGGCATCGATATCAAGACGGTACAGGGCAACCTCGGACATGCCACCGCCGCCTTCACGCTGGATGTCTATGGTCATGTGACTGACCGCATGAAGCGTGAGAGTGCCGACAAGATGGAGGATTTCATCCGTCGTGTTTCGGGGGATTGACGATCATCGCAACTTCCCTGTTGCACAGAGGTGAGGAATCGGGTATAATGGAAAAAACTGCGGAAGGAGGCAGACCATGCGGACACTGTATCACGGCAGCCGGGTAACGGTAGAACAGCCGGAAATACGTATTCAGAAGTTCCATAAGGACTTCTATTGGGGCTTCTACTGCACAGAATATGAGACGCAGGCCACCCGCTGGGCCACGCGGTTCGGCAGCGGTATCGTGAATGTCTATCGGTTTGAAGAGCAGCCGGGGCTGTCGGTCAAGCGTTTTCCGGAGATGAGCGATGAGTGGCTGGACTTCATCGTGGCCTGCCGCAGCGGCATCCCCCATGACTATGACATCGTAGAGGGGCCGATGGCCGACGACACCATCTTCAACTATGTACAGAGCTACACGGATGGCGAGATCAGCCGCGCCGCCTTCTGGGAGCTGGCACGGTTCAAGCATCCCACCCATCAGATCAGCTTCCACACTGCCAGAGCGCTGGCGACGCTGACCTTCGAGAGGAGTTACGAGGTACATGTGTGAACGAAACCACAGCGGACTGTTCTTCACCTGCGCTTTGGTGGAGCAGCTGGGCCGCGAACTGAAACTGAAACGCTGCGACGTGGTGAAGGCGCTGGGCCTGAATGGCGTGCAGATGATCCTGGGCCATGCCGATGTGTTCCACTGTGAGCCTATTGAAAAAGTGTCCGATGACATGCAGCAGCATTTCGACTTGCCCCACGGCCAGTTCGATAACGTGGCGTCGGCTAGATACACCGTACCGGATGTATGGACGATCGGCAAGGTATACGCCCGCTTGATCGAGGACGTGTCCGGACAGGATGACGTGGTCGAAACGCTGGTGGCCGTATATACCTCATGGATCGACGAAAAGCTCTGCGACTATAACTCCTCATTCTACTATCAGTCCCGTGACTACATCGCGGAATGTTACCGCGCAGGTCACGTGATCGACGCATAAAAATGGGCCTCTGATGTCAGTACATCAGGGGCCTTTTTCACCGCTAAAGGGAAAAAATAAGGGAAAACTGAAATTTTGAGCATAAGAAAAACCTCGTAACCCGCATGGTTACGAGGTTTTTATCTGGAGGTGACACCCGGATTTGAACCGGGGAATGAGGGTTTTGCAGACCCTTGCCTTACCACTTGGCTATGTCACCGAGACGTGATGTCCGAGGGACATTATACAATACCCGGCGGCACTTGTCAAGGGGAAAGGAAAATTTCCTGTGAATAAAATTTTTGAACAAGAAAAGCTTATTCCTTGGCGTGGACGTTGATGAACTCCGCCCGCAGCTTGGAGTACAGAATGGTCTGACTGCTGTACAGTCCGCAGTAGCCGCTGAGCAGATAGCTGATGGCGCAGGCGAAGGCAAAGTACAGTACGCCGTCCGCGCTGCCGAACAGCTCCATGCTCAGCAGTACCGAGGCGATAGGGCAGTTCACCGCGCCGCAGAACACGGCGATCAGGCCGAGGGCCGCGCCGAAGCCGCCGGGCAGGCCCAGCGCCTGTGCCGCCACGCAGCCGAAGGTAGCGCCCACGAAGAAAGAGGGGACTACCTCGCCGCCCTTGAAGCCGCAGCCGATGGTGATGGCGGTAAACAGGATCTTGAGGAACCACGCCCATGGCGCGGCTTTGCCCTGCTCCACCGCGCGGGCGATGATGTCCATGCCTGCGCCGTTGTAATCCCGGCCCAGCAGCAGCGTCAGGTCGATGATAAGGAAGCCGCCGACAGCAGCGCGAATATACGGATTTTTCAGCCACTTCACCGCGCCGTGCTCAATGAAGTGCATGCCTCGCACGAAGAGAATGGACACCAGCGCACAGCCGATGGCCAGCAGCATCACCAGAAACATGGTCCACACGTTCAGTGCCGGCAGCGTCACCGTGAAGCGGGTGGGGGAGACCCCCAGCAGCGTGGCGATCAGATATCCCACCGACGCCGACATCAGGCAGGGGATCAGCCCGGCATAGTACAGCACGCCAACGCTGATGACCTCCAGCGCGAACACGGTGGCTGTCAGCGGCGTACCGAACAGGGCGGAGAACACGGCGCTCATGCCGCACAGCGTGGCCAGCGGCAGATCCTTTTCGCCCAGATGCAGGGCCTTGCCGGTGCGGTAGCCGATGCCACCGCCGATCTGCAGGGCCGCGCCCTCGCGTCCCGCCGAGCCGCCCAGCAGGTGGGTCAGACAGGTGGAGATGAAGATGAGGGGTACTAATAAAATAGGAACATCCTTGCCGAAATGGACGGATTCGATGATGTTGTTGGTGCCGCGGCCCTCCATGTGGGCCAGACGGTACAGTCCCACGATCACCACGCCGCCCACCGGCAGCAGCCAGATGATCCATGGGTGCATGAGCCGCAGCTCGGTGGCCTGCTCCACGCCGATGTGGAAGGCCGCGCCCACCACGCCGCCGATGAGGCCCACGCCGCCGCCGATGCACAGCCATTTGGCCAGCGCGATGATATACAGGGAGATATGTTGAAAAAAGCCTTTGACGCGTTCCATGGCGTGCTCCTTTGCTTGTGGTGTGGGGGATATCATTTGTAGGATGACATGACCATATGCCGCCGCCAGAGAATTTGCTGTTGACGGGGGACGGGCGGTCAAGTATAATAGGGACAAGTACAGGGGAGGAGAGATCTTATGTTGGATAAAAACGATCTGCAGATGCTTCAGGAGATGATTACAACTTCCGAGAACCGTATGAAGGTCATGGTGGAGTCTTATTTTGATCCCAAGTTCAACTTGCTGTATGAAAATCAGAAGATCATGATGGAGCAGCTTGCGCCCCGTTCCCGCGTGGATGATCTTGAGGATGAAGTTAAATTTCTTAAATCTGTTGTCCGCCAGATGAATGATGAAATTCAGAAATTAAAGAAAGTGATTTGACCGCTACGCCGTCCGTCTCGGGCGGCATTTTCTGTCAGCTTCCGACATTTTAACACCCTCTTTATCCGTTGTCAATCGCGCCCCGTGGGCGGTTTGCACGAGGAAACTGACATTTTGTCAGCAAGCCATACAAATTTTGCAGATTTTTCATTTTCACGGTTGATTATCGGAAAAATATGCCGTATACTATAACTACGAGCGAAATTTGTAAGCCCTACTTATTTACTTTGAGGAGGAAAACGAAATGAAATACGGTCGTACATTCAACTTCTCCGCCGGCCCCGCCATGATGCCGGAGAGCGTGCTGGAGGAGATCCGCGACGAGATGATGAACTACCGCGGCAGCGGCATGTGCGTCATGGAAATGAGCCACCGTTCCAAGGTGTTCCAGCAGATCGCCGATGAGGCCGAGGCCGACCTGCGCAAGCTGATGAACATCCCCGATAACTACAAGGTCCTGTTCATTCAGGGCGGCGGCACCCTGCAGTTCGCCATGGTGGCCATGAACCTGATGAAGAACGGCAAGGCCTGCTATGTGGAGACCGGCGCTTGGTCCAAGAAGGCCATTGCCGAGGCCAAGAAGTACGGCGAGGTGCAGATCGTTGCCTCCTCCGCCGATAAGAACTTCTCCTACATCCCCGACTGCTCTGATCTGGACATCCCCGAGGATGCCGACTATGTCTACATCTGCGAGAATGAGACCATCAACGGCACCACATGGAACAAGCTGCCCAACACCAAGGGTCACGTTCTGGTGTCCGACCAGTCCTCCATGTTCCTGTCCAAGCCCTGCAACGTGTCCGACTACGGTCTGATCTGGGCTGGTGTCCAGAAGAACGTGGGCCCCGCCGGTATGGCCGTGGTCATCATCCGCGAGGATCTGATCCGCGACGATCTGGATCCCAAGACCCCCATCTACATGAAGTATAAGACCCATGCCGACAACGACAGCATGTACAACACCCCCAACTGCTGGGCCATCTACTGCTGCGGCAAGGTGTTCAAGTATCTGCTGAGCATCGGCGGTCTGGAGGAGATGCACAAGCGCAACATCGCCAAGGCCAAGGTCATCTATGACTTCCTGGACAGCTCCAAGCTGTTCAAGGGCGCTGTGGTGCCCGAGGATCGCAGCCTGATGAACATTCCCTTCGTCACCGGCGACAAGGATCTGGATGCTGCCGTCGTGGCCGCTTCCAAGGAAGCCGGTTTCGACAACCTGAAGGGCCACAAGTCCGTGGGCGGCCTGCGCGCCAGCGTGTACAACGCCATGCCCATCGAGGGCGCTCAGGCTCTGGTGGAGTTCCTGACCAAGTTCGAGGCGGAGCACAAGTAAAAGCGATAATAAAGGGGGAGCAGGCTCCCCCTTTAGATCCCCCACCACCAGTCTGCGGACTGGTGCCGCCGCCCAGGGCGGCTAAACCGTGGTATTTTTGCCACGTACACGCCGCGGCAAAAATGATTTGATTTTTCTGTGGTAACAACATATAACATTAAAAGGAGATATTTACCATGCGTATTCTGGTTACTGACGGTATGGATAAGACCGCGATGGCGCAGCTGCGCGAGATGGGCCATGAGGTCGTCGAGCAGTTCTATGAGCCCGATCAGCTGGGCAAGGCTCTGCGTGATTTCGACGTGGTGGTCGTCCGCTCCAAGACCAAGGTCCGCGCCAACCACATTGACGAGGCCAAGGGCAGCGCTCTGAAGCTCATCATCCGCGGCGGCGTGGGCGTGGACAACATCGACGTGAAGTACGCCGAGGCCAACGGCATCACCGTGAAGAACACCCCCAAGGCTTCCTCCCAGTCCGTGGCCGAGCTGGCTATGGGCCACATGTTCGCCTGCGCCCGCTATATTTCCGACGCCGGTTACACCATGCGCAACGGCGAGTGGAAGAAGAAGGAGTACGGCAAGGGCATCGAGCTGCAAGGCAAGACCCTGGGCATCGTGGGCTTCGGCCGCATCGGCCAGCATCTGGGCGTGATGGCCAAGGCCATCGGCATGAACGTCATCGCCTTCGATATCTTCCACATCCCCGGCATCGAGGAGCAGCTGGGCATCCCCTATGTGGAGATGGATGAGCTGCTGGCCATGTCCGACTTCGTATCCGTGCACGCCCCCGCCGTGGACGGCGGCGCTCTGATCTCCGCCGAGAACATCGCCAAGATGAAGGACGGCGTGGTGATCATCAACACCTCCCGCGGCACCAACGTGGACGAGGCCGCTCTGCTGGCCGCTCTGGAGTCCGGCAAGGTGCGCGCCGCCGGTCTGGACGTGTACGCCGACGAGCCCGCCACCAACAAGGCGCTGTACAGCCATCCCATGGTTTCCTGCACGCCTCACATCGGCGCCGCCACCGTCGAAGCGCAGAAGCGCATCGGCGCGGAGATCGTGGACATCATCAAGGGTATGTAATCGATCCGCTAAAACGGAAAAGCATAAAGAAAGAGGACGCGAAAGCGTCCTCTTTCTGCCGATTTTGCTTATTTCACCACGAGCTGGTTGCTGGCGCTGCCGAAAATGTCCTGCCATGCGGCGTCCACCTTGGCGGCCTCGTCCTGTGCCAGCTTTGCCTCGTCGGCGGTGTTTTCATTCGGCGTCTGGCCAAGGATCAGCAGCGCCACATAGTTGCCGTTGACGAACAGGCGCGCCTGCTGCACCATGGGCAGGTTCATGTCGTACATCTTGCTGTAATCCAGCACCTGCTCATAGCCGGTCTGCAGCAGCGCGGCGGCGTCCTCGGCGTAGCCGTCCTTCACCTTCAGCACCACAGCGGTACGGAGATCAAGGGCACTGTTCTCGCTGCTCTCGGCGGCCCAGCTGTCGATCTTGCTCATGTCCAGACCGTAGTAGTTGGTCATACGGTCCTCGTCCTCCGCCAGATCGCAGCCGTAGCTGTCACCCAGCTTTTCCTTCAGTGCATCCAGCACCTCCTGCGCGGTCTTGTCAACGGTCGTGTTATCCTTGTTTCCGTTGTCGTTGGAATTGCCGCAGGCGGCGAGGGACAGCACCATCATCAGTGCCAGCAGCAGAGCAGTTACTTTTTTCATCATTTTCATGGTTCATGACCATCCTTTCTGTTTGGTTGACGCCTGATTAGACGCAGCGAAACGCGGAAAGGTTCCAGTGAATGAAAAAATTTTTACATCCTGCACGAAAGAAAAAAGAAGGCCGGGGAACATCTGCTCCCCGGTCTTCTCTGCGATACCGTTATTGTGTTTCGCTTCAGCGGCAGTCCTTGTTGTCCTTGGCGTTCTTGGTGTTTTTGGTATTCTGGGTGTTCTGCGTGTTGTTCTGGTTATCCTTGGTGTTCTTGCAATTCTTGTTTTCCATGAATTTGCACCTCCTTTATTTGTGCAAGCCTAGCATTTCCCGCGAAAACGCCGCCTATGCATGGAAAAAATAAAAATATCCGGCAAATTTGTGTTGACAAACCGGAAGGGAACAGGTATAATATTTCTGCAAAACAAAGAAGGTCGGTGCATCCGCCTCACCTCCCGCCGCAGGCAAAGAGGTCAACAGCGAAGTTTTCCCTAAAGCCCGTAAAAGCGGCTTTTTGGTGTTGCGCGGATGCATAACTGCATTCGCGTTTTATTTTTGATTGGAGGTGCTTGTAGTATTAGCAAGGTAGTGCATCAACTGAACGAGGACATCAACGACCGCGAGATCCGGCTCATCGGCGAAAACGGCGAGCAGATGGGTATCGTGTCGTCGGCCGAGGCGCTGCATATCGCAGAGGAGCGTGGTCTTGATCTGGTCAAGATCTCTCCGCAGGCTGTCCCCCCCGTATGCAAACTCATGAACTATGGCAAGTATCGCTTTGAGCAGAGCAAACGCGAAAAAGAGGCCCGTAAGAACCAGCATGTGGTGGAGATCAAGGAGATCCGCATGTCCCCCGGCATCGACGTGGGCGACTTCAACACCAAGCTGAAGAACGCCCAG
This sequence comes from bacterium, assembly GCA_963640475.1. Lineage (GTDB taxonomy): Bacteria > Bacillota > Clostridia > Oscillospirales > Oscillospiraceae > Vescimonas. Next base: position 4,662 of record CAVHYW010000051.1, on the reverse strand, counting down.
AAGTTCCTTGCCGACGGCAACCGCGTCAAGGTGTCCGTCCGGTTCCGCGGCCGCGAGATGGCCCATACCGAGATCGGCCGCGACCTGCTGACCAAGTTTGCCGAGCAGTGCGGCGAGGTGTCCACCATGGAGAAGTCCGCCAAGATGGAAGGCCGCAACATGTCCATTTTCCTGGCTCCCAAGGCCGGTAAATAAATTTGTATTCTTTTGTGACCACGCAATCGTAGGAAGGAGAAACAACTATGCCTAAACTGAAGACCCATAGCGGCGCAAAGAAGCGCTTCAATCTGACGAAGACCGGCAAGGTCAAGAGAGCTCACGCTTTCAAGAGCCACATCCTGACCAAGAAGGACACCAAGCGCGGCCGTCGCCTGCGCACCGGCACTTATGCCGACTGCACCAACGAGGCGACCATCCGTAAGATGATCCCTTACAAATAAGAGACGGAATCGTTAGAAATAGGAGGCTAATTAGATATGGCACGTGTTAAAGGCGCAATGATGACGCGCAAGAGAAGAAATAAGATGCTGAAGCTGGCCAAGGGCTATTGGGGCGCCAAGTCCAAGCACTTCAAGATGGCCAACGAGCAGGTCATGAAGTCTCTGACCTACGCTTACGTAGGCCGCCGCCTGAAGAAGCGGGACTTCCGTCAGCTGTGGATCACCCGTATCTCCGCTGCCTGCAAGCTGAACGGCATGAACTATTCCACCTTCATGCACGGTCTGAAGCTGGCCGGTGTGGAGATCAACCGCAAGATGCTGTCCGAGATGGCCATTAACGACGCCGTGGCGTTTACCGCCCTGTGCGACATGGCCAAGGCCAAGCTGGCGTAACTGAACATATAAAAAAACCGTCTGCCGAAAGGCAGACGGTTTTTTAGTGAGAAGATAAGAGAGAAGAGTGAAAAACTGCGGTATGCCGCGAAGCGGCATGATTAGAAAACTTTTTATTCCTCTTCCTCCATCGGTTCCCACGGCAACTCCACCGCCACGCAACGGTTGATGTTCTTTCCCAGTTCGAAGAACTTCTTCTCATAATCGGTCATCACGCCCACGGGACCGCCCGCGTGTAGGTCGCGGGTCACCTCCCGCAGTTCCCAGCCATACTGGGGGATCTCCTCCACCGACCACTCAAACAGCTTGTCATTGTCGGTCTTGAAGTGGATCTCGCCGCCGTCCTTCAGCACCTTCCGGTACAGGTTCAGGAAGTTGTGGTGGGTCAGCCGCCGCTTGGCCTGATTGCTCTTAGGCCACGGGTCGCAGAAGTTGATGTAAATGCGGTCGATCTCGCCCGGCTCGAACATATCCGGCAGCAGCGCTGCGTCCACATCCACGAAATAAACGTTCTTCAGGCCCGCGTCCCTGGCGCGTTCCATGGCCACCACCATGGCGTCCGGCACCTTCTCCACGGCGATCAGCAGCACATCCGGCTCCGTCGCCGCCGTCCCCACGGTGAAGCGGCCCTTGCCGCAGCCCAGCTCCAGCCGTATCTCCCGCGCCTCCGGCATCAGCTCCCGCCAATGTCCCTTTTGGGCGAAGGGATCCTGCACCAGCCACGCGCCGCAGGCCTCCATCCGGGGAACCAGATTCTTCTTTTTCCTCATTCGCATGGAAAATTCCTCCAATTGCTCAGCATAATCAGTGTGCCTATCATACCACAAAAACCGCCCCGTTGCAAACAGGAAAACGCCCTGTCGGGAAGATCGGAAAAACCCACCTTCAAAATGTGCAAATTCTCTCGTTGACTTTTGTGGAATGTGCTAAAAAAGCGAAAAGCGGCGTCGATGGGGGTTGATAATTTTTAGACGAAGTACTATAATATAGGCTATATGAGGAGCATTGTTTTCATTCCGTTAAAGTGGTAAGGAAACACTGTCCGAAAAGGAAGTAAGGAGGAGTTAACATGACGAATGTTCTGTTAGAGAAAAAGGGACACATCGCGATCGCCACCATCAACCGTCCCAAGGCGCTGAACGCCCTGAACAGCGACGTGCTCACCGATCTGGGCGAGCTGGTGGATATCGTCAATGCTGACAGCGAGATCCGTGCGCTGGTGCTGACCGGCAGCGGCGAAAAGGCCTTCGTGGCCGGCGCTGATATCGGCGAGATGAGCACCCTGACCCCCGAAGAGGGCGAGGCCTTCGGCAAGCACGGCAACGACGTGTTCCGCCGCATCGAGACCCTGCCTATCCCCACCATCGCCGCCATCAACGGCTTTGCGCTGGGCGGCGGCTGCGAGCTGAGCATGAGCTGCGACATCCGCATCTGCGCGGATACCGCCGTATTCGGCCAGCCTGAGACCGGTTTGGGCATCACCCCCGGCTTCGGCGGCACCCAGCGTCTGGCACGTCTGGTGGGCTCTGGCATGGCCAAGCAGCTGATCTACACCGCTAAGAACATCAAGGCGGACGAAGCGCTGCGCATCGGTCTGGTGAACGCCGTCTATCCGCTGGATGAACTGATGGCCGCCGCCGAGAAGCTGGCCGAGACCATTGCCAAGAACGCGCCCATCGCCGTCCGCGCCTGCAAGAAGGCCATCAACGACGGTCTGGAGGCAAAGATGGACGATGCCATCGTCATCGAAGAGAAGCTGTTCGGCAGCTGCTTCAAGACCGCCGACCAGATCGAGGGCATGTCCGCTTTCCTGGAAAAGCGCAAGCACGAGCCTTACCAGAATAAGTAAGCGCACCCCACGTTAATTAACAGGTTCGCCTGATGATTAAACAATATATTATAGGAGGAAAACACATGAAAGTCGCAGTATTTGGTGCCGGTACTATGGGCAGCGGCATTGCCCAGGTTTTTGCAGCTAAGGGCCACACCGCTCTGATGTATGCTTCCAGCGTGGCAAGCGCCCAGCGTCATAAGGACAAGCTGGCTGCCTCTCTGAACAAGAAGGTCGCCAAGGGCAAGATGACTCAGGAAGCCGCTGATGATCTGATGAGCCGCGTTCTGGTCGAGGAGTTCGAGGCTGCCGCAGATGCCGATCTGGTCATCGAGTGCGTCGCTGAGAACATGGCCACCAAGAAGGAACTGCTGGGCCGTCTGGATGCCATCTGCAAGGAAGATGCCATCTTTGCTTCCAACACTTCTTCTCTGTCCATCACCGAGATGGCGCAGGGCCTGAAGCACAACCTGATCGGTATGCACTTCTTCAACCCCGTGCCCGCTATGAAGCTGGTCGAGGTCATCGCCGGCGGCAACACCCCCGTTGAGCTGGTGGACTACATCAAGAATCTGTCCGTCGAGATCGGCAAGACCCCCGTGGTCGTCAACGAGGCTCCCGGCTTCGTGGTCAACAAGATCCTGATCCCCTACTGCAACGAGGGCGTCTGCGTCCTGCAGGAGGGCGTTGCCTCTGCCGAGGACATCGACATCGCTATGCAGCTGGGCTGCAACCACCCCATGGGCCCCCTGCACCTGGGCGATCTGATCGGCTGGGACGTGGTGCTGAACATCATGGACGTGCTGTATAACGAGACTCACGACAGCAAGTACCGTGCCAACGTGCTGATCCGTAAGATGGTGCGCGCCGGCAAGTTGGGCATCAAGTCCGGCGAGGGCTTCTTTAACTACAACAAGTAAATTTCTGGAAAAGGAGAAAATAGTATGGATTTCCATCTGACTAAGGAACAGCTGCTCGTTCAGAAGATGTACCGCGAGTTCGCGGAGAACGAGGTCAAGCCCCTGGCCACCGAAATCGACGAGGAAGAGCGTTTCCCCATGGAAACCGTCGAGAAGATGGCAAAGCTGGGCATGATGGGCATTTACTTCCCCAAGGAGTACGGCGGCGCTGGCGCCGACGTCCTCAGCTACGCTATGTGCGTTGAGGAGCTGGCCAAGGTCTGCGGCACCACCGCAGTTATCGTGTCCGCTCACACCTCCCTGTGCGCCGCTCCCATCTTCGAGAACGGCACCGAGGAGCAGAAGATGAAGTATCTGCCCGACCTGTGCTCCGGCCGCAAGATCGGCGCCTTCGGTCTGACCGAGCCCGGCGCTGGTACTGATGCTCAGGGCCAGCAGACCACCGCTGTGCTGGACGAGTCCGGCGAGAACTACATCCTGAACGGCTCCAAGTGCTTCATCACCAACGGCAACGTGGCTGATACCTTCGTCATCATCGCCGTGACCGGCAAGGTCGTCGACAAGCGCGGCCGCTCCATGAAGGAGATCTCCGCCTTCATCGTGGAGAAGGACGACAAGGGCTTCTCTCAGGGCAAGCACGAGAAGAAGATGGGTATTCGCGGTTCCTCTACCTGCGACCTGATCTTCGAGGATTGCGTCATCCCCAAGGATCGTATGCTGGGCAAGAAGGGCGAGGGCTTCAAGATTGCCATGAAGACTCTGGACGGCGGCCGTATCGGTATCGCTTCCCAGGCTCTGGGTATCGGCGAGGGTGCCGTTGAAGAGGCTGTCAAGTACACCAAGGAGCGCGTCCAGTTCGGTAAGCGCATCTCCCAGTTCCAGAACACCCAGTTCCAGCTGGCCGACATGCACACCCGCATGGAGGCTGCCAAGTATCTGGTGTACTCCGCTGCTATGAAGAAGCAGAATCACGAGCCCTACTCCGCTGACGCCGCTATGGCCAAGCTGTTCGCCGCCGAGGCCGCTTCCGATGTGACCCGCCGCGCCGTTCAGCTGTTCGGTGGTTACGGCTACACCC
>CAVHYW010000050.1:0-15412 GCA_963640475.1 bacterium | reverse complement strand
GAGCCGCTTCGAGCCGCATACGCAGGCCGTTCCAGCGGGATGCCTTTGGGTAGCAGTACCGGTAGCGGATCCCTTGCGCGAGATACTTTCCGGTATCCTCCGGATAAAGCGTCTGCACCGTGATGGCGAACCGGGTCTGATCCATGGCGTTTACCAGATCGCGCAGCACCTTTTCCGCACCGCCGCCGGAAAGGGACTCGATAAAAAAGAGAATGTTGATCATTTCATGCTGCTCCCGCTGTAAATCCTGTAAATCTTTTGCATCGCCGATTCCGCATCGAAACCCGACCGCCGCATTTCTGCCGCGTACTTTTCCGGCACAGTTCTGGCGGCGGTGCAGATGGCATCCGCCCAACGTTCCGGCGCGTCCAATGGCAGCGGCTGGAGCAGGTCTGTCAGAAACACATCCTTTGGCACCCGATCGGATATCACACAGGGTAAGCCGTTGGACTGTACCTCAATGATGGAAAGCGGCATGCCTTCGTAGAGGGACGGAAAGGCAAACACATCCATCGCATTCAAATAATCCGGAACATTACGCACATTTCCTGTCATGCGGACATGATTTTCCAAGTGCAGTTCATGAATCCTCTGTTCCAGCATAGGGCGGTCCTCACCCTCACCCAGCAGCAGAAGATAGGCCTCCGGGCGTTTTTTGAGAATATCCGGCATCAGTTCGAGCAAAAAACGCTGGTTTTTCACTCCGGCAAGGTGTCCGGCATGTCCAATGATGAACTTACTATCCAAGCCCAGTTCCTTTCGGAACGCATCACGTTTCTGCGCGTCGAACGCAAAACGCTGTGTATCGATGCCATTAAGGATCAGCGTTCCCCTTTTCCGGAATGCCCTTTTTCCATAAAGCCGCTCACCCGCCTTAACGCCGCAGGCGACATAGCTTGTGGCACAGGTAAGGATCAGAAACCGCATGGCAGTCTCGTACAGCCGTACCTTCACGCCGCGCTTTTCCACCAGTGCGGAATGCGCGTGGGAAATCCGCACCGGAACACCGTACAGCTTGCCCGCAAGCATGGCCCAGCCGATATTGAACATGGTGTGGGCATGTATGACATCGTAGTGATAGGTCCGGATGAGGTGCTTTAGATTTTTCAGATACACGGCGAAGCTTTCCGATGGCTGCGGGATATGAAAGATCTTACAGCCGCAGGCTTCCAGTTCCGGCTCATAGGCGCCGATCTCATCGCCAAACACAACGTAATGTATCTCATATTTACTTCTGTCGGCGTGAAGCCCGATGTCTGCCGCGACCTTCTCCGCACCGCCTATTGTCAGTTTGGAGGGCAAAATCAAAATCTTTCGTTTATTCATCCTGTTTTTGTGGCTAGGCTCTGTGCGCCACGATCCTATCGATCATTCGAGTCCACCCCAGCTGCACCGGAAGGGCGATCACCCTGCATTTCCAGCCCAGAGGCTTGACCTTTTCTTGCCTGCACCGCCTGCATATTTTTTCCATTTCATGACGATGCCGCTCCGCTGAATAATCAAATTTTAACAGTTCCTTGCAGCAGGTATAGACACTGCGGTAAGTCATCCAGGCCAACGCGGCTTCGTAATACTTTGCAGCCACCGGCCCATGAGGCACAGAACGATATGCCCGATACATACGCCGGTTGACATCCATCAACTGATCCGTCAAATAACTACGCGGCTTTCTGGAAAGTGAGCCTTCATCCGCTGTATCTATCAAATACAGCACATTCTCCACCGAAGCTATGCTATGAACATGCATAGCGTATTCAAAGAGAAAGTTCTGATCCTCCCCAATGGCAAGGTCCTCACAGAAGCGCATTTTGTTTTTCCGAATAAGCTCTGCCCGGAAGCATTTTGACACCATAGAACTGAACAGATGCCGCCGCAAAGCCTCTGCGACCTTTTCCGCGATATTCGGCTCTTCCGTCTTATAATAAGTACCTGTGATCCATGTTTGATTTTCTGTTCCGGCGCTCGCGGCACCGAACATCAGAAGATCAGCGGGGCGCTGCGCAAGCTCCCGGTCGATCACGGTGAAATAGTCATCCGACACATAATCGTCGCTGTCCACAAAGAGGATGTATTCTCCCTCGGCCTGCTCCAACCCCAGATTCCGTGCCGAGGACACGCCGCCGTTTTCCTTTTGGAAATACCTGATTTGCGGGTAACGCGCGGCATAGTCCTGACATATGGCACCGCTTCCGTCTGTGGAACCATCATTGACAAGAAGCAGTTCATAATCTGCAATCGGTCGTTTTACCAAGCTGTCAATGCAGTGCGGCAAGGTCGATTCAGCGTTATAGATCGGAACAATTACAGAGTACTGTTTCTCCATCTATGCACGACTCCTTAAATGGTTCATAACTTTCAGCAGTAATAGCCATGGCAAATACAGCTTCTTTTTTGCACAAAAAAAGAAAAATTCCCAATGAACAGGGAGCTCGCAAAGGGGCAGCTTTTCCAACGGCACTCCATAATGCTCAGATTCCCGAATCCGCCGCAGCTCTGCCATACAGCTTTTTTGACTCTTTCCATTATCCTCTGCCAAGCGCAGGCCAAAATTGATTATGCTCAAAGCGCAGCGATTTTCCAGCGCTTCACTGTACTCCTGCGGAAGTCCCTTCTGGTCAATAAACCGCCGCATTCTTCGCTGGAGTTCGGCGTATCGTTCCGGAAGATCGGGTGGATATTTATGTGTCAGAGACCTGCTGTTCTCCTTTTGATAGTGACACATCGGTTTTGCAATATACGCGATCGTATTCGCTTTGTAAAATACAGGGATATTAAACAGCAGATCTTCTGAACCTATTACCCATGTATTCTCAAACCGCTCCCCTGTCAGCAATTCCCTGCGATAAAGCTTGCCCCACACAGTAACGATACTATCGACTTTTTGCGGGCAGGCAAGTTCTTTTCCTATCGGGCCAAACAAACGTCTCAAAATGGCTTTTGCCTGTTCCGCATGCCAGACTTCGTCTTTTCCGTCAAATAGTTCCACAGGATAGCTGTCCTTCTGATATTCCCGTGCATACGACCACATAACAATATCTGCCGCACTCATTTTCGCAAACCGGATCGCGCTCTCGCAGGTATCTTTGTCGATCCAATCATCGCTGTCCACAAACATCACATAGCTGCCGGTGGCAGCAGAGATACCCGCATTTCTTGCCGCTGAAAGTCCCTGATTATTCTGTGTTATGACTTTCACACGGCTGTCCTCCGCCGCGTAGCTTTTCAGCATTTTCAGGGAATTGTCATTGCTTCCGTCGTTCACAAAAATAATTTCCAATGCCGGATAGGTCTGGCCCATAATCGTATCTGCGCATTTTGCCAAATACCTTTCCATGTTGTATACAGGAACGATTATGCTAATTATATCTTCCATAAAAGCGGCACCACCTTTTACCTCATAGCGCCATCAAGCGGCATACTACTTGTTCCACTTCTCGAATATCGTACATCCTCACGGCACGCATACTGTTTCTTCCCATCTCCATGCGCAGCTGCGGCTCCTTCACCAAACGGGCGATTGCCTGTGCGACCGATTCCGCTTCATTCGGAACCACAAAGCCGCCCCTGCCATTCTCGATCAGATCCACGTTGCCGCGGATGTCTGAGCAGACGATCGCTTTCCCGTTGGCCATTGCTTCCATCAACGCACGGGGCAGGCCCTCCTGTATGGACGTAAACACAAAGATATCCGCTGCACAGCACAGCTGTGGGATATCCTTCCGATAGCCGAGAAATTGCACCTGATCTTCCAGCTGAAGCGCCTTGGCCTGCTGCTTCAATCTGGACTCCAGCTCGCCGCGCCCGCAGATAAACAGACGGCAGCGGGGATCGTTCAGCAAATGCAGCGCCTCAAGCATGACGTGCTGATTTTTGCGGGGCGTCAATTCCCCCACCGTCAACAGCGCAATGTCATTTTCGGAAAGGCCCAGCTTTTCACGCCACGCGCGGCGGGCTTCCCCGTCCGGCGCAAAGCAATCCAGATTTACCCCTACCCCCGGGATCTTCTCCTCCCTGCCGGCGTGGAAGGTCTTGGCCCGCTGGTAATCCTCTTCGTTGATGGTGACGATCATATCGCACAGGCGGGAGCAGTATTTCTCCACCGGGTAATACAGCAGCCAGTTCTGGAGGGGCGCACCCTTGTAAAAGTGGAACCCGTGCACCATGTAGACTACCTTCGTGCCCCGCTTGCGGGCATCACGCGCCGCGAGACGGGTCATCACGCCCATCACCGGCTCGTTCGTCCAGATCACGTCCCAGCGGCTGCCGTCAATGATCTTCTTCAAATCGCCATAGCCCTTGCGGTTCTCCGCCGAAAAGGGACTGCGCACCAGCCGCACAACATGGATCGGCGCAATGCCGTCCAGCGCCTGATGCAGATCCTCCAGCCGCCCGCCGACATCCGAACAGGCCAACTCCACGGAGAATCCGTACTGGGACAGGTACTTCACATGGGGCACCAGAAACTGAATGGCCATCAGGTCAGTGCAGGTCAACAGCAGCCGCTTCATGCCAGAACCTCCAGAATCTGCGCGGCGATGCCAGCCGCGTCCAGTCCGAACTGGGAACGCAGGTACTTCTGGTCGCCCACCAGCGCGCAGTAGGTGTCATGTATGCCGACGCGCAGCAGTCTCCCGTGCGCCGGAAGCTCTGCCATCACCTCTGCCACCGCGCTGCCGAAGCCGCCTGCGAGGTTGTGCTCCTCCACCGTAACGACAAGGTCGAAGTCAGCGGCACAACGCGCGATGACATCCCTGTCAATAGGCTTCACCGTCGGGAAGGTATAGACGGCGGGATGGATCCCACGTTCCGCGAGGATCGTCTCCGCGCCTGCGACCTCATCGAATATCGCGCCGGTAGAAAAGATCGCCGCGCGCTGACCGTCGTGGATCTGAATGGCCTTTCCGATCTGGAAATCCTCGATCCGGTCGTGGATGCGCATTTCACCGCCCCGACCCAGCCGCAGGTAACAGGTGCCGGGCCATGCGGCAATGGCTTTCGTTGCCGCCTCCGCTTCCGCGGGATCGCCGGGGCACAGCACCGCGACACCGGGCAGCGCCCGCATCACGGCAATGTCCTCCGTCGCCTGATGGCTCATGCCCAGCGCGCCGTAGACGAAACCGCCGCCAATGCAGACGATCTTCACATTGGCGTTATGGTAGGCGCAGTCGTTGCGGATCTGCTCCAGACAGCGGAGCGTCGGGAAGTTGCCGATGGAATAGGTAAAGACCGTTTTCCCTGCCAGCGCCATGCCTGCGGCGGCGGCGGTCATATTCTGCTCCGCGATACCGGCGTTGACGAACTGATCCGGCAGCTGCTCCCAGAAGGGCTTCAGCACGCCGAAGCCCAAGTCTCCGGTCATGAGTTCGATATTCGGATCTTCTTTCGCAAGCGCCAGCAGCGTGCGAACAAAGGTGTCTCTCATTGGGCCGTCTCCTTTTGCCGCGTTTTCAGCAATCTGCTGCACGGCTTCTGAATGAGTTGTGCGAGTTTGTGAACCAAATATGCGTAAATCAGGATCAAGCCTGTCACGACAACGAAGCTAAGCGGGAATGTAAGGAAGTTTAATCTAGTAATAATCAGCGCTTGACCCAAATAAATCTCAAGGGATATCCCTGCGATAAAAGTGACAATCCCATGAATCGCATTGCCCGCCTTTGCGAAGAGACCGCCTTTTTCCAGCTTAATAAATATTGTGCCTGTACTATATATGAGCAGCACCTGAATCACCGGCAGTATACACTGAAATTGGCTGATATCATCGAACTTCCCAAGAGATTTTTTCCCTACGAAATACAATATCAGCCCCGCAATAAGCCCGGTAATATCTAATGAAGTGATCCGCACATTGATCCTGTCATATCTTTCGCGCAAAACCGCACCCAGCAGCATAGACGCCATGAATTGGAACCGGCACCATTTCTCGCTGACGTCGTCAATATGGTAGTAAGATTTATCGCATGCAAAAATGTAGGCCGTCAAATACACCAGAAACGCCGCCAGCAGGAACCAGAGCGTATCAATCTTTACCCGCTTCTGTATCGTCCGGACCGCATAAAACACAAGATACAGCAGCATGATGGATGTAATGAAGTGATACCACGTTGGGTAAAAGAGGCAGTGCACATATGCCATAATGCCGTCCGCACTCCAGAAGCCTGTGAGCAGATTTATCGCAGCGACGATCCACAGGGCCGGATAGATGCGAATGATACGCTTGGCATACCATCTGGGAAATGACTCCTGAATGTTGTACAGGCAAAACCCCGACAGGAAGAAATAGATGCAGTTTCCGAAATGACCTCCAAACGCCATAGCGGAAATGGGCCAGATATCCGCGTAGTGAGAGTTGGTGATCATCATGGCCGCGATCGCACGCAGCCAGTAAACGAACTGGAACACAGCTTATCTCCTTACTGTTTCTTGATGTAGGTCGGATGCCATCCGGCGGAGGTGGTGTGGTCGCGGCCAATATCCGCGTCAGGCCCCGGACGGGCGGGATTTACGACGCCGTCGGGCGTATAGGGATCGGTCACGCCTGCGGGCTTTGCCGCATGCAGCTCCGTTACCACGCCGTCATACTCCCAGCCGTCATGGGGAAAGCGGTAGTGCCAGAGGATGTCGTTTTCCATGAAGGAAACGCCCTTGCCCTTGACCGTATTGGCAATGACCACGGTGGGCTTGTGTCCGGCATTGTGCGTATCCGTCAGCGCGGATCGCAGGGCGTCATGGTCGTGGCCGTCCAGCTCAATGACATGCCAGCCGAAGGCGCGCCATTTCGCCCCCAGATCCTCCAGCTCCAGCGTCTTTTCACAGGTGTCCAGACTCTGCATATGGTTGTGGTCGATGATGGCCACCAGATTCTCCAGCCGGTAGTGGTTGGCAAACAGTGCCGCCTCCCACACCGAGCCTTCGTCACATTCGCCGTCACCGAGAACGGCAAATACCCGGTAGGGTCTCCCGTCCTGCTTTGCGGCCAGCGCCATGCCTGCCGCCGCGGACAGGCCGTGGCCCAGCGAGCCGGTGGAAAGCTCCACGCCCACCAGCTGATGGGACACATGGCCCGACAGGCGGCTGCCGTTGGCATAGTGGGTCTTGAGCTCCTCCGTGTCGAAGAAGCCGCTTTCCGCCAGCGCGGCGTAGACTGCTGCTCCGGCATGGCCTTTGCTCATGATGAAACGGTCCCGGTCTTTCCAGTCCGGCCTTTGCGGGTCATAGCGCAGAACGTCCGCATACAGCACAGCAATGATATCCGCCACGGACAGGATCGCACCGATATGGCTTCCGCCGGACAGGTGCGTCATTTCAATGCCGTGGCGGCGGGTCAGCCACGCAAGCGCTTCACTTGTTCTTTTCATCTCGACACCTCGTCCAGTTCGTGCAATTCTTCCGCGTTCAGCGTCCAGCCCATGACCTCCGCGTTGGCGCGGAGCTGCGCGGGACGCTTCACGCCCGCAAGGACTACCGACTCCGGCAGCGTATCCAGCAGCCAGCGGATGGCGCAGGCTGCGGGAGACACCCCGTGACTGGCGGCAATGTCCTTCAGCACCTCTACGATGCGCAGGTTCTGCGCCAGCTTCTCGCCGTGGAAATTGACATAGATCTCGCGGCTGCGGCGGTCGTCCGCGCCGAAGTGGATATTATCCTCCGTATACTTTCCGGTCAGGATCCCCTGACCGAGGCTGCCCCACGTCATCGGCGTTACATGGAGCCGCTCCTGCGCCGTGCACAGCGCCGCCTCGTTTCCGCGGCAGGCAAGGGACAGCTCCTCCTGACAGCAGGCGAATTTCCCCGCGTAGGGCAGCAGCTCCTCCAGCATTTCGCCGTGGATGTTGGACAGGCCGTAATAGCGGATCTTTCCGGCGGATTTCAGCTCGTCCAGCTTGCCCACCACATCCGCAATAGGCGTTTTGCCGTCGCGGTAGTGGATCACGTAGACATCGATATAGTCGGTATTCAGCCGCCGGAGACTGCCCTCCAGCGCCTGCTGGATATAATCCGGCGAATTGTCGTAAAATGTCTCGCCGCTGCCGACCCGCACGCCGAACTTGGACTCAATGACCACCTCATGACGGTGGCTCCCCAAGCCCTTGGCGAGCGTCCGCTCCGACTGGCCAAGGCCGTAGGTATCGGCGGTATCAAAGAAGTTCACGCCGCAGGCAAGGGCTTCATGCACCGCATCCAGCAGCTCGCTTTCCTGTACGCTGCCCCAGCCGTAGCCGCCCATGGGACAGCCGCCCATGCAGAAGCGCGACACGCGCAGATCGGTATTTTGCAGTGTTATGTATTCCATCACTCTTTATCCTTGCTCCGTCCCCGAAGCACACGTCCTGCCTTCCGCAGAACGGCCCAAATGGTCTTTCCGAACAGGTAAATGTCTGTCCCGAAAGACACCTCTCTGGCGTAGCGGATGCGCAGCTGGTTCTTCTTCTGCAGCACATACTTCTCATACATCTCGTCCGCGTTTTCGGCCCCCACGATCTCGTCCAGATCAATAAATTCGATGGAGCTGAAATCGGTGATGCCCGGACGCACCTCAAGGATCAACTTTTCCTCTCCCTGATAGGCCTCCGTATATTGCAGCAGTTCCGGACGCGGCCCGATGAAGCTCATGGTGCCAAGCAAAACGTTGTACACCTGAGGAATTTCGTCAAGCTTCAGCTTCCGCAGTATTCTTCCCATTTTCGTAATGCGCGGATCGTTCAGCGCGGTCGTGCCGCCGTACTTATCTGCGTCCCGATACATGGTGCGCAGCTTGATGATATGAAAAGGCTTTCCGTGATAGCCGCCCCGCAGCGGCGTGTAAAAAACAGGAAAGCCATCCTCCAGCACAAGAAATATCCCAACGATCAGAATAACAGGCGTGACGATCACAGTGCCGATCAGCGCAAGGACAAAATCCAGAATACGCTTGACCACCCTGCTGTAAACGCCCCGATAGCCCGCTTTAACCGTCTTTTGCGTTATCGGGGCGGTGTTCTCCGTTCTCACAAATATATTCTCCGTATTTCATCTCCCGCAGGCGGCGCAGTACGCTCAGCCCGCAGGTCGTTTGTTGCAAATTATGATAGTTTTCCAATTTTTTATTATACCTCGTAAAACCTTCTCGCGCAATGGTTTTCTCTACAAAAACATACGATTATGACCATCAGTATCGTACAGTTTCTTGCATAAGGACGCCCCGCTGCTACACATGTTCTGATTTTCCACCTTCTTTCATTTGTAAAAATTCCCAAATTTTATCGTCGCATGTGACAAAATCCCACTATCCTATTGACATTCCGCCATGTCTTTGCTATTTTATCCATCGGAAATGTTTCTGGTACAAGTGTCAGGGACATTTCATGATCGCCGACAGTATGCCGACGATTTTTTCATTCCGGTTTTGTATACAAATGATATACGAACCATGCAAAGGAGAAGCCTATGATATTGAGAGACAAGATCTACAACACGATCAAAGAACGTATCACCAGCGGAAAATACGCGCCGGGACAGCCTCTGGACGAAAAGCAGATCATAGAAGAGCTGTGTACCAGCCGAACACCGTTCCGCGAAGCGATCAACGCTTTGAACGAAGAAGAGCTTGTCGATGTATACCCGTACCGCGGCATTTTCGTTCGCGACCTCTCTGTCAAGGATATCTCCGACGGCTTCGACATCCGTCTGCTGCTGGAGCCGAAGGTTCTGGAGCTGGCCAGCTACCGGCTTCCCGCAGCCAAGATCGACGAGATGATCGAGCGCATCCAGCGCGTCGATAAGACCGATCACACCGCCATGCTCCGTGAGGATGACTATTTTCACGAGACGCTGATCGACTATATCGACAACCAACAGTTGAGCCGGATCATGAAGAATCTCTACGCCTATAACCTGTTTCAGGCCGCGTTCTATGACAACTTCGGCAGCGAGCTTGTCAGCGGCGAGCGTCTGGCCGGTGCTGTCTGCTCTCTGGAGGAACACCTTGCGATACTGGAAAGCCTGCGGCAGCGCAATACCGCGGAGGCCGTGGAGGGCATGCGCCATCACATCGAGCAGACCCGCAGACGTGCCCTGCAATAATACTATATAATATATAATATATAATATAGTGATAGCCCCGTGTGTGGGCTTCGGAAATACCGGAGCGCGCACACGGGGCCTGTTTCATCTATATAATAGCGGCACCATACCTTTTCACTATACCTTTTTATGATAACCGCAGTCACAGTACGGGCCGCCGGAGGCAAGGGTGTACTGCCGCACAAAGTCCGTGGTCTCCCCCGCCTCGGCCATGGTGTAATCCAGACGGCACAGGGCAGGTGTCAGGTCATACAGACCCAACTCCTGCATCAGCACGCAGATGCCGCATTTGCTGAAACGGGCTTCGTAGCCGCTGCCGTCAGGATACGGGAGGAACTCCATGTTCCACGAATAGGGATTGCGGTCGGCGGCTCGCAGTGCAGCGGTGGCCTTCATACCCGCGATATCCTTCTCCGTAAACTTATTTTTGCCGCTCTTGCGGCAGAACCACTGCATCGGCCCTGTCATCATGGCCTTGGCGTAATACGCCGTCAGCTGTTCCACGCCGGGCCGCTGCGGCATGGAGAGGACGAATGCGCACAGCATCGCGCAGTTGACAATGTTCATCTTAAAACGGTCAGCCTTTTCACCCGGCAGACCGGCGATGATCTCCCGGTATTTGGGCTTGGCCTGCTTCGTGATCGCCCCGGCCACCTCCGGTGCGTAATCCAGCACAGCCGTCAGCTGCGTCTGAAAGGATCCGGAAAACAGCACCCACATGCCCATGGGCATTCCCATATACTTCATCGGTGTTCCCCCTTACCGTGTTTTGCTCTCCCGCGTCAGCGGATCATTGTTTAAGCGCGCGGTAGTTAGTCTCTTCTAACCACCGGACTTATTCTATCACGGCTCTCTGCCGGTTTCAATAGAAAATTCCGTTTTGGACTTGACAAACGCCAATGCCCGATTATAATATAACACTGTAATATAACACCGTTATAACAGGAGAAGCGAATGACAGAAGCAAACAGCTCCACGCTGGAGCGGATCCATGCCGCCGCGCAGGCGGAATTTCTGGAAAAGGGCTATCAGGCCGCGTCGCTGCGGAACATCGTCAAGACCGCTGGCGTCACCACCGGCGCCCTGTATGGCTACTATGACAGCAAGGAGGCCCTGTTCGCCGCGCTGGTGGACGAGCCGTACCGCCACGTGCTGGACACCTACCGCGCCGCCGTTTTCGGCTTCGAGGCCCTGCGGCCGGAGGAACAGGAGATGCAGATGGGCAAGGTGGGAAAAGACTGCATGCAGGAGATGCTGGTCTATATGGACGCCCGCCGCCCGGCCTTCCACCTGATACTGGAGTGCGCCGAGGGTACGCCCTACGCTTCGCTGATCGACCAGATGGTGACCATAGAGGTCACCGCCACGGAGCGGTACTGCGGTGTGCTGCGCTCCATGGGCAAGACTGTGCCGGACATCGACCGCCGGCTGGAGCACATGCTGGTGACCGGCATGATGAACGCCTATTGCGAGATCATCATTCACGACATGCCGCCGGCCGACGCGCAGCGGTACCTGGAGGAACTGAGCGATTTCTACACCGCCGGATGGCTGAAAATTATGGGGCAGTGATGCTCTATAATTTTTGCATAACAGTTAGCTCTCCCTAACCAAAATTCAAGCAGAAAAGAGGACATTGTATGGAAGCCAAAAAGAAAAGCTGGACAAGCGCGCTTTTCGCCTATGCCGAGGGGGAAAAGAAGCAGCTGATCCTGTCCGTCATTTTGTCGGTGCTGAGCGTCATGCTGGGCCTTGTGCCGTTTTACTGCATGTACGTGCTCATCTGCCTGTTCGTGGCCGGGACGGCCACGGCGGCGCTGGCCGTCAAATGGTGCCTGCTGGCGCTGCTGTCCTACGCGGTGAAGATCCTGCTGTTCAGCCTGTCCACCGGCACCTCCCACGCCATGGCCTATACCATTCTGGAGGGTCTGCGGCTGCGGCTGGCCGATCGCTTCCTCCACGCGCCGCTGGGCAACGTGGAGAACCACACCATCGGCGAGATCAAGAGCATCATGGTGGACAAGATCGAAAATCTGGAGCCGCCGCTGGCCCACATGATCCCCGAGGGCGCGGGCCATGTGGTGCTGCCCATCGTCAGCATCGCCGCGCTGCTGTGCATCGACTGGCGGCTGGCGCTGGCCTCGCTGGTGACGTTCCCCCTGTCCTTCATCTGCATGGGGCTGACCTTCAAGATCAGCGGCAAGAACTTCGACAAGTACGATCAGTCCGCCAACTACATGAACAGCACCATTGTAGAGTATATCGAGGGTATCGAGGTCATCAAGGCCTTTGGCCGGGCAGGCGTCAGCTATGAGAAGTACGCCGCCGCCATCAACGACTTCCGCACCTTCGTGGTGAAATGGCTGGCCTCCACCTTCGCCACCATGAAGCTGAGCTTCGCCCTGTTCCCCTCCACCCTCATCGGCACGCTGCCGGTGGCGCTGGCGCTGGCCAGCAAGGGCACTATCACCGCCCCGGAGGCCGC
Organism: bacterium; assembly: GCA_963640475.1. Taxonomy (GTDB): domain Bacteria; phylum Bacillota; class Clostridia; order Oscillospirales; family Oscillospiraceae; genus Vescimonas. The sequence goes on along the minus strand of CAVHYW010000050.1, from coordinate 2,868 downwards.
ACTGGCCGTCATGCTGTCCATCTCCATGGTGGGCTCTCTGGCCAAGCTGGAGGTGTTCTCCGAGAACATGAGACAGGTGAAGTTCACCGTGGAGAATCTGGAGGAGTTTCTGGAAATGCCTGAGCTTCCCCAGCCGCAGGAGCGTGCCGACGTCAAGCACACCGACGTGGCGCTGCGGAACGTCCGTTTCTCCTACACCGGCGAGGAAAAGGACGAGGTGCTCCACGGCATCGACATGACCCTTCCCGAGGGCAGCTTCACCGCGCTGGTGGGCCCCTCCGGCGGCGGCAAGTCCACCGTGGCCAAGCTGATCGCCCGGTTCTGGGACGTGACCTCCGGTGCCATCACCATCGGCGGCGTCAACGTGAAGGACATGCCCCTGAGCCAGCTGTCGGAGTACGTCAGCTTCGTGACGCAGGATAACTTCCTGTTCCGCTGCTCGCTGCTGGAGAATATCCGTCTGGGCAATCCCAGCGCCACCGACGAGGAGGTCAAGGCCGCCGCCCGGGCCGCCCAGTGCGAGGAGTTCATCAGCAAGCTGCCGCAGGGCTACGACACGCCCGCCGGTGAGGCCGGCAAGCGCCTGTCCGGCGGCGAAAAGCAGCGCATCGCCATTGCCCGCATGATGCTGAAAAACGCGCCTATCGTCATTCTGGACGAGGCCACCGCCTTCACCGACCCGGAGAACGAGGACAAGATCCAGCGCAGCATCGCCGCGCTGACCCGCGGCAAGACCCTGCTGGTCATTGCCCACCGGCTGTCCACCATCAAGAACGCCGACAACATCGTGGTGCTGAAAAACGGTGCTATCGCCGCACAGGGCACGCAGGAGCAGCTGCTGGAGACCTGCCCGCTGTATCAGGACATGTGGCGCTCTCACATCGGCGCGAAGAACTGGGCGGTATCCACCGCCGCAAAGGAGGCGTAAATCATGTTCAAGACTGTAAAACGTATCATCGACTGGTGCGGTGAGTTCAAGGGCAAGCTGTATCTGGGCTTCGTCATGACCTTCTTCTCCCACATTTTCGCCGCCATGCCGCTGGCGCTGGCCGCCTACACCGTAGGACTGCTGATCGAGTCCCAGCAGGCCGGAACGCCCTTCGACACCTCGTGGATCTGGAAATGCATCGTCATTCAGGTGGCACTGGTGCTGCTCCGCTTCCTCTTTGACTACTTCCGCGCCCGCCTGCAGGAGCCCATCAGCTACCAGCTGACCGCCCGCGACCGTCTGGCCATCGGCGATGCGCTGAAGCGCGTGTCGCTGGGCTACTTCCAGCAGGTCAGCACCGGCAACATTTTAAGCTCCATCACCACGGGCCTGTCCACGCTGGAGAACATGGGCATCCGCATGATCGACAACTTTGTGGGCGGCTATCTGAACTTCCTTGTGATCTTCGTGTGCCTTGCCGTGTGCAGCCCCGTTACGGCGCTGATCGCGCTGGCCGCCGCGCTGCTGTCCCTGCTGTGCATGCTGCTGATCTCCCATTACAGCCGCATCAACTCCCCCGTGGAGGCGCAGGCCAACCGGGACATGACCGGCGCGGTCATTGAGTTCGCCCGGGGCCTTGCGGTGGTAAAATCCTTCGGCAAGAGCGGCGCGGCCATGGAGTCCGTCACCAAGGCCATTTCCGACAGCAAGAAGATCCACCTGAAGATCGAATGGGGTTACGTTCCCGGCAACGCCCTGCACCTGCTGGCCCTGAAATGCGGCAGCGTGGGGCTGGCGCTGGCGGCGGCCCTCCAGTGCCTGCGGGGTGAGATGAGCTTCTCCCTGATGCTGATGTTCGTGTTCTTCTCCTTCAGCATCTTCGCAAGCCTTGAACCCCTCAGCGACAGCGCCCACACGCTGGGCGTCATCGACGACGCCATGGATCAGCTGGACGCTCTGCGGGGCGAGAGTCTCATCGACGCCGACGGCAAGGATGTAAAGCTGGCGCACTACGATATCGCCTTCGACCATGTTAACTTCGGCTATGATTCCCGTCAGGTATTGAAGGACGTCTCCTTCACCATCCCCGAAAAGACCTCCACCGCCATCGTCGGGCCCTCCGGCAGCGGCAAGACTACCATTTGCAGCCTGCTGGCCCGGTTCTATGATCCCCAGTCCGGCACCATCACCGTAGGCGGCCACGACCTGCGGGAGCTGACCTGCGACAGTCTGCTGTCTAATATCTCCATGGTGTTCCAGAACGTGTACCTGTTCCATGACACCATCCGGGCCAACATCCTCTTCGGCAAGCCCGACGCCACCGAGGCCGAGATGATCGACGCCGCCAAAAAGGCGTGCTGCCACGATTTCATCATGGCGCTGCCCGATGGCTATGACACCGTGGTGGGCGAGGGCGGCGGCACCCTCTCCGGCGGCGAAAAGCAGCGCATCTCCATCGCCCGCGCCATCTTGAAGAACGCCCCCATCATCATTCTGGACGAGGCCACCGCCAGCATCGATCCGGAGAACGAGCACCTGATCCAGCAGGCCATCGACCAGCTGACCCGCGGCAAGACCATCATCACCATCGCCCACCGTCTGGCCACCATCCAGAACGCCGACCAGATCCTGGTGGTGGAGGATGGCCGCATTGCCGAGCGCGGCACCCATGCGGAGCTGGTGCAGCAGGGCGGCCTGTATCAGCGCTTCACCCAGATCCGCCAGCAGGCGGAGGGCTGGCGCATCGCAGCGGAGTGACCGGTTTCATACGCAAAACAGCACCCCAGTTGGGGTGCTGTTTTATGATGTGCCACAGCCGCTCGCATAAACTTCGACTCCGGATAAGCTTGGCAAAAGAAGTAGCACCCCAAAGGGGTGCTACTTCTTTTGGAGCTTGTGGCCGGATTCGAACCGGCGACCTGCTCATTACGAGTGAGCTG
>CAVHYW010000049.1:0-15484 GCA_963640475.1 bacterium | reverse complement strand
TGGAATACGCAACTCTCAATAACGGCGTGAAAATGCCTATGGCCGGTATCGGCACATTTCTTCTGACCCCGGACGAGGCGGAGGCCTCCTGCGTCAGCGCCCTGCAGAACGGCTATCGCCTGATCGACACCGCCAACGCCTATATAAACGAAAAGGCCGTTGGCCGCGCTATGAAGAAGTCCGGCTTGCAGCGGGAGGAGATTTTCCTCGAAACCAAGCTGTGGCCCAGCTTCTATGAGCAGCCGGATGCGGTAGAAAAGACCCTTGCCCGTCTGGACACTCCCTACATCGACCTGCTGCTGATCCACCAGCCCGCAGGCAATTATGTGGTGGGCTACCGCCAGATGGAGAAGGCCTATAAGGAGGGCAAGGTGCGTGCCATCGGCCTGTCCAACTTCAAAAAGGAGCAGATCGAGGAGATTCTCTCCCTCTGTGAAGTGAAGCCCACGGTCTTGCAGACCGAGCTACACCCCTACCATCAGGAGCCTGAGTTGAAAGCCTTCCTGAAAGAGAACGGCATTGTACCGCAGGCGTGGTATCCGCTGGGTCACGGCGACAAGGCGCTGCTTCAGGAGCCGCTGTTTGCCCAGCTTGGCAAGAAGTACGGCAAGTCCGCGCCCCAGATCATCCTCCGCTGGCACATTCAGAGCGGCAACATCGTGATCCCCGGCTCCAAGAATCCGGAGCATATCAAGGCCAACTTTGATCTGTTCGACTTTGCCCTGACAGATGACGAAATGGCGCAGGTCGCCGCCCTCAACAAGAATGTGCGCTACTACACCAGCACCCCGGAAATGCTCAAAAAGTACGCGGAAATGGTTCCGCCGGTGGACGAGCAGAAATGAGACGGTTCCTCGTGTTCTGGCTGGCGGTGTCGCTGCTGGTTCTTGCGGGGTGCGGAACCAGAAAAGCGGAACCGGCCCAGCCGGAGCCGCCTGCCGTTACGGCACCGGACATAGACACGCCGACCACATCACCGGACGAGCCTGCTGAGAACACGCCGCCCGCCGATACAGCGGCTTCTGTGCAGACCGGCCTGTTTGCAGAGCAGATCCTCTCCGGTGCGGACGGTGACATCCATTACAGCTACTACCTGCCCGACAGCTACGACGACAGTCGCAGATTCCCCATGATGGTGGTCATGCCGGGCTACGACATGATGTGGTTCGGTGAGTCCTCCTCCGGCAGCAATCTGAACTGGAGCGGCTTTACCGCATGGACAAAGCTGGACACGGAGATGATCGTGATCTCCGCCCAGCTGACGGACTGGGGCGAAAAATCTGCCCGGCAGGCCATTGAGTTGACGGAATACTTCATCAGCAATTTTGCTGTGGATACCAGCCGTGTCTACGCCGCCGGATACTCCGCGGGCGGCGAAACCATGTCCCGTGCGGTGTCCATGCGGCCCGACCTGTATGCCGCCTATCTTCACGGCGCTTCTCAGTGGGATGGCAGCTATGCGCCTATTGCGGAGAACGGCGTGGCGGTCTATATCTACATGGCCGAAGGCGACGAGTATTACGGCAGCGCCAAGGCCCGCTCCGCCTATGATGATCTCCACGAAGCCTATGAAAATGCCGGTTGGAGCGGCGCGGACATTGACCGTGTGCTGCGGATCGAAACGCCCGATAATGCCTTCTTCAATGCTAAGGGTATCTACAACTACCACGGCGGCGCCAATGTGGTCTTTGACGATCCGGATAACCTGAACTGGGTGATCTCCCACAGCAAAGGATGACAGTATGAAACCAGTCGTGAAAGTGAAAATCAGCATCGACGCGGCCATGACGCTGGCGCTGCTGCTCCTGATGGCCTATGGCCTTGTGGGCGAAGCGGCCCACGAGTGGCTGGGGATGGGGATGTTTGCCCTTTTCCTCCTGCATCATCTCCTGAACCGGCGGTGGATCAGAGCGGTGCCGCAGGGACGCTATACGCCCCTGCGTATCGTTCAGACGGTGCTGGCGCTGCTGATCCTTTTGACCATGCTGGGCTCCATGGTCAGCGGCGTGATCGTCTCACGGTATGTGTTTCCCTTTCAGGCAGGCTTCGGCCTTACATCGTGGGCGGAAAAGCTGCATATGCTGTGCGCCTATTGGGGCTTCGTGCTGATGAGCCTGCATTTGGGAATGCACTGGAACATGGTGCTGACCATGGCGCGGAAGCACTTGACGCCCTTCAAGCCCCGCGCATGGTGCCTGCGGCTGCTGGCTTATCTCTGGGCGGCCTACGGTGCGGTAGCCTTCGTCCGGCGGGACGTGTGGCGCTATCTGCTGCTGAAAAGCCATTTTGTGTTCTTCGACTATACCGAGCCGCTGGTACTGTTCCTGCTGGACTACTTGGCGATAATGAGCCTGTTCGTGCTGGCGGGCTACTGGCTGGCAAGAGTACTCAAGCCAAAAGGCCAATGAACCATATTCCCCGATGAAATCCGGTTTTCCTCTCCCTTTCCAAAAGCAAAGTCCCTGTATGCGGCACAGGCCGCATACAGGGACTTTGCTTTGTTGTGTTTTTTACCGCATCGGCTACCCATAGGCCACATTGTGTACCTATGAGGCTGTAGCCGCAGGGCGGTTTTTTATGTCAGTTGTTCTCACCCCGGTCGTAGGCGACTACCACGCGGCGGTTGGGCTCGGTGCCCACGGAATAGGTGGTGACGCCCTTCACGTCCTGCAGGGCGGCGTGGATCACATGTCGCTCGTAGGCGTTCATGGCCTCCAGCGTGACGCTGCGGCGGTACTTCTTCACCTTACCGGCCACCTTCATGGCCAGACTCTCCAGACTGGCCTCACGGCGGGCGCGGTAGTTCTCGGCGTCCACATGGACGCGGATGCGCTTCTCATTGCCGCTGTTGACGGCGTAGTTGGTCAGCTGCTGGATGGCGTCCAGCGTCTCGCCCCGGCGGCCGATCAGCGCGCCCAGCTTCTGACCCTCCAGAATGACCTTATAGCGGCCCTTCTCCTCCTCGTACACCTTCACGGCGGCGGGGCTGTCCATATGCTCCAGCAGGCCGGTCAGGAACGCGGTGATGCGCACGGCGTTGTCGTCGGTGCACTCCGGCAGCTCCACAGCGGGGACGGCGGGCTTCTCCACACGCTCCTCACGCTTGGGCTTGGGCTGGGGCTTCGGCTGTCTGGGCTGCTGCGGCTTGGGCTGACGGGGCTGCTGGGGTTGCGGTTTGGGCTGGGGTTTGGGTTCTTCCTTCTTTTCGGGCTTCTCAACGACAGCAGGCTTGACGGGTACGGCGACCTCCTCCATGGGAGCCTCGTCGGGGCCGTAGGTCACGCGGACGCGGGCGGGCTTGGCGCCCATGCCCAGAAAGCCGCTCTTGGCCCGTTCCAGGATCTCCACGGACACATCGTCACGATCCATGCCCAGCTGGGCAAGGGCGCTCTGGATGGCCTCTTCCTCGGTCTTGCCTGTTACATCGATATAACTCATAGACAAAACTCCTTATTCGTCGTAATGCTTTTCGCTGTACGCGCGTCCGCGGGCGTAGGGACGGTTGCCCACACGGCCTGCCTCGGTGGTGGAGGCGCGCTTTTCCTTGTGTTCTTCCTTGGGCTGCTGCTTTTTCTTACCGCCCTGCTGGGATTTCTTGCCGGAATTGGCCTGCTCCAGCTGGCGGTTGTAGTTTTCGCGGGCGGCCTGCATCTTGGCGGCGCGCTTTTCCCGCTTCTCCCGTTCCTTCTCGGTCTCCTCTTCATCCAGCTTCTTGCTGAAGTACTTGTTGAGAGTCAGCTCCTGAATGGCGGAGAAGGCGGCGTTGGCGATCCAGTACACGCACAGAGCGGCAGGGAACATGAAGCCCATCCACACCGTCATCAGGGGGAACAGGTACATCATCATCTTGCTCTGGTTGTTCATGGTGTTGGAGCTGGCCTTCATGGACACCATGCTCATCAGCAGCTGCAGACCGGCAGCGATAAAGGGCATGATCAGCAGGCCCCACACCGGCCAGCCGCCGCCGGGGAACTGGCTCAGCACCTGCGTGGGCTGGCTGGCCAGATCAACGCCGAGGAAGTTGTAGTCCAGATCGATCAGACCGTCGAACTTACCGGCGAAATCCGCCCAGTGCTCATGGATGAAGTCGGTCAGATAGATCTGCTCATAGGCGTTGTTGGTGGCGGGCGCGGTATAGCCCAGAGAGGTGGCCAGCGTGGTGATCTCGGTGATCACATCGTTGGACAGGTTCATGAAGAACCGCAGAGGGGTACGGATGATATAGTACAGGGCGATCAGGATGGGGAAAGGCAGGAAAGACCACAGGCAGCCGGACATGGGGTTGACGCCCTCCTTGGCGTACAGGTCGGCCATTTCCTGCTGCTGCCGCTCCTTGTTGTTGGCGAAGCGGGTCTGGATATCCTTGATCTTACCCTGCATCCGGTTCATACGCAGCATGCTCTTCTTGCTCTTCATCTGGAAGGGCAGGATCACCAGCTTCACCACCAGAGTGAAGAGGATCAGGGCCACGCCGTAGGAGCCGGTCAGGCTGTAGAACATTCTCGTCAGCCATGCGAAAGGCACACAGATATAATATCCGATTTGTGCAAACATTGTTTTTCCTCCGTAAGTCGTTTACTTGTGTTGGAAATGTGATCGCGGACGGGAAAAAATGATGGAAAAACACCTCAAACGTATCATGGTACGGGATCGTACCACCCGCCCTTGTGGAACGGATGGCACCGGAGAAAACGGCGGAGGGCCAGCCATCCGCCCTTCCACGCGCCGTACTTCTCCACCGCCTCCAGCGCATACTGGGAGCAGGTGGGGATAAAGCGGCACCGGGGCGGAAACAGGGGCGATACCGCCGCCTGATAAAACCGGATGGCCTTCAAAAGCGCCCGTTTCATGCCTGCGGCTCCAGCAGGCCCAGCGCCTCCAGCGCCTGGGCATACTGCCTGTCCATTTTGGCATAGGGCGTGTGGACGGCCTTGACGCGGCCCACAAGGATCACGTCATAGCCCTTTTTCATTTCCGGCAGGTGCAGGCGGTACATCTCACGCAGCTGGCGGCGGACACGGTTGCGCACCACGGCCTTGCCCAGCTTCGTGCTGACGGTGACGCCCAGACGGGTGCGGCCCTGACGGTTCTTCTGGCAATAGACCACAAGGCAGGACTGCACGCTGGACTTGCCCTTCCGGTAAGCCCGCCGGAACACACAATTTTCTTTTACGGTCACGGCAGCCTTCATGGTTTCTCCTTTGCGGGGTACAGGATCATGCGGCGCGATGTGGTCATCGCGCCCTACAAAATGCTTCGATACATGATGCGTAGGGCGGGGTGACCACACCCCGCCGTGTACCACGGCTCATATTCTCCCGCATTTTCAAAAATGCAAATACCAACAGGGACGGCAGTTTTCCCTTCCACCGTCCCTGGCTTATTTAAGCTTGTTTGGGGTGCACTTTCCGCCTCTCCTCAGTGGGTCAGGCGGGCACGGCCCTTGGCGCGGCGACGGGCGAGAACCTTGCGGCCATTGCTGGTAGCCATTCTCTTACGGAAGCCGTGTACCTTGGAGCGCTGGCGCTTCTTGGGCTGATAGGTACGGAACATTGCATGACACCTCCATCTTCAAAATATCGCCTCCGCACATGCATGCATGGCGGCGCGTACTCGACAGCGGACTTGCGTCCGCCGCAGTCGATTGGAAAAATGCGCAAACGCGCAACTGATATTATACAGAAAAACAGTGACGTTTGTCAACAACTAAATATTGTGTGTCTGTCGAAAGGTGGAAACAAGAAGGGGAAGATTTGCGTATATCATGTAGGGGGCGGCCCCATGTGGCCCACCTTGTCATTCCGAGCCAGTGACCGATGTCACTGGCGTGGGAATCCGTTTCTTTTTTGTAAGGACGAAGGTACGGATTGCCGCACCAGTGTGCGCACTGGTTCGCAATGACACAGCAAGAAACTGTTGCATCGCCCGCCCCTACGAAAAACAAAATACAACCCTCTGCATATTGCATTTCTCCCTCCCCCGTAGTATCATAATGTGTTACTGAGCATTTCACGGAACAGAAAGGAACCCTTACCATGGCAGCAGAAAACAAGCTGGGCGTCATGCCCATTTCAAAACTCATCTGGAACATGTCCCTCCCCATCATTGCCTCCATGCTGGTGCAGGCTCTATATAATATTGTGGACAGCGTATTCGTCAGTTGGGTCAGTGAGGCGTCGCTGACCGCCGTGTCGCTGGCCTTCCCGGCCCAGAACCTGATGATCGCGTTAGGCGCCGGTACGGCAGTGGGCGTTAACGCCTTGATGGGCCGTGCGCTGGGCGCAGGCGAGCGGGAACGGGCCGACCGTGTGGCGGTGAACGGTCTGTTTCTGGCGTTCGTAGGCTTCGCCATCAGCTGCGTGCTGGGCCTGACCTGCGCCGGAGCGTTCCTTCGCTCCCAGACGCAGGTGGAGGAGATCGTGGTCATGGGCGAGCAGTACCTGCACATCGTCATGGGCTGCTCCTTCGCTCTGTTTGGTCAGGTCATGCTGGAGCGCCTTCTGCAGGGCACGGGCCGCTCCTTGCTGAGTATGTATACCCAGGGTCTTGGCGCTATCGTCAACATCATCCTTGACCCGATTTTCATTTTTGTGTTCGACATGGGCGTGGCCGGTGCGGCCATCGCTACGGTCATCGGTCAGATCTGCGGCATGCTGCTGGCGGCGTACTTCAATGTGAAGAAAAATAAGGACATCACCCTCCGAATCAAGGGCTTCCGGCCCGACTGGCAGCTCATCGGCAGCATTTATGCCATCGGCCTGCCCAGCGTCATCATGATGGCCATTGGATCGTTAATGACCTTCCTGATGAATAAGATCCTTATCGTCTACCACTCCGCCCACGAGACGGCGGCCACCGCCTTCGGCATCTATTTCAAGCTGAACTCCTTCATTTTCATGCCGGTGTTCGGTCTGAATAACGGCGTAGTGCCCATCATCGCCTACAACTACGGCGCGCAGAACCGCGCCCGCATGGTGGAAGCCATCAAGCGCAGCGCCATCTATGCTTCCATCATCATGCTGGCCGGTATGGCGCTGTTTCTGGCCATCCCCGGCACGCTGCTGAAGATTTTCGACGCCACTGATACCATGCTGACGGTGGGCATCCCCGCCTTGCGGATCATCTCCCTCAGCTTCTGGATCGCCGGTGCGTGCATCGCGCTGGGCGGCTCGTTCCAGGCGTTGGGCAAGTCCATGTACTCCATGATCGTCTCCATCGTGCGGCAGCTGGTATTCCTTATCCCGCTGGCCTATGTGCTGGCCCGCTATGGTCAGAGCATCGGCAACGACGATCTGGTGTGGTGGTGCTACCCCATTGCGGAGGTGGCGTCGCTGTTTGTGACGCTGGCGTTCTTCCGGCGGTTGTACCGGACACTGATCGCCAAGATACCAGAGCATGGGACCAATGACGGCGGGCAGGAGAGTTTGCTGGGGTAAGTGAATATGTTACTTGAAAGAGCGGACGCACGTCCGCTCTTTTTCGTTTGTCTCCGACGGCCCACTTTCGCCGTGCGGTGCAAATCAAGATGAATGCTACGGCGGCATAGCCGCCGAGATCGGAGGCTAAAAACATGCCACCGGCATGTTTTCTTAACGCCCCGACTGGAAAAGTGGGCAAAAGAGCCGGAAGAAACCAATGGTTTCTTCGCTTCCTTGCGCGCTATGCTGTGTACAGGATTGTGACTGCGTTCCACACGTTTACGCAATACTTCCGTTTTCGTTTCGTAAAAGGATCGTCTCTGCTCCTGCGCCGCTGCTGCTGATGCCAACGCCGAACAACGCTTTCGTGTCTACCGTCGCAATCGTGAGCGGCAGCGGCGCAAGAAGAACGTCGATTCGTCATTCGCAACGTTATTGACCGCGTTCTGTGAACGCGAGGTATCAGGCATCAAATCTAAGTAATGTATAGCGTGCGCGGATTCTTAAACCGCAGGTTTAAGCTGTCCTTTTGGTCACTTTTGGGACAGCGACCAAAAGTGACCCGCGCCGGAGCGTGGAATATCCCTCTGTCCTCGTTGTGTCAACCAATGCCTGTCCCCATTCGGGGATCAGCCATTGGGACACTTCCTTGAAATTACCTCGCTTTATCTGCCGCTGGCAGCGCTTCGGTAATTTCCCGCGTTTAATTAGAATAAGTATTACTTTACTTTTCCACAGCTTTCTGTTATACTCTAGTATGAGAGAAAAACGCCCATAGCAAAGCGGGAAGGGAGCACGGCGATGAATCAACTGTCATCACTAACAGATCTATGGCAGCAGGTACTTGACCGGCTGAAGCAGCAGCTGTCTGAGACCACCATCAATACATGGTTCGACGAGGTAAGCGTGGAAAATCTGGAAGATTCCGCACTGGTGCTGCATTGCAACAACGTATTCAAAAAGAACACCATCGAAAAACGGTTCACGCCGCAGATAAAGGAAGTCCTGCGGGACTTTTATCCCTTCAATCTGGAAGTGAAGATCCTGGACGATGAGGAACTGGCCAACTATCACGGCGTGCGGGAGGACGACGCCTTTACCTTTGAAACATACGTCGTGGGACCCCAGAACAACATGGCCTACGCCGCCGCCCGCTCTGTGGCGGAAAAGCCCGCCGGTTCCTTCAATCCCCTGTTCATCTATGGCGACAGCGGACTGGGCAAGACCCACCTGCTCCACGCCATCGTGCACCAGACGAAGAAGCTTTGGCCGGACAGCAGCGTCGTGCTGGTGAAGGGCGTAGACTTTACCAACGAGCTGATCGACGCCATCCGCAGCGGCAACACCTCCGAGTTCCGGAACAAATACCAGAACGAATCCCTGCTGCTGGTGGACGATATCCAATTCATCGCCGGCAAGCAGCAGACGCAGGAGGAGTTCTTCCATACCTTCAACGCCCTGTATGAGTCCGGCAAGCAGATCGTGCTGACCTCCGACCGGCCGCCCAAGGAGATGACCCAGCTGGAGGACCGCCTGCGCACCCGTTTTGAGTGGGGCCTTATGGTAGATGTCGAGCCGCCGGATTACGAGACGAGACTGGCCATCATCCGCAATAAGGCGGCGATCAAGGGCATCAACCTGCCGGATACCGTGGCCAATATGATCGCCGAGAATATCACCGCCAACGTCCGGCAGATTGAGGGCGTGCTGAATAAGATACAGGCCTACGGCGAGCTGCTGGGCATCATGGATGAAAAGACCATCATGAAGGCGCTGGAGGACGTGGTGAAGAACAGCAACGAGTATATTCCCACGCCGGAGTCCATCATCGAGTTCATCGCCAAGTACTTTGGTCTTGAGCCGGATGTGCTGCGGGGCCAGAGCCGCGGCCGCGACATCGTCAACGCCCGCCAGATCGCCATGTATCTGATCCGCCGCATGACCAACCTGTCCCTCAACGATATCGGCAAGTCCTTCGGCGACCGCGACCACACCACGGTGCTGCACAGTCTGGACAAGGTAGAGAAGCAGATGCGCTCCGATCCCGCCTTTGCCGAAACGGTGAAGGAGATCACCACTAATATCAATGCAAAGCAGTGATAGTTTGTTTCGCGCTCCCGAGCGCGAGGTACTTTTGGCCGCTGTCCCAAAAGTACCCAAAAAGACAGATTAAACCTGCGGTTTAAGAATCCGCCCGCGCTACACTCTGTTTTTATTTGATGCCATTTACCTCACGTTCTCAGAACATGGCTGTTATCGTGCGAAATGTTGAATCGTCTTTGCTTCTCTGAGCGCTGCCGCTTTTTCTCTAAAATATAGAAGCAACAGTATCTACCGTTGATGTTATGAGCAGCAGCGGCGCTGGAAGAAAGTCGATTCATCATACGAGACGATAAGAAAAAGCTTCCGCAAACGTGCGGTAAAAAGTCTCAAATTACACACGGCATAGCGCGCCGGGAGGTGAAGGAACCGGAGGTTCCTTCCGGTGCTTTTGCCTACTTTTGCCACTGTTGGCAAAAGTAGGTCGTGGCCGGAGCCACGAAACCTCCCCTTTCCACATTTTTCTGTGGATTCCACCTTGAAACCGTGTGGAAAATATTCCGCTCCTCCCCTGATGTGGAAACCGTTCGCCTTTTCCCACCATGTCCCGTGGAGAAAAAACAACGGGAAATAAAGGACTCATTCCACTTTTCCACATTTTTTTCTACTACGACGAATACTACGAATAAATAGTTTAGTTTATGTTGTCCTTCCGAAAAATATTCCGGGAATTTTTCGGAACGGTTCGACAGGAAAGGATATTTCGATATGCTGAAATTCTCCTGCGAAAAAGCGCTGCTGCAAGCGGCGGCGGCTACCGCAAGCCGCGCCGTGGCTGCGAAAAGCTCCATCCCCGCGCTGGAGGGCCTGCTGCTGGAAGGCAGCCACGAGCTGACGCTGTCCGGCTATAACACACAGACCGGCATCCGCACCTCCTTCGAGGCCCAGATCCGGGAGGAGGGCCGCATCGTCCTGAACGCCAAGCTGTTCGGCGATATCATCCGCAAGATGCCGGACGACGTGATCGTGTTCTCCGCCGATGAAAAGTACATGGTACACCTCAGCTGCGGCGACGCCAGCTTTGACATTCTGGGTCTTTCCGCTGACGATTATCCTGAGCTTCCGGAGGTGGACGATCAGTACAGCGTCACCATGCAGCAGAAAACGCTGAAAGCCATGATCGGCCAGACGGCTTTTGCTGTCTCTACCAACGAGAGCCGTCCCGTCCATACCGGTTCTCTCTTTGAGATCGACGCCACGGGTCTGACCATGGTGTCTGTGGACGGCTTCCGCCTTGCCCTGCGGCACGAGCCGCTGGAAAAGCTGGACGGCGGTGCGTTCCGTTTCGTGGCGCCCGGCAGCGCTCTGAAGGAAGTGGAGAGTATCTGCGGCGATACCGAGGACAGCATCACCATCACCCAGGGCAAGCGGCACCTGATGTTTGCCGCCGGCTCTACGGAGCTGATCTGCCGCCGCCTTGAAGGCGAATTTCTGGACTATAAGAACGCCATTCCCCGTAACAATCCCGTCTGCATTGAGGTGGAGAACAGCGCCCTGCTGCGGAGCCTCGACCGCGTGTCCGTGGTCATCAGCGAGAAACTGAAAAGCCCCGTCCGCTGCCTGTTTGAGGAGGACCGCGTGCTGCTGAGCGCCCGCACCGGCAACGGCGAGGCCAAGGACATCTGCCCCACCAAGGGCGACGGCCGCCAGCTGGAGATCGGCTTCAATAACCGCTATCTCATGGAAGCGCTGCGCTATGCCCCGGCGGACAAGGTCTGCATGGCGCTGAACACCAATATTTCTCCCTGCGTCATTACCCCCGTAGACGGCGGCGACAGTTTTCTTTACATGGTGCTGCCGGTGCGTTTGAAGGCGCAGTAAAAAGAAGATAGGTTCGTCCCTGCGGGGACGAGGACGGCCTTCGGCGACCCACTTTTCCCAGCAGCTGGAAAAGTGGGCAAAAGAGCCGGAAGAAACCGATGGTTTCTTCACTTCCTTGCGCGCTATGCATTACACAAAATTGTGAATGTGTACCACGCGTTTGCGTGAGATTTTCTTTTTCGTTTCGTTATCGAATCGTCTCTGCTCCAGCGCCGCTGCCGCTGATGCCAACGACGAACAACGCTGTTGGTTCTACCGTTGAGAGAGTGAGCGGCAGCGGCGCAAGAAGAATGTCGATGCGTCATACGCAACGATGACAACAATGTTCTGTAAACGCGTGGCAAAGGGTATCAAATATAAACAGAGTATAGCGTGGGCGGATTCTTAAACCGCAGGTTTAAGCGGCCTTTTTGGACACTTTTGGGGCCGCGGCCAAAAGTGTCCCGTGCCCGGAGGCACGGAATACTCCCTTTATCAATCCATCAAATAAGGAACAAACTATGGAAACCATTACCATCACCACAGAATTTATCAAATTACAGGACCTTCTCAAGCTCTCCGGGCTGGTCTATACCGGCGGAGAAGCCAAGGTGCTGATTCAGGAAGGCGCCGTCTCCGTCAATGGCGAGGTCTGCACCCAGCGGGGCAAGAAGCTCCGCCCCGGTGACACCGTGGATTTCGGCGGCAAGAAGCTGGCCGTGGCCTATGCGGATCAATGAGCTGAGCCTTTCCGGCTTCCGCAACTACCGCCGCCAGAGCCTGACCTTCGACCCCGACTGCAACGTGATCTACGGCGAGAACGCCCAGGGCAAGACCAACCTGCTGGAAGCGGTGGTCTATCTCTCCTGCGGCAAGTCGCCCCGCACCCACGCCGACAAGGAGCTGATCGGCTTCGACGCGGCGGGCGCGGTGCTGGAGGGCCGCATCCTGTCCCGTGACCGGGAGTTTGTGACCCGCATCGAGCTTACCCGCGGCAGAAAACGGAAAATGACCGTCAACGGCGTGACCGCGAAAAACGCCGCCGCTCTCAGCGACGTGCTGCACACGGTGTTCTTCGCGCCGGAGGATCTGTTCCTCATTCGCGACGGCGCGGCGGCACGGCGGAAGTTCATGGATCTCTCGTTGTGCCAGCTGCGGCCCCGATACGCCGAGGCGCTGGCGGAATACAGCCGTCTTTACGAGCACAAGACCCGCATCCTGCGGGACAGCGAGGACTTCCCCGGCCTGCTGGATACCCTGCCGGAGTTCAACCAGCGGCTTTGTCTGGTGGGCGCGGTGCTGATCTGGTATCGGGCGTCCTTCTGCGAAAAGCTGCGGCAGTATGCCGCGCAGGCTCACGCCGAGTGCAGCGGCGGCCGCGAGGAGTTGACCCTCGCCTACAAAACCGTCAAGACCGTCACCGATCCTCTGGCGGAGCAGTCCGTTATCGTACAACAGTTGATGGATCATCAGCAGAGCCACTATACCGCCGAGATCGCGTCGCGGCTGTGTCTCAGCGGGCCCCATAAGGACGATATCGAGGTGGCCGTCAACGGACACAGCGCCCGTCAATTCTGCTCGCAGGGGCAGGTGCGGACGGCGGCGCTGGCTCTGAAGCTGGCGGAGCGGGAGATTCACAAGGACACCTTCGGCGAATATCCTGTTATGCTGCTGGACGACGTGCTCAGTGAGCTTGATCCTCTGCGGCAGGAGTATGTCCTGAACCGCATCGCCGGAGGACAGGTATTCATCACCTGCTGCGAAAACGACCGGCTGGATACCCTGCTGACCGGCAAGGTGTTTCACGTGAAAAACGGGGAGGTGCTGTGATGCCTTATCTGCACATCGGACAAAGCGTCACCGTGGAGGAAAAGCGCATCATCGGTATCTTCGATCTGGACAACACCACCTATTCCAAGCACACCCGGAGCTTTCTGGACGGCGCGGAGGCGGAGGGACAGGTCATCTCCGTATGTGAGGATATCCCCCGCTCCTTCCTGCTGTGCGACCATCCCTATCATAAGCAGATCGTCTATCTCTCTCAGCTGAACACGGTGACGCTGCAAAAGCGCGCCGAGAGCTGGAAAGAGGGGTTGGAATAGAAGCGTATAAAGCTTCCCTAAATGTTTTCGTAGGGGGCGATGCCCACATCGCCCCGCCATATAACGAGAAATTTCATTGTGTGTTATACGGGCCGATGTAGGCATCGGCCCCTACAACATGCTATTGAAACTCTTTTACTGCTACTCCCCCGCAAATCCCTTCTTAAAGAGGAGAATACAATATGTCTGAATTTGAAAACGTCACCCATGTGGAAACGGAATACGACGCCTCGGAAATCCAAGTTCTGGAGGGTCTGGAGGCCGTGCGCAAGCGGCCCGGTATGTATATCGGTTCCACCAGCGCCAGCGGCCTGCACCATCTGGTGTACGAGATCGTGGACAACGCCATCGACGAAGCGCTGGCCGGCTACTGCACCGACATCACCGTGACCATCAACCCCGGCAACACCATCACCGTCACCGATAACGGCCGCGGCATCCCCGTGGACATCCAGAAGCAGACGGGCCGTCCCGCGCTGGAGGTGGTATTCACCGTGCTGCACGCCGGCGGCAAGTTCGGCGGCGGCGGCTACAAGGTGTCCGGCGGCCTGCACGGCGTGGGCGCATCCGTGGTCAATGCCCTTTCCGAATGGCTGGAGGTGCAGGTGCATAAGGACGGCCATATCTATGAGATGAAGTTCTCCCGTGGTCACATCACCTCCGAGATGCAAATGATCGGCGACACCGACCATACCGGCACCACCGTCACCTTTAAGCCCGACGGCGAGATGTTCGACACGCTGGAGTACGATTATGAGACGCTGCATACCCGTATGCGGGAGCAGGCGTTCCTGAACGCGGGCCTGCGCATCACCATCACCGATGCCCGGCCCGGTCAAGAGCAGTCGGAGACCATGCGGTACGAGGGCGGCATCCGTGAGTTCGTCACCTATATCAACCGCAACAAGACCCCCCTCCATGAGGAGGTCATTTACCTCGCCGGCGCCAAGGACGACGCCACTGCCGAGATCGCCATGCAGTATAACGACGGCTATAACGAGACGCTGGTGTCCTTCGCCAACGACATCCACACGCCGGAGGGCGGCATGCATGAGACCGGATTCAAGGCGGCGCTGACCCGTGTGCTGAACGCCTACGGCGTCAAATACGGCATGATAAAGGACGGCGACAAGGTCTCCGGCGAGGACGTCCGCGAGGGCATCACCGCCGTCATCTCCGTGAAGCTGACGGAAGCCCAGTTCGAGGGTCAGACCAAGGCCAAGCTGGGCAATGCCTATATCCGCACGCTGGTGGATAACATCGTGTCCGACCAGCTGGCGGCCTATCTGGAGGAGCACCCGGTGGTGGCCCGCACCATTCTGGACAAGGCCATGACCGCCAACCGCGCCCGCGAAGCAGCCCGCAAGGCCCGCGAGTCCATCCGCCGTAAGACGGTGCTGGGCGGCGCGGCCATGCCGGACAAGCTCCGTGACTGCAACGAGAATAACCCTGAGCTGACCGAGCTCTATATCGTGGAGGGCGACTCCGCAGGCGGCTCCGCCACACAGGGCCGCGACTCCCGCTTTCAGGCCATCCTCCCCCTGTGGGGCAAGATGCTGAACGTGGAAAAGGCCCGTGTGGACAAGGTTTATGGCAACGATAAGCTCCAACCCGTTATTATCGCGCTGGGCGCGGGCATCGGCGAGGATTTCGACGAGAATAAGCTGCGCTATCACAAGATCATCATCATGGCCGATGCCGATGTGGACGGCGCTCATATCCGTACCCTGCTGCTGACCTTCTTCTTCCGCTATATGCGGCCCCTTATCGAGCAGGGCTATGTATACTCCGCCGTGCCGCCCCTCTTCAAGCTGAGCCGCGGCAAGACCACCCGCCTTGCCTTCAGCGAGGAGGAGCGTGACGCCATCTCCGCCGAGATGCGGGGCGGCAACCCCGGTGTGAAGATCGACATCAGCCGATTCAAGGGCCTTGGCGAGATGAACCCCCACGAGCTGTGGGAGACCACCATGGACCCGGAGAAGCGCACCCTGCGCCGCATCACGCTGGATGACGCGGTGAAGGCCGACGCCACGTTCACCGTCCTCATGGGCGAGAAGGTGGAGC
>CAVHYW010000048.1:0-15765 GCA_963640475.1 bacterium | reverse complement strand
ACAGTGACAAAAGTAGGCAAAAGCACCGGAAGGAACCTCCGGTTCCTTCACCTCCGTGCGCGCTATGTATTGTGCAGATTTGCTGCTGCGTACCACACGTTTACGGAAGATTTCCTTTTTCGATTCGATAAAAGGATCGTCTCAGCACCAGTGCCGCTGCCGCTGATGCCTACGCCGAACAACGCTGTTGCTTCTACCGTTGATACTATCAGCGGCAGCGGCGCAAGAAGGACGTCAATGCGTCATACGCAGCGATATCAAATAATTTCCGCAAACGCGTGGTAAAAGACCGCAAATTTGCAATGCAAAACAGCGTGCGCGGATCCTTAAACCGCAGGTTTAAGCTGCCCTTTTGGGTACTTTTGGGACAGCGGCCAAAAGTACCTCGTCCCCGCAGGGACGAAACAACCCATAAAATATGCAAGGAGGACCACCCCATGGCTCGTGCCAATCGCTACGAGATCGACATGTGCAGCGGCAAGCTGCTGCCGAAAATATTGACCTTCGCCCTGCCGCTGATGTGCTCCAGCGTCTTGCAGCTGCTGTTCAACGCGGCGGATATCGTGGTGGTGGGCAAATTTGCCGGAGACAACTCTCTGGCCGCTGTGGGCTCCAACGCCGCCCTTATCAACCTGATGGTGAACCTGTTCGTGGGCCTGTCCGTGGGCGCCAACATTCTGGCGGCCCGCTATACCGGCGCGGGCAACCGGGAGGGCTTACGCCAGACGGTGCACACCTCCATGCTGCTGGCGTTCCTCAGCGGCATCGTGCTGGCGGTGGTGGGCGTTACTACGGCCCGGCCGCTGCTGCACCTGATGCAGGTGCCGGATTCCATATTGCCGCTGGCGGCCCTTTACTTGCGCATCTACTTTCTGGGCATGCCCGCCGCCATGCTCTATAACTTCGGCGCGGCGCTGCTGCGCTCTGTGGGCGACACCCGCAGGCCCCTATACTACCTGATCGCCGCCGGTATCGTCAATGTGGCCCTGAACCTGCTGCTGGTGATCGTGTTCCAGCTGGACGTGGCGGGCGTGGCCATCGCCACGGTCATCAGCCAGTGCCTGTCCGCCTTTCTGGTGGTGCGTTGCCTGATGCATGAGGAGGGCGATATCCGCCTTGAGCTGCGGGAGCTGCGCATCACCCTGCCACGGCTGTGGCAGATACTGGAGATCGGCATTCCCTCCGGTATTCAGGGCGTGGCCTTCTCTCTGTCCAACGTCATTATTCAGGCGTCCATCAACGGCTTCGGCGAGACGGTGATCTCCGGCAACACCGCCGCCAGCAATATCGAGGGCTTCATCTACGTGGCCTGCAACGCCTTTTGTCAGGCGAACATGGCCTTCACCAGCCAGAACTACGGCGCGGGCAAGCTGGAGCGGCTGAAGCCCATTGCCCTGTGCTCCGCCGCCTGCTCGGCCTCCGTGGCGGTGGTGGGCGGCCTGCTGGGCTACTTCTTCGGTCCGCAGCTGCTGCACATCTACTCCAACAGCGACACGGTGGTAGCCGCCGGTATGGTGCGCATCACCATCATGTTCCTGCCCTACATCCTGTGCGGCCTGATGGATGTGATCGTCGGCTCCATCCGCGGCATCGGCTATTCCGTCACCCCCATGGTCGTTACGCTGCTGGGTGCCTGCGCCTTCCGCGTGGTGTGGATCGCCACCATTTTTCAGGTGCCCCAGTTTCACACGCCGGAGACCATCTACTGGTCCTACCCCATTTCGTGGGCGCTGACGTTCCTGACCCATCTGGTGTGCTACTTCTTTATGCTGCGCAAGCTGTACCGCAAGGAGGGCTTCGTATCAAAGCACCACCATCTGACCCATGCGCATGAGGACTGACAGGCTTTACAGAAAGAACGCGGCACGCATCAGCGTGCCGCGTTCTTTTGTTATTCCACTGTGACGGATTTTGCCAGATTGCGGGGCTTGTCGATGTCGCAGCCGCGCTCCAGCGCGATGTAGTAGGCCAGCAGCTGCAGGGGCACCACGCCCAGCTGCGGCAGCAGCATGGCCTCCGTTTCCGGAACGGTCAGCACGTTTTTCACACGGCTGTGCATCTGGGCCGCTCCGGTCTCGGTGGTCAGGGCAAATACATTGGCGCCCCGGGCCTGCACCTCCACCACATTGCTCATGGCCTTGTCGAACAGGGGCATATAGGTGGCGGCGGCGATCACCGGCGTGCCCTCCTCAATGAGGGAGATGGTGCCGTGCTTCAGCTCGCCGGAGGCATAGGCCTCGGAGTGGATATAGGAGATCTCCTTCAACTTCAGGCTGCCCTCCAGCGACAGGGCGTAGTCCAGATTCCGGCCGATGAAAAACACCTGCTCGTGAGAAGCCAGCAGCTTTGCCGCCTGCCGGATGGGGCCGGTGTTGGCCAGAATGGTTTCCATCTGGGCGGGCAATGCCTGAATACCGTGTACCATGGCGGTATAGGTCTCGTAATCCACCGTGCCCATGATGTCACCGAAGTACAGCCCCAGCAGGTTCAGCACCACCATCTGGGTGCTGTACGCCTTGGTGGTGGCTACGGCGATCTCCGGACCGGCCCAGGTATAGAGCACGTCGTCAGACTCGCGGGCGATGGAGGAGCCCACCACATTGACGATGGAGAGGATCCGCGCGCCGCGCTTTTTGGCCTCACGCAGGGCGGCCATGGAGTCCAGCGTTTCGCCGGACTGGCTGATGACGATGACCAGATCGCCCTCGCCTACGATGGGGTCGCTGTACCGGAACTCGGAGGCAAGGCATACCTCCACAGGTCGGCGCAGCAGCCGCTCCAGATTGTACTTGCCCACCATGCCCACATGGTAGCTGGAGCCGCAGGCCACGATGCAGATGCGGCCGATGTCCCGGATCTGCCGCTCGGTCATGGTCAGGTCGCTGAGCACCACGCGGCCCTCATGGATGCGGCCGGTGATGGCGTTGGCGATGGCGTTGGGCTGCTCGAAGATCTCCTTCAGCATGAAGTGGTCATAGCCTCCCTTTTCCGCCGCGTCCACATCCCAGTCGATGTGGTGGTGCTCCTTCTCCACCGGGCGGCGGCGCTCGTCATAAATGCGGATACCGGCGGCGGTAACGATGGCCATTTCGCCGTCGTCCATGTATACGATGTCGCGGGTATGGCGCAGCAGGGCCGTCACGTCGGAGGCGATGAAGTTCTCGCCCTCGCCATAGCCCAGCAGCAGCGGCGCGTCCTTCCGGGCGGCGATGAGCCGGTCCGGCGCGGCAGCGCACAGGATGCCCAGCGCATAGGCGCCTTCTACCGCCGACAGCATGCTGGTGACGGCCTCGAACACGTCGCCGCACTGGCGGTAGTACCAGTCCAGCAGCTGGGCCACCACCTCCGTATCCGTTTCGGAGCGGAAGGTGTAGCCCTTTTCTATCAAGTTTTTCTTCAGGATCGCGTAGTTTTCAATGATCCCGTTGTGCACCACCGCGAACAGGCCGCTTTCGCTGACCTGCGGGTGGGCGTTCACATCGTTAGGTTCGCCGTGGGTGGCCCAGCGGGTATGGCCGATGCCGGTGGTGCCGGGCAGAGCCGCGCCCTCCCGCGTCAGGTCAGCCAGCGCCTGTAAGCGGCCCTTGGCCTTCTGCACCGCCAGACCGTCCGGACCGCACACGGCCACGCCGGAGGAGTCATAGCCCCGGTATTCCAGCCGGCGCAATCCCTCTAGCAGCAGCGGCGCGGCCTGCTGGGTGCCCACATATCCTACGATTCCACACATAATTGTTGTTCCTCCTGATATTTGGTCATCAAAAGGACAAACGCGCAGTGATCTGTCATTTTCTTCTCCGGCGGCAGCGGCTTTGTTTTGCGGTCGCCCGCATATTTGTCCGCGGCCTGACGTACCCGAAGGCGGTACGGGAGAGCACCCGCCGAATGCTTCGATACTCTCTCCTCCTCGTCGTCCTGCCTTGCGGCAGGCGCATGGCGCTTGTGTCGGATGTACTTTCCGAAGGTCCTCCTTTCTCTCTGCGCTGGGAGCATGCTCTCTTATTTATCATATATAAAATCGGCCACAGACGTGACCGGTTTTATTGCGGTTGGCAATATTTTTTGAAAAAACGTCCATACTCCATGAAAAGGAGTTGATCTTGATGATAACCGCGTTTTTCCGCACGGTGCTGCTGTACGGCCTGCTGATCGTGGGTCTGCGGCTGACCGGAAAGCGGCAGATCGGGCAGTTGGAGCCCATCGAATTCGTGCTGATGATGCTGCTGAGCGATCTGGCGTCCGTTCCCATGCAGGACTTCGGCCTGCCCCTTTTGCAGGGCGTGATCCCCATTGCCACGCTGCTGGCCCTCAGTACCCTTCTCAGCGGCATCAGCATGCTGAGTGTCCGGTTCCGCTCGCTGGTGTGCGGCGAGCCGACCCTCATCATCCGGGAGGGCGTTTTGCAGCAGGCCGCCATGAAGCGCAGCCGCCTGACGCTGGACGAGGTGCTGGAGGAGCTGCGGGTGCAGGGCGTTTCGTCGCTGG
The DNA here is from genome assembly GCA_963640475.1 of bacterium. Lineage (GTDB taxonomy): Bacteria > Bacillota > Clostridia > Oscillospirales > Oscillospiraceae > Vescimonas. The sequence continues at coordinate 11,283 of CAVHYW010000048.1, read as the reverse complement.
ACGATGTAAAATACGCCGTGCTGGAGACCAGCGGCCAGCTGAGCGTGCTGCTGCGCGCCGACGTACAGCCCGCCACACCCAGACAGATGGGGCTGAAGGTAGATGACGATGTGTTCCTGCCGGTCATCATCATCGACAACGGGCGGCTGATGGGGAAAAATATGGAGAAGATGGGCTTGGACGAAAAATGGCTGCAAAAGCAGCTGAAGGCCCATAAGGCGCATCGTGTGCAGGACGTGTTCCTGATGACCGTTGACCGCAGCGGCACTGTGGTGCTGGCCAAGAAGGAGGCGGTGAAATGAAGGCGCTTCGTGCCGCGATCCTTGTGCTGGTGCTGCTGATGGCGGCCAGCCTTGTCAACAGCGCCTACCTTACCGCCCGGTGCGGCGACTGGACAGCCCGATTGAACGCCGTTACCGCTGCCGCCGAGGGCGGCGACTGGGACACGGCGGGGCGGGAGATGACCGCCCTCCGCGCGGATTGGCAGAAAAAGCAGAGCTATCTCCACATCACCTTACAGCATGAGGAGATCAACGAAGCTGACACCCTGCTGCACCAGTGCGCACTGTTTGTGGACACGCAGGATAACGATTCCCTCTCCGACACGGCGGTGCAGCTGGCGCTGCAATTCGACCGCCTGGCAGAGATGGAGCAGCTAAGTATCAAAAATGTGCTGTAGCTGGCGAAAAATCTTACGATACTGCGTCGTTCCGGCGGAACAGAGATATTCAAGGCCCCCTCTGTGAGGGGGCTGTCGAGCGCAAGCGAGACTGGGGGAGAGAATAAAAGACTTTAATTCTCTCCCTCCGGCGCTTCGCGCCACCTCCCTCACAGAGGGAGGCAAAGATAGCCCTCGTGCAATTATTTCTCGTTCAGCAGCTTGTTCAGCTCCGACATGAAGGTGTTGATGTCCTTGAACTGGCGGTAGACGCTGGCAAAGCGGACGTAGGCCACCTCGTCGGCGGCTTTCAGCTTCTCCATGACCTTCTCGCCGATGACCTCGGTGCTGGTCTCGCGCTCCAGCGAGTTTTGCAGCTCCTGCTCGATCTCGCTGGCCATCCGCTCCATGTCCGCCACAGGGACAGGGCGCTTCTCGCAGGAGCGCTGGATGCCCCGCAGGATCTTGTTCCGGTCGAAGCTCTGGCGGCTGCCATCCTTCTTGATGACCACCATGGGCAGGCTCTCCACCGTTTCATAGGTGGTAAAGCGCTTTTCGCACTTGAGGCATTCGCGGCGGCGGCGGATGCTGCTGCCCTCGTCAGCGGGGCGGGAATCCACGACCTTGCTTTCTTTGTATCCGCAATAGGGGCATTTCATCTCTGTGACCCTCCCAAATTCCGGCGAACAGGGCCGCCGGTTATTCAACACACAATAATCACGATTATTATATCATAGAGATACAAGATGTGGTAGTGTTTTTTTGCGTTTTTTCGTTTTTTGCACCACCGGGCGGGGACGGGCATAGGATAACACAGGACGAAAGCGAATGAAGCCGGGGGATGTATAATCCGGCGGCGTGCGGGGGACAATGGAAGTGGCCTGATACATTAGGTACTTCCTACGGGGCCGTTCCGCCGGGGCGGCCACGACACGATGCGGAGTGTGAACTTTGTGGATACAACTGTCAAACGCGGAGAGATCTATTACGCCGATCTCAGCCCGGTGGTGGGCAGCGAGCAGGGCGGCGTGAGACCCGTTCTCATCGTACAGAACGATACCGGCAACCGCCACAGCCCAACGGTGATCGCGGCGGCCATCACCTCGCAGATGGGCAAAGCCAAGCTGCCCACACATATCGAGCTGCAAGCCATGCGTTATGGCCTGCCCAAGGAATCCGTGGTGCTGCTGGAGCAGGTGCGCACGCTGGATAAGCAGCGGCTGCGCCAGCGGATGGGGCAGGTGGACGGCGACGTGATGGAAAAGGTGGATGCCGCCATTGCGGTCAGCTTCGGACTGCCGCAGCCGCGGCTGGTATGAGAAAACGCCTCCGGCCATTTGGCTGGAGGCATTTTCCTGCCCAAAGGCCGTCCGGAACAGGCAAAACGGGAATATTCATAAAAAATTCACCGTTTTCCGGCGGATGGGGCTTGACTTGGACTGCGCTTCCGGCCTTATAATAGTACCGTACCATCCCGCCGGTTTGTCGGCGCGGAATAGATAAGATCGGAGGAAATTGATATGAGCAAGAAACTGGTCGCGTATTTTTCTGCTACCGGCACCACCAAAAAGGCGGCGGAACGTCTGGCAAAGGCGGCGGACGCCGATCTGTTCGAGATCGCGCCTGTGACGCCCTATACCAAGGCGGATCTGGACTGGATGGATAAAAAGAGCCGCAGCACCATTGAGATGAACGATCCCGCTTCCCGGCCGGAGATGGCCCGTCTGCCGGAGAACATGGCGGAATACGATACGGTATTTCTGGGCTTCCCCATCTGGTGGTATGTGGCGCCCCACATCATCAGCACCTTTGTGGAGTCCTGCGACCTGTCCGGCAAGACGGTGGTGCTGTTTGCCACCTCCGGCGGCAGCGGCTTCGGCAAGACGCTGGACGAGCTGCGTCCCCTTTGCCCGAATGCGATCTGGAAAGAGGGCAAGCTCCTCAACCGCATGTCGGATGAGGCCCTTGCCGACTGGGTAAAAACGATCTAAACGAGAACATGAAATGAGGGAGCCGCCGGCTCCCTCATTTTTACAGCCCGCTGGCAAGCTCCGCAGCCCGCGTCCAAAGCACCGGCCCCACCGCGCCGCTCTGGTCGATGCCCAGCTGCCGCTGGAGGGCCAGCACGGCCCGCTGGGTGGCGGGGCCGAATACGCCGTCCACCTCCACTGTGGGAATGGCCGGATCCTGTGCCGCGATCTTGCGGACATTTTCCTGAAATTGCCGTACCGCACGGCCCTCGTCACCCAGTACCAGAAACCGGCCGGGATAGACCTGCTCGATGTAGTTCTGATAGTCCTGCGGCAGGTCGCGGAGCACCTGATCGTACACGTTCAACAGCCGGTTCCATGTGTCCCGCCCCACCACGCCGTCTACCGGCAGGCCGTAAAGGCTCTGGAAGGTGTACACCGCGTCGCGGGTAGCGTCGTCGAACACACCGGTCAGGGCGATCTGGGGCAGCTCCGGCAGGAAGTAGCCCAGAAACGCCAGATAGTACTGCACAGTGCTGACGGCCACGCCCTCGTCGCCGTAGCGCAGCACCTCCGGAAAAGCAGGCTGCACCTCCGTCAGGGTCAGCCCCTCGCTGGCCAGCTCGCTGAGCTGCTTCACACCTGTCCAGACCTCTTTGATCTTGTACCATGTGGCCTTGCCCACGATGCCGTCGGCGTCCAGATTGAACGCCCGTTGGAACTCCCGCACCGCGTCCTCTGTGTTCCGGTCAAAGGCGTTGGACACCGGGGAGATCACCGGGATGCCGGGGTAGTTCTCATGGATGCGGTTCAGCTGCTGCTGGATGGTGCGGACGCTCTGCCCGTAGGAGCCCCGCTCCAGCGGGCGACCGGGGTAGGAGGGGATGTTGTCGGCCACCGGCGCGTCGAACACGATGTTGATGTCGTCGCCGTAGTAGTACTGCAAAATTTCATAGGGGATGTACCCGGCCTCCGCCAGATCCACGCTGCCCCATTGGCTCAGGCCGTTGCACCGGGTGCGTATCCCGTCGCAGAAGGCGGCGAACAGCGGCTCCACGTTGCCCTGCCGCACGATGTAGTTGTTGAAGATGTCGTCCACGATCTGGCTGATGTTCTCGAACACATTGCCGCCGGAGACGTAGGCTTGATCCCGCTGAGTGGTGCTGGTGATGTCGAAATCGTAGCCCCGGCTGCGGTAGAACTCCGTATAGACCCGGTTCAGGGCAAAAGAGATCTGGGCCATGATATTGGCCCGCAGCGCCGCCTCCGGCCAGGTGGGGTACAGTTCGTGGGAGGCTACGTTCTTGATGTAGCTGGTGAAGGGAACGGTCACATTGGGGGCGCTGCTGTCGGGCAGGCCCAGATGGACGGTGATGGAGGTGGGAACGACCGGATATGTGGGCATGGCGGTCTCCTCCTTATCGCGTGGCCGGAGTCAGTACCACCGGCAGGATGGTTTTCGTGCCGATGAACACTCCGGCGGGCAGATCGGAGACGGTCTCATAGGCGGGGTGGCTCACCGACACCACATAGTTGGCCATGCTGCCGCCGGCGGTGCCGGGGCTCTGGGATTCGTAAAAGGGCTTGGCGGGCAGAATGAAGCCGTCGGCGATGCCGCTGCTGTCGGTGCGCTTGCGGTACAGGAGCACCCGCGCACCGTTCAGCATCACGGCTACCTCCACCAGCGCCCGGTTCACCGGGAACGCGCCGTAGGCCGTGGACACCTGCACCCGCAGGCTGCCCCGTTCGGGGTTGCCCTCCAGAAAGGGCTGCAATTGCTGCAAGGAAAATTCCTGTGCTGACATGGAAAGACCTCCTGTGTGCGGCGGAGGCGCTCCGCCGCGAATAGAATATGTTATATTGTATGAAAATGGCTGACATAAGGTGAAAATCCCTTGACAAACGGCGGCAAAGTGAGTACAATGTGACCAATGTTCTGCAAAATGAAACAGAAGCGATGATGGGAAAAAAGCGCAGTGATGCCTGACCCAAGAGAGCCGGCGGTTTGGTGCAAGCCGGTGCGGGCGCTGCGTGATACTGGCCCCGGAGCTTTCCGCCTGAACAGGGCGGAACGGACGCGCCCCGTTACAGGCGATGCCCCTTATGATGAGAGGGGAACTGAGCGCCGACCGGGCGACCGGCGGCGGAATCAGGGTGGTAACACGTTTTCGCGTCCCTGACTTCTTCGGAAGTCGGGGGCTTTTTATTTTACCATAACAAATTCGGATATAAGGAGAAGCAAGCATGAATTACGATTTTGCGGCCATTGAAAAGAAATGGCAGGAAAACTGGGAAAAGACCAAGCCCTACCGCGCCGTCACCGGCGACAAGACCCGTAAGAAGTTCTACGGCCTGATCGAGTTCCCCTATCCCTCCGCACAGGGCCTGCATGTGGGCCATCCCCGTCCCTTTACGGCCATCGACATCGTGACCCGTAAAAAGCGCATGGAGGGCTATAACGTCCTGTTCCCCATCGGCTACGACGCCTTCGGTCTGCCTACCGAGAACTTCGCCATTAAGAACCACATCCATCCCGCCATCGTCACCCACGACAACATCGCCAACTTCACCCGCCAGCTGAAGATGCTGGGCTACGGCTTCGACTGGGACCGCTGCGTCAACACCTCCGACCCCGAGTATTACAAGTGGACCCAGTGGATCTTCCTGCAGCTGTTCAAGCACGACATGGCCTATAAGGCCACCATGGCCGTCAACTGGTGCACCAGCTGCAAGGTGGTGCTGGCCAATGAAGAGGTCGTCAACGGCGTGTGCGAGCGCTGCGGCGGCGAAGTGGTGCAGAAGGAGAAGAGCCAGTGGATGCTGCGCATCACCAAGTATGCCCAGCGCCTGATCGACGATCTGGACGATCTGGACTATATCGAGCGCGTCAAGACCCAGCAGAAGAACTGGATCGGCCGCTCCACCGGCGCCGACATCACCTTCAAGACCAACATGGGCGAGGATGTCACCGTGTATACCACTCGTGCCGACACCCTGTTCGGTACCACCTATATGGTCATCTCTCCCGAGCATCCTACCCTGAAGAAGTGGCTGCCCCAGATCGCCAACCGGGCTGAGGTGGAGGCCTATCAGGCCGAGGCCGCCCGCAAGTCCGACTTCGAGCGCGGCGAGCTGAATAAGGACAAGACCGGTGTCCGTCTGGAGGGCGTGGAGGTCATCAACCCCGTTACCCACAAGCCCCTGCCCATGTTCGTGTCCGACTATGTCCTGATGGGCTACGGCACCGGTATCGTCATGGGCGTGCCCGGCCACGACCAGCGCGACTGGGAGTTCGCCACCAAGTTCGGCCTGCCCATCATCGAGGTGGTCTCCGGCGGCGACGTCACCAAGGAGGCCTTCGTGGCCAAGGACGACAGCGCCATTATGGTGAACTCCGGCTTCCTGAACGGCATGACCGTCCGCGAGGCCATCCCCGCCATGAAGAAGTATGTGGTGGAGCAGGGCTTCGGCAAGGAGAAGGTCAACTACAAGCTCCGCGACTGGGTGTTCTCCCGCCAGCGCTACTGGGGCGAGCCCATCCCTCTGGTCAACTGCGAAAAGTGCGGCTGGGTGCCGCTGCCGGAGGATCAGCTGCCGCTGGTGCTGCCGGAGGTGGAGGCCTATGAGCCCACCGACGACGGCGAAAGCCCTCTGGCCCGCATGACCGACTGGGTCAACACCACCTGCCCCTGCTGCGGCGGCCCCGCCAAGCGCGAGACTGACACCATGCCCAACTGGGCCGGCTCCAGCTGGTACTTCCTGCGGTATATGGACCCCGACAACAAGAACGAGCTGGTGTCCAAGGAGGCCGAGGAGTACTGGGGTCCCGTGGATTGGTACAACGGCGGCATGGAGCATACCACCCTGCACCTGCTGTACTCCCGATTCTGGCATAAGTTCCTGTACGATATCGGCGTGGTCCACACCAAGGAGCCCTATGCCAAGCGTACCAGCCACGGCATGATCCTTGGCGAGAACCCCTACTATGTGGGCAACGCCAAGACCGAGGCCGAGAAGGAGGAGCTGATCCGCCTGCACGGCAATCTGGCCCTGCGCCCCTCTGTGAAGATGTCCAAGTCTCTGGGCAACGTGGTGAATCCCGACGACGTGGTGAAGGAGTTCGGCGCCGATACCCTGCGTCTGTATATCATGTTCATCGGCGACTTTGAAAAGACCGCCACATGGTCCACCAACGCCGTCCGCGGCTGCAAAAAGTTCCTGGACCGCTGCTGGAACCTGATGGACATGGCCGAGGATAATGACCAGATCTCCGCCAAGAACGAGTCTGTCATCCACAAGACCATCAAGAAGGTCACAAGCGATATCGACGAGCTGAAGATGAACACCGCCATCGCCGCCCTGATGGCGCTGGTCAACGCCTTCTATGCCAACGGTCTCACCAAGGGCGACCTGTCCATGCTGATGCTGATGCTGTCCCCCTTCGCGCCCCATATGGTGGAGGAGATGTGGGAGCTGACCGGCTTTGCCGCCAAGAACGGCAAGATGGCCATGCAGATGTTCTGGCCTGCCTATGACGAGGCTAAGACCATCGACGCCAACGTGGAGATGGCCGTGCAGGTCAACGGCAAGCTGAAGGGCACCGTCAACGTCCCTGTGGACAGCGACGAAGCCGCCGTCATGGAAGCCGTCAAGGCCGTGGAGAAGGTCCAGAAGGCCACCGAGGGTATGAGCATCGTCAAGACCATTCTGGTGAAGAACAAGCTCATCAACCTGATCGTGAAGCCCGCCAAGTAAGCAGCCGGATAAAAAGCGCGGCGGTCGAAGTGAACCGCCGCGCTTTTTCGCCCTTTTGCGCAGAATTTGTGAAAAATATCTTGACAAGATATACCCGAATCAGTATAATATCATTCGTTAAGTCATGCCTAATGACTCTTAAAGAGCACTCTGGATCGAGCCGGGTGCATCGGAGGGAGGGAAAAATAGATGTCCGAAATTCATGTCAAGGAAGGCGAATCTCTGGATAGCGCCCTGAAGCGTTTCAAGAGAAGCTGCGCTAAGGCCGGTATCGTTGCTGAGGTGCGTCGCCGCGAGTGCTATGAAAGCCCCAGTGTCAAGCGCCGCAAGAAGTCCGAGGCTGCCCGGAAGAACCGCAACAAGCGTTACTATTGATGCAAGGAAAACACCACCCGTTCGGGTGGTGTTTTTTGCGTCCTCTATTTTCTCATAGGTTCCATGAAAAAATGGGGGTTCCTTTTTGTGAACTTATCGGGTATAATTATCGGTTGAATGACTACTCCGAAGGAGCGCAGATATGAAAGAACAGCTTTTGCAGCAGCTTCACAGCGTGAAAACCATGTCCATCGTGGGTATGTGCAAGAACGCCGGAAAGACCACCATGCTCAACTGGCTGCTGGAACAGGGAAGGCTTCAGGGCGTCCTGGGCCTGACCTCCATCGGCCGTGACGGCGAGTCTACCGATATCGTCACCGGTACGGAAAAGCCCGGCATCTTCGTCCGTGAGGGTACCCTGATCGCCACGGCGCAGGATATGCTGCGGCTGGGGGATATTACCAAGGAAATACTGATGACCACCGGCATCCCCACGCCCTTGGGCGAGGTGGTGATCGTCCGGGCCAGAAGCGCCGGACATGTGCAGCTGGCCGGCCCGTCCATCACTACACAGCTGAAAACCGTGTCCCGTGAGTTTTTCGAGCTGGGCGCGGATGTCTCCATCATCGACGGCGCGCTGGGCCGCAAGAGCCTCGGTGCCCGCGCTGTGGCGGAGGGCGTGATCCTCTGCACCGGCGCCAGCTACGATATGAATATGGACAAGGTGGTGGCCGACACTGCCCACATCTATCATCTGATGAACCTGCCCAAGGCGGAGACCCTGCCGCCGGAGGCTGCCGACGGTCTTGAAAAATGCTGGCGGGAAAACGGCGCGGCCCTCGTCACCGGCGCGCTGACCGACAGCATGGTGCTGCCGTTGCTGCGCTCCGGCGTGCTGCGCAATGGCCGTCTTGTGGTGAAGGATCCCAGCAAGGTGCTGCTGAAGCCCGATACGCTGGATAAGCTGGCTACCCGCAGCGTCACGCTGGAAACGGAGGAGGCCGCCCGTACCCTGTGCGTCACCATCAACCCGGTTTCCGCCTACGGCTGGCGCTTCGACAAGGACGCCTTCATGGCCGCCATGACCGCCGCCGTGGACGCTCCCGTCATCAACGTGAAGGAGGAATTACAATGATCGCCATATCCTTTGATGAAAAGGTCAAGATCGGCCTGCAATACGCTCTGGAGACGCTGCACGGCTGCTCTCCCTTCGGACTGGAGCGCATCCGCCGCCTGCGGTTCTATACCCCTGACGAGCGGCCTGCGCTGGCGACGGAGCTTTATAACGTGCAGGCGCTGGCGGCGCATAACGAGACGCTGAAGGACACCTATACCCGCCTGATGACGGTCATGTGCCAGATCAAGGACATCCGCAATTCCCTGCGCCGCTGCCAGAACGGCGAGGTGCCGGATCATGTGGAGCTGTTCGAGATCAAGGGTTATCTCCAGCGGCTGCGGGACATCCGCCCGCTGCTGGACACCATCAACGAAACGGCCCATCTGAAGGATGTGGCCCTGCACGATCCTACCGCCGCGCTGGATATTCTGGACCCCAACCATACCGGCAGCCGCGGCTTCTATATCCCCGACAGCGCTACCCAGAAGCTGAAAGAGATCCGCAACGCCAAGAAGGACATCGAGGAGCGGCTGTTCCATGCCCAGACCGACGCGGAGAAGGATGACCTGCGCCTGCAGCGCACCCGTATCTGCGCCGAGGAGGAGAGCGAGGAAATGAAGGTGCGCCGCACCATGGGCGCACAGCTGGCTCCCATGGTGGACGATCTGCTGGCGGACGCGGAGACCGTGGGCCGTCTGGACTTCATGGTGCAGAAGGCACTGTTCGCCGTCCGCTACGGCGGCGTGCTGCCCCGGATTACCGACGGCGAGCTGGTGCTGGAGGACATGGTGAATCCGGAGCTGGTTGACCTGCTGGCCGAACAGGGAAGGGCTTTCGTCCCCGTGTCCATCGCACTGAACCGCGGCGCTACTGTCATCACCGGCGCCAACATGGGCGGCAAGTCCGTAGCCATGAAGACCGTAGCGCTGAATGTGCTGCTTTTGCAGGCGGGCTTTCTGGTGTGCGCCAAGTCCGCCGCGATGCCGCTGTTCCACAGCGTGAAGATGCTGTTTGACGATCTCCAGTCCATCCAGTCCGGCCTGTCCGGCTTCGGCTCCGAGATCGTCCAGTTTGAGAAGGCGCTTGCCCAGGTGGAGCAGGGCTACTCCCTGTTCCTGCTGGACGAGTTTGCCCGTGGCACCAACCCAGACGAGGGCGCGGTGATCGTGCAGGCGGTCACGAAATACCTCAACGGCGTCAACGCCATCTCTCTGCTGACCACCCACTATGACAAGGTGGCCGAGTGCGCCAACGACCACTATCAGATCATCGGCCTGCGCGACATAGACCCCGAGCAGATCCGCCGTGAGCTGTCCGCCACCAGCGAGGACGGCGTGGCGGTCATTGCCCGTCATATGAACTACGGCCTGTACCGGGTGGAGGGCAAGTCCGACTGTCCGAGGGACGCGCTGAACATCTGCCGCATGCTGTCCCTGAAACCGGAGATCATGCACCTGATCGAGGAGAACTATTAAGGCTTCCGGGCCTGAAAAAAAGCTTCGCAGAATTCGCCGCCCGCCATGGCGGCGAACTATTGGGATCGTTTTTCGCCGCGACATGTGCGTGGCGAAAAACACTTTGCGCGGAGAGAGTGTTCATTCCCACGCACTGCGTGGGAATGAGCGCGGGTCGCAGCGAGAGCCTGCTTGCTCCAAATGGGCGATGCCCATTTGGAGCAAATTTTATCGCTCCGGTTTCCCGGAGCGAAATTTTTTGCCAAACAGTTGGAAAGTTGCACAAAAAATAAGTTTGTTATTTGTATCACAAACCCACTTGACAAGACTTGTAATACCTGTCATAATTGACACTGGTAATATTCCAAATATCAGTCAATAGAGGCGCGAGAGACAGGGTACTGTCCGGCAGCGGAGCGGGCGGCCTGGATGGCCGGACGGGAAGGGGTCTTTCGCCGAAAGGAAGCAGTGTGCCCACTCTGTTTCCTTGGCAGCGCCGCGTAAACGGTGTTGCTGTCATGTTGATTTATCGACATGGAGCGCTATTGGTCAAAACGCTTGACCGACAGCGCTCTTTTCACATGTAGAGCTTGCGGTCAAAGCCAACTTCGGAAATTTTCCGGAACGTCTTTGCCCACAAGCTCTTTGTTCTTTTCTGGTATAAGAAAAAAGAGAGTTCCCGGCCAGCTGAATGAGGAATACGAACAAGACGTAAGAAAAGAATCATTTTGAAGGAGGAAACATCTATGGAAAAGATCACTTCTATGCTTCGCCTGCGTATGAGTGCGAAGGACGCCCACTACGGCGGCAACCTGGTGGACGGCGCCCACATGGTTCACCTGTTCGGTGACGTGGCTACCGAGCTGCTGATTGCCTGCGACGGCGACGAGGGCCTGTTCTGTGCCTACGACAACGTGGAGTTCCTGGCTCCCGTGTACGCCGGCGACTACATCGAGGCTTACGGCGAGATCGAGAAGATCGGCAACACCTCCCGCACCATGAAGTTCGAGGCCC
>CAVHYW010000047.1:0-15777 GCA_963640475.1 bacterium | reverse complement strand
TTCAAGAAGGTCGCCGAGGCTATGATGGAGCAGGGCTGCTTCTAAGCCGAACGCCATCCAACGTACCAAAGCACATAAAAAGTTCCGGTGCATTGCACCGGAACTTTTTTATTGCGTCTTTCTGAACAAATAACAAACCGGCGTGACCGTTGCGGCCGCGCCGGTTTGTTATTTGGGTGATTCAATGTATCGAAAACCATTACGCAAGATATTTCTTAAAAATGTTGATCGTGTCCTCTGTGCAGATCACTTTGAAAAGGTACTTATTGCCTTTCCTCACAACAATGTATTGTGTACCCCCGGCACTAATTCGGTATCCCTTTACTCGAAATGAGTACCCAAGGACTATTTCAGCGCTTGTAATGTCCGCAAATGAAAACAGCTTCTCTTTTTTTATGCCAAAATAGTAGTCCACCACACGGATCATGCTTTCATCCACTTCGATATACGCCTTGCGCATATCGTTCAACATAATACAGCACACCATTGTCATCACTATTGGGATGACAAGCAACAAGATGCCGTCTGGCACACTTTTCGCATAATAAAAACAAGCAAATGCGCCAAGCAGAAAGAGTGCGTACAGCAAGCCGATAGCAACGAAAAATAATACGAGAATCGGCTTTTGTACTTTAGGAGAAGGTGTCGGGCTATGTGTATTAAGGCGCATAACATCACCCGCTTCTTTGCTTCACCAGTCGCAGTTGTCGGCGCGGGAGATACCACCCAGCATGCCGCAGGCCAGCGGGATATCGTTGATAAGGATGCTGATCTCCATCTTATTCTCGCCGGTGATCTCCGCCAGCTTGTCGGTCAGCGCCGTCATGATGGCGTTTTTGGCCGCTTGGGTGCGATCCGGGATGGTGGTCCAGTCGATGCGCACGATGGGCGCGGTCTTGCGGACGTTCTCAGGATCCATTTCGTGGATATAAACGTACACATTTTTCAGCGGTGTGCTGGTGTTGGCGTGGATGGTGGCAGCGGCGAAATCCATCAGATCCTGCTTCCACTCCCTAGTGTGCTTTCCGGTAACGGTAACGTGAACATGGGGCATCGTGACATCCTCCTATTATCATTTCCACGGTGCATATGCGCCGGCGATTACGCTTCGATGGCCTGACGTACCTTGGCGATCTTCTCCGCCAGCTCCGCAAAGGCCGTGCAGCTGAGGGACTGGGCCGCGTCGCTGAGGGCGGCGGCAGGCCGGTCATGCACCTCGATCATCACGCCGTCGGCACCCGCCGCCACGGCAGCCAGCGCCAGCGGCGGCACCAGCGCCGCGCTCCCTGCCGCGTGACTGGGATCCACGATCACCGGCAGATGGGTCATCTGCTTCAGCACCGGGATAGCGCTGATGTCCAGCGCCGCCCGGCTGGTCTTGGAAAAGCTGCGGATACCCCGCTCGCACAGCACCACATTGGGATTGCCGCCCGCCAGAATGTACTCCGCCGATTGCAGCAGTTCCTCCACCGTGGCGCCAACGGCCCGCTTCAGCAGCACCGGCTTGGGCTGTCCGCCCAAGGCCCGCAGCAGCTCATAGTTCTGCATATTCCGTGCGCCTACCTGCAGCATGTCCACATGCTGGAACTGGGGCAGCTGCACCGCGTCGGTGATCTCCGACACGGTGGGCAGGCCCATCTCCTTTCCGGTCTGGGCCAGCAGCTCCAGCGCCGGAGCGCCGAAGCCCTGAAAGGCATAGGGCGAAGTACGGGGCTTGTATGCGCCGCCTCGCAGTATCGACGCACCGGCGGCCTTCACGGAGCGGGCCACCGACTGCATCTGAAACGCCGACTCGATGGCGCAGGGCCCGGCCATCAGGCAGAAGCCCTCGCCGATCCGGGTCTCCCCTACCGTTACCACCGTGTTGTCCGGATGGTTCCTGCGATCCGCCAGCCGCCACACCGGCGTCAGGCGCTTCACCTCGTCCACATAGGGCAGGGCCAGCAGCCGCTGCTCGTCCAGCGTCCATGTCGGCCCTACCAGCGTTAGCAGGGCCCGACCTCCGCTCTCCGCACGGGCCGCGCCGATGCCCTCACGGCTCAGCTGGATCACCAGCGAGCGTATCGCCGCATCCGGCGTATCATGTTTCATAAATACCAGCATATATGCCTCCGAGAATCAGCCCAAACGGGTGAATTGTGTTCTTAACTTATTCAATATAGCATACTTTTCACCGCTTGGCAACATATCCCTCCTAATACGCCATATCACATTTCTTCGACTTGGACATTATTGACAAAGTTTGCAAACTTGATATAATGACACCAAGGAGAAAGGAGAATCAACACTATGTCCCGTAACTTTACACTGAGCTGCTGCTCCACCGTGGACGTGCCGTACAGCTATCTGGAAAGCCGCGATATCCCGGTTCTTTTTTACACCTATGTGGTGGACGACGTGACCTATGTGGACGACATGGGCCGCGATCCCAACGCCCTGCCCCATTTCTACGAGATGCTGGCGGCGGGCAAGCTGCCCCAGACCAGCCAGATCAACGTGGCCGAATACGCCGAGTTCTTTGAAGGACTGCTGAAGCAGGGCGGTGATGTGCTGCACCTGGGCTTCACCTCCGGCCAGTCCGGCTCCATCCATAACGCCTTCATCGCCGCCGACATGATGAAGGAGAAGTACCCCGACCAGAAGCTGCTGGTGGTGGACACCCTGTGCTCCTCCTCCGGCTACGGCCTGCTGGTGGATACGGTGGCCGATATGCGCGACGCGGGCGCTTCCATCGAGGAAGCCTACCAGTGGACGCTGGACAACCGCAATAAGGTACACCACCAGTTCTTCTCCACCGATATGACCCAGTTCCGCCGCACAGGCCGCGTGTCCGGCGCTGCCGCTGCCATCGCCACCGTGCTGAACATCTGCCCCATCATGCGTCTGGACAACAAGGGCGCCATCAAGGCCTATGACAAGGTGCGGGGCAAGCACAAGGCCATCGAGACCACGGTGAACACCATGGAGCAGCACGCCCAAGGTGGCCGCGACTACGACCAGCGCTGCTGGATCTGCCACTCCCAGTGCCTTGATCTGGCCCAACAGCTGGCCGGCCAGCTGGAGATCCGCTTCCCTCACCTGAAGGGCAATATCCGTATTTGCGACATCGGCACCATCATCGGCAGTCACGCCGGCCCCGGCACGGTAGCCGTGTTCTTCTACGGCGACGAGCGCCCCGAAATGGAATGACCGATACGAGGAGGAACGATCATGTTGCTTGAAAACTATCGCCTGCCGCTTATGGACACCGCGAAGCGGCTGTTTGCTGTGGACTCCCCCAGCGGCTTCACCCATGACGTTATCATGCTGGCCAAGGAGCTGGCGGAGGCGCAGGGCTATACCGCGGAGTGCATCAACAAGGGCAACCTTCTGGTGCGCATCCCCGGTCGGGATCACACGAAAACCATCGGTGTCTGCTCCCATGTGGATACGCTGGGGCTGATGTGCCGCGCCATCACGGAAAACGGCGGTCTGCTCTTTACCCGCATCGGCGGCCCGCTGCTGAACACGCTGGACGGCGAATACTGCCGCATCCACACCCGCGGCGGCAAGGTCTATACCGGCACGATCCTGTCCCTGTCCCCGTCCATCCATGTGTTCGACGACGCAGCCACCCGGCCCCGCGACGAGCAGAATATGTACGTCCGCATTGACGAGCCTGTCAGTTCGCGGGACGATGTTCTGGCGCTGGGCATCGAGGTCGGCGATTACATCTGCATCGACCCCAAGACCACCGTTACCGAGAACGGCTTCCTGAAATCCCGCTTCATCGACGATAAGGGCTCCGCCGCCTGCCTGCTGACCCTGCTGCGGATCATGCGGGAGAACGGCTTCACGCCCCTTTACGACACCGAATTTTACTTCACCGTTTACGAGGAGGTCGGCCACGGCGGCTCCGACATCCCCACCACGCTGGACGAGCTGCTGGTGGTGGACATGGGCTGCATCGGCGCTGATCTGAGCTACACCGAACAGCAGGTCTCCATCTGCGTGAAGGACAGCGCAGGCCCCTACGATTACGACATGACCTCTCGCCTGATCGCGCTGTCGAAGGCCAACAAGATCGACTACGCCGCCGACGTGTATCCCCACTACGGCTCCGATGCCGCGGCGGCATGGCAGGCCGGCGGCGGCATGAAGGCCGCCCTGATCGGCCCCGGCGTCCACGTCTCCCACGGCATGGAGCGCACCCACTGGAACGGCCTGAAGGCCACGCTCCAGCTGCTGCTGCACTATCTGGGCTGCTGCTGAAAACAGACAAAAAAACCGTCCCTGACGCGGATGCGTCAGGGACGGTTTTTTATGTTCTGCGGTCAATCCTTGTATTTCAGCGCACGGATGGCGTTGAGCACCGCAAGGATCATCACGCCCACGTCAGCAAAGATGGCGGCCCACATATTGGCGGCGCCGATGGCTACCAGCGCCAGACAACCGAACTTCACCACCAGCGAGAACACGATGTTCTGCCGGACGATGCCGATGCACTTGCGGGAGATCTTGATGGCCTTGGCGACCTGCATGGGGTCGTCGTCCATCAACACCACGTCGGCAGCCTCGATGGCAGCGTCGCTGCCCATGGCGCCCATGGCGATGCCGATGTCGGCGCGGGTCAGCACCGGCGCGTCGTTGATGCCGTCGCCCACAAAGGCCAGCTTGGCCCGCTCGCCCTTCCGCGCCAGCAGCTTTTCCACTTCATCCACCTTGTCGGCAGGCAGAAGCTCGCTGTGTACCTCGTCCACGCCCAGCTCCGCGGCCACCTCGTCGGCCACTCGCTTGGCGTCGCCGGTCAGCATGACGGTCTTTTCCACGCCGGAATGCTTCAGAGCCGCGATGGCCTCCTTGGAATGGGGCTTCACCACGTCGGAGATCACGATATGTCCGGCGTAGCGGCCATCCACCGCCATGTGGATGATGGTGCCCACGCTGTGGCACTCGTGATATTCAATGCCCAGCTGCTGCATCAGCTTGCTGTTGCCGGCAGCCACATCGTGGCCGTCCACCACAGCCGTCACGCCGTGGCCGCTGATCTCCTGAATATCCGTCACCCGGTCGCGGTCAATGACCTTGCCGTAGGCCTTCTGCAGGCTCTTGCTGATGGGGTGGGAGGAGGCACATTCCGCCAGTGCGGCGAACTCCAGCAGCTTTTCCCGATCCATCTCATTGTGGTGTACCGCCGTCACCTCGAACACACCCTGCGTCAGGGTGCCGGTCTTATCAAACACCACATACTTAGCGTCGGACAGCTCCTCCAGATAGTTGGAGCCCTTGATGAGGATGCCCTCCTTGCTGGCCCCGCCGATACCGGCGAAGAAGCTGAGGGGAATGCTGATGACCAGCGCGCAGGGGCAGCTGACCACCAGGAAAGTCAGGGCACGGTAGATCCAGTCAGTCCACTGGGGATCCATGCCCAGTACCATGCGCCCCAGAGGGAGCAGGACGCCCAGCACCGCCGCCGCGGCGCATACCGCCGGGGTATAGACGCGGGCAAAGCGGGAGATGAATGCCTCGGAGCGGGACTTGCGGGAGCTGGCGTTCTCCACCAGATCCAGTATCTTGGACACGGTGGACTCGCCGAACTCCTTGGTGGTGCGGATCTTCAGCACGCCGCTCATGTCGATGCAGCCGCTGATGATCTCCTCGCCCTCCTTCACGTCGCGGGGCAGGCTCTCGCCGGTAAGGGCGCTGGTATTCAGGCTGGCGCTGCCGCTGACCACCACGCCGTCCAGCGGGACCTTCTCGCCGGGCTGCACCACGATGATGCTGCCCACAGCCACCTCGTCGGGGTCTACCTGCTCCAGCTGGCCGTCCTTTTCGATATTGGCGTAGTCGGGACGAATATCCATCAGGGCGCTGATGTTCCGGCGGCTCTTGCCCACGGCATAGCTCTGGAACAGCTCGCCGACCTGATAGAACAGCATAACGGCGATGCCCTCCACATAGTCGCCGCTCTTGGTCCAGATGGCCAAGAAGAACGCGCCCAGCGTGGCAAGGGCCATCAGGAAGTTTTCGTCAAAGGCGCGGCCATTGAGGATGCCCTTCCCTGCCTTCCGCAGGATGTCGTAGCCGATCACCAGATAGGCGACCAGATAGGCGATCAGCTGGGGAATACCGGTCAGCGGAATGAATTTCAGCGCCACCAGCATCACCGCTGTAATTATGATGCGGGTCAGCATCGTTTTTTGCTTCTTCGTCATGGTCAACACCTCTCTTTTCATTCTCATGCCCGGCCAAAGGCCGGGCATGAGGCTTTATTACAGCTCGATCTCGCAGTCAGGCTCTACCTTCTTGCAGGCCTTCAGCACATCCTTCATGACGGACTTGGCATCCTGTCCATCCTCGAACTCCACGATCATCTTCTGGGTCATGAAATTGACGGTGGCAGACGCCACGCCGCTGGCCTTGTTGGCGGCTTCCTCCATCAGGTTGGCGCAGTTGGCGCAGTCAACTTCGATCTTGTAGGTCTTTTTCATGATACATACCTCCATGCATTGGCGTCCTCATGCGGGGCGCTTCAAATTTTCACAATTAAGCGCTTGCTTAACGATTCTGGTGGTAGTATACTCAAAGGCAGGAGAAAAAGCAAGATGTCCGGGCTTCGTATGCCCAAAACAGCAAGTGAAATTTCCAAAACAGAAACCGGAGGCATCACCATGGAGCACTTTGAACTACCCCATAACCACGGCGAAAAGAGCCATACCGCCCACCTGTGCCGCGAACTGAGCAGAACGGGGCATTTCTCGGCGGTGTCCGACATTTTCAAGCAGCTCAGCGACCCCACCCGCGTCCGTATCTTCTGGCTGCTGAGCCATCAGGAGGAGTGCGTGGTCAACATCGCCGCCATACTGGAGATGTCCAGTCCCGCCGTGTCTCATCACCTGCGCTCGCTGGTAGACAGCGGCCTTCTGGAAAGCCGCCGCGAGGGCAAGGAGGTCTACTACAAAGCGCCGGACACCCAGCTGAGCCGCCTGCTGCACCAGATCGTGGAGCAGGTCATGGAGATCGCCTGTCCGGAAAAGAGCGTGGACTTTCAGGCGTCGCAGGAGGAGATCATCCGCAATGTGCACCAGTATCTGGTGGAGCACCTGTCGGAGCGGGTCACCATCGACGAGCTGTCCCGCCGCTTTCTCATGAACAGCACCACATTGAAAAACGTATTCAAAAAGGTATATGGCACCACCATCGCCGCCCACATGCGGATACACCGGATGGAGCAGGCGGCACTGCTGCTGCAAACCTCCCATGACGAGATCACCGCCATCGCGCAGGCGGTCGGCTACGACAGTCCCAGCCGGTTCACCACAGCCTTCCGGGAGATGTATGGCCAGACGCCTACCGAGTACCGCAGCCAGCACCGCGCCCAAACCGGCCACGAGGGCGATCAATGCGGGCATTAAATACATTCTTTTCATGGTGAAGTACCCCTTACAAATCCTCCCGGAAGCAGATCAAGCCCACCACTTAGCAGGGTGGGCTTGATCGGTTTATTGCCTCCGGCACGTCAGCCGGACATGTATTCGCAGGCAAAGAATCACTTACTTCGCCACCGGCGCGTCAGGCCAGTAAATCACGTAACATTCCTGCATTTCCCCCATGAAAAAGAAGATATTCTCACCCATCTCAATATGCTCACCAAAGGCCAGATCCGGCACAAACAGACGTCCACTGGTGCGCTTCGGCCCCTTGATGGTAAAGCCCTCCGCCGTGGGATGCTGCCGCAGCTCGTTGGCCGCCTCCTCCAGGCCGGGGAAGTGCAGCGTTTTCTCCAACTCCGCCAGCTGGGTCTCGCCGTTGATATAGATCAGGTTATTCTCGTCCTTGAACCAGTTGATCCGCATGTTATGCGCCTCCTATTCATGATGGTAGTTCCAGTATAGCACATACCGTTTCATTTGTCACCACGTCGTTAACCGTCAGATTGCCGGGGCTATCTGGCCCCGATAAGCAGGCCCCCCACAAGCGCGAGATAGTCTGGGGCTTTGCCATCCCTGCCCCACAGGATGGGCAGGTGGAAATAGTGCTGCAAGCAGCCCTCCACGTCGCCGCCCAGCGCCTCGATGGAGTAGCGCAGCAGTTCCGGCTTGCCACAGGGCTGCCCCTGCGCTCTCCTGCATACCTCGCACTGGTCGCAGGTGCCAGCCAGCAGCATTTGGCTCTCAGGCGTTTCCCGCTCCCACTGCTGGAGCTTCTGCCGGTACAGCCGTTTCTCCCGCTTCAGGGCCGCCAGCGCTTCATCCAACGGCTGTCCGGGTTCCTCCGCCTGCAATATGCGGGTGTACAGCCGCAGTCCCGTGTAGCTGTGCCAGACCTTCATGGGATCAAAGTCAAAAGGCGGACATGTCCAGCGGGTATTGTAGCTGCTGCATTGCTGACAGAAAGGCAGAAACTTCTCCACATGGACAAAGCGCTCCACGAACTCCGCCGCGTCCGTCTCCTTCGTCATCTCGCGAATATGATATTGAAACGGCATTTCATACACCCCCAAGCTTTAACGGAAACAGTATAGCACACGGCGCAGAGTTTGTCACACCGGGTCAGCGGGAATCTTTGCCTGTTTGTGAACAAATACTTCGTCTCACAAAAAGCGGACGGCAGCACAAGGCTGCCGTCCGGAAAAGCGCTATATTTTTTGCTGTCCTCCTGATGCACGGTGCAACGCACAAGGGGCTTCCGCCTGTCTTATTGTACCTTATCCGGATCGTTGGGGACGATCAGCGCGCAGATGATGTAGGCCAGAACACCGCTGCCGCCCAGCAGGGAAAACAGCACCCAGCCCAGACGCACCAGCGTGGGATCGATGTCGAAATAGGCGGCGATACCGGTGCATACAC
Source organism: bacterium (assembly GCA_963640475.1). Classification (GTDB taxonomy): domain Bacteria; phylum Bacillota; class Clostridia; order Oscillospirales; family Oscillospiraceae; genus Vescimonas. The sequence continues at coordinate 6,949 of CAVHYW010000047.1, read as the reverse complement.
CGCAGAGCATCTTGCCCTGCTCCACCTTATGCAGCTTTTTCATGGGATCACGCTCCTTTCCTCTGTGCTCATACGATATCACATCCACACCGTGAATCAAGGCGATAATTGTAAACTTTTCTTGATTTTCCCCGCTGTGTTGTATATAATGATGGCACTTTACAGCTTCTTTATCCGGAGGTGGATGTATGGAGAAAAAGCCGCATCCCGCCCTTGCCGCCATCCGTACCGCGTTCCCCCAGACCATTCCGGTGCTGACCGGATATCTGGTGCTGGGCATCGCCTACGGCGTGCTGATGCAGACCAAGGGCTACGGCGTGCCATGGGTGCTGCTGATGTGCTGCCTTGCCTATTGCGGCAGCATGCAGTTCGTGGCCATCACGCTGCTGACCACGGCCTTTGACCCCATTCAGGCGTTTCTGATGAGCCTGATGGTCAACGCCCGCCACCTGTTCTACGGCGTGTCCATGCTGGGCAAATACCGCGGTCTCGGCGCGGCCAAGGGCGTACTGATCTACACCCTCAGCGACGAGACATTCTCCATCGTCTCCTCGGTGGAGCCGCCTGCGGACGTGCCGAGAAAGGACTTCTATCTGGCGGTATCGCTGCTGAACTACGGCTACTGGGCGGCAGGCTCGGTGCTGGGCGCGGTGGCGGGCCGGTTCATCACCTTTGACACCACCGGCCTTGACTTCGCCCTGACGGGTCTGTTCGTGGTGCTGTTCATCGAGCAGGTGACGAACCCCCAGAACCGCATGAGCGGCGTCATCGGCCTTGTATGCTCTGCCGCCGCATTGGCGGTGTTCGGCGCGGACAATCTGGTGATCCCCGCCATGGTGCTGGTGCTGATCGTATTACTGTTGGGGAGGAAAAAGCTATGACACTGACAACGATGCAGGCGCTGGCCATTGCCGGTGCGGTGACGCTGGGCACCATCATCACCCGCTTCCTCCCCTTCCTGCTGTTCCCCGACAACAAGCCCATCCCCAAGGTGGTGGAGTATCTGGGCCGCACCCTGCCCGCCGCCATGATGGGCCTGCTGGTGGTGTACTGCCTGCGGAACGTGGACATTGCCGCCGCGCCCCACGGTCTGCCGGAGCTGATCGCGCTGGCGGTGGTGACGGTGCTGCACCTGTGGAAGCGCAACGTGCTGCTGTCCATCGGTGCTGGCACGGTGGTGTATATGGTGCTGGTACAGCTGGTATTCGCCTGACCTGTATTCTGGAAATTTTTTCAAAAAAGGGCTTGCCAAACGGCGGGACCTGTGCTATACTGCCCATAGTTCCAGTGGGTGAAACTTAAAAAAACTGCCTGAGGGCAGCTTTTTTAAGAGTCATCGGTTAGCAGTAGCTAACCGACAAGAACGCTTTGTCAAAAAGGACTGCCAGCCGCGGCAGCTTTTTTAAGCCCCATCGGTTAGCTAGCGCTAACCGATGTATAGTGATCCATATATCCACCATACTAGCAACGAGAGGAGGCCGCATATGTCAGAAGAATTGTTGATCAAGCAATGTGCGCCCACGCTGGCGGGCATCAAGACCGGCAGCCTGTTCCCCTGCCCCTGTGACGACCGGGCGTCGCTGCTGGCGGACATCCGGCGGCTGAACCGGCAGCTGGTGCCCAAGGGGCTGTGTCTGCTGCCCATCCGCTATCTGGGCCAACAGGCGCTGCTGTACCTGTACCGTCCGGCGGAGCTGCGGCGTGATCTGGAGAGCGAGACGGCCCAGGACATCTTGCAGCAGGCGGGCTATCCCTGCGGCGGCTGCCAGCGGTGCGTGGCCAAGCTGATTCGCCGCTTCCGGGAAAGCGGCGAATTCCCCCACGAGGTGGGCCTGTTCCTCAGCTATCCGCCGGAGGATGTGAAGGGCTTTATCGAGCACCGGGCCTGCGACTTCAAGTGCGCCGGACTGTGGAAGGTCTACGGCGACGTGGAAAAGGCGCGGCGGATGTTCGACCAGTTCAAGAAATGCACGGAGATCTACTGCGCCCTGTGGCGTTCCGGTTCCGATATCGGACAGCTGACAGTGGCGGGTTGATACAATAAATTCGTAAAAAGAAAGGACAACGATTATGAAAAAGACTGCTGTGATCTATTGGAGCGGCACCGGCAACACGGAGGCCATGGCCAACGCCGTGGCCGAGGGCATGAAGGCCGCCGGCGCGGAGGTCACCGTAATGACCCCCGATCAGGTGGGTTCCCTGAACGGCTATTCCGCCATCGCATTCGGCTGCCCCGCCATGGGCAGCGAGGTGCTGGAGGAGGTGGACTTCCAGCCCATGTTCGACAACTGCAAGAACAGCCTCAGCGGCAAGAGCGTGGCACTGTTCGGCTCCTATGGCTGGGGCGACGGCGAGTGGATGCGCAGCTGGGAAAAGGACTGCGACAGCGCCGGTGTGAATCTGGTGTGCGAGAGCGTCACCTGCTGCGAAGCCCCCGACGACGCGGCGCTGAACGCCTGCCGCGAGATGGGCAAGACGCTGGGCAAGTAAGAGAGCTGTTTACATAGACCATTTTCCATTCTTCTTCAAAAAAGAACACGTCCGGGTACGCATGCCCGGACGTGTTCTCTTTTGCTTTACAAATACCGCGCGAACAGGCACAGCATGGAGATCGTCACCGCCAGCACCGTCGCCGGTGCGCAATAACGGCAGTAGCGGCCCCACGAGACTTTATAGCCGTTCTGCGCCGCCACGGAGATGCCCACCACGTTGGCGGAAGCGCCGATAGGGGTCGCGCTGCCGCCCAGATCAGTACCCAGCGACAGCGCCCATGCCAGCGCCGTCAGATCCACGCCCTGCGCGGCGGCCATGGACTGGATCACCGGCACCATGGTGGCGGCAAAGGGGATATTGTCGATAAACGCGCTGGCCACGGCGGAGATCCACAAGATGATGGCCAGCATCATCTTGCTGCTGCCGCCGCTGAGCTGGGCGATACCGCCTGCCAGCGCGTCCAGACAGCCGGTGCGCTGCAAGCCGGACACCGCCACAAACAGCCCGATAAAGAACAGCAGCGTCTTGTGATCGATCTTGCGGAACAGTCCCAGCGCCGTTCTGCCGCCGGAGGTGCACCAAACCACCAGCACGGTCAGTATCGCCGCGATGCAGCCGACGGCACTGACGGTCAGCCCCGTTCTGGCATGCGTCACCAGCAGCGCCACCACCAGCAGAAACACCACGCCGCAGCCATAGAAGGCCGGACGATCCGTCACCACCGAGGCAGCGTCGGGATAGGCAATGTCCGCCGGACGCTCCTCTTCGCTTGCCATCAGCGGGCGGCGGAAGCACAGATAGAAGTACAGTACCGCCGCAACAAAGCAGAGCAAGGCGATCAGTCCCGTATTGGTCAAAAAGTCCGTAAAGCTGAAGCCCAGAGACGTACCGATAATGATGTTGGGCGGGTCGCCGCACATGGTGGCGCTGCCGCCCAGATTGGCGCAGAAGATCTCCGCCAGAATCATGGGGATGGGGTCGAACCGCAGCAGCTGGGCCAGCTCCGCCGTTACCGCCGCCAGAAACAGTAGTACGGTGATGCTGTCGATAAACATGGACAGTACGCCGCTGACCAGCATGAAGCACAGCAGCAGCGGCACCGTCCGATAGTGTACCCATCCGGCGATCTTCAGACACAGCCAGCGAAAGATACCGCCCTGCGCCATACCCGCCACCATCACCATCATACCGGCCACAAAGGTGATGGTCGACCAGTTGATACCGCCGGAGGATTCCGCCGCTTCATACCAGAAGTCGGAACGGAAAAAGCAGGTCAGGTTCAGCGTTTCCCAGATATCCGTCCAGCTATGGCGGCACAGGCCGAACACCACCAGCAGCACCGCCGCGCCGCCGCCCAGCGTTACCCAGTGTCGGGGAAAGCGATCCCATATGATAAGGCCAAACATCACCACAAATATCACGATGGCACAAATTCTGTCCATAGCCACGCCTTCTTTCCTTTCCAATGGACGCCTGTATTTTAGCACCGGCTTTGGGAAAGTCAATGTGGTTTTCCGACAAAAAAGCCGTGATTTTTGTCACGGCTTCATAGTGCTTTTTATGGAAAAACGGCGGTACATGCTTGTGTACCGCCGTTTTCTGTTATCCCCTGTTTCCAAGATCAACGTACTGGCCCAGCCGGGTATTTATGTCCTCTCGGGCACTGTCGCTGAGTTCCAAATGCCGTCCGGTCTCCAGATCATTGAATATCCCGCAGTCGGGGCAGTAGTCAACGCACCTGCCGCTGCCGTCGGTGAGACGCTCTGAGATGCAGTCCGTCAGGCCATCCTGCCAGTCCTTGGATCTCAGGCACCGGTCGATGGCCGCGGCGTTCTGGGCAGAGAGTTGGATGTCCGACATGGTCCATTCGGTACTGCCGCAGCCCGCCAGCGCAAAAACGCACAGCACGGCCAGCAGCAGAGCGATCAGTTTTTTCATGGCATTACCTCCGTCGAAAAGGGCAGTTTACTCCTCCGTGGGCATTTTCCACGCCGTCAGGTCGGTGTGCAGCAGCTCGTGGGAACGATGGCTGAGAGGCTTGTGGAAATACTGATTGTACAGCGCCCGCACCTCGGGATTCTCGTGAGAGAACCGGACAGGCGCATTCTTATCAATGCTCCACAGGATATCGCCGCGGGGCTGGGCCAGCTCCACACTGTCCCGGATGGGCTGTCCGCCGCCGCCCACACAGCCGCCGGGGCAGGCCATGACCTCCACGAAGTCGTAGCTGGCCTTGCCGTCCTTCAGGGCGTTCATCAGCTTCCGGGTATTGCCCAGACCGCTGACCACCGCCACGCGGACACGGCCCGCGCCGGGGATCTCGAAGGCGGCCTCCTTCCAGCCGTCCATGCCCCGCACCGCCGAAAAGGCATCAGGATCGGGGTTATGGCCGGTGACCATGAAGTAGGCGCTGCGCAGCGCCGCATCCATAACGCCGCCGGTGGCGCCGAAAATCACCGCCGCGCCGGTACCGGTGCCCAAGGGGCTATCGAACTCCGTCTCCTCCATGACGGCGGGATTGATCTGCTCGCCCCGCAGCATGCGGACGAACTCGCGGGTGGTCAGCACCACGTCCACGTCCGGATCGCCGCAGGCACTGTTCAGGTTGGGGATGGCCCGCTCCGCCTTCTTGGCGGTGCAGGGCATGATGGACACCACATAGATGTTGTGGGGATCCACCCCCAGCTTTTCGGCAAAGTAGCTCTTGGCTACCGCGCCGAACATGGCCTGAGGGGACTTGGCGGTGGACAGATTGGTGGTGTATTCCGGGAACTGGCCCTTCACGAACCGCACCCAGCCGGGACAGCAGGAGGTGAACATGGGCCACTTGTACTGATCGCGGTGGGTGAACCGCTGCAGGAACTCCGTCCCCTCCTCCATGATGGTCAGGTCGGCGGTAAAGTTGGTGTCGAACACGTAGTCGAAGCCGATCTCCTTCAACGCCGTCACCATCCGCTTGGCAGTGGCGAACTTGGGGTCAAGGTGATAGTACTCCGCCCACGCGGCCCGGACGGCGGGCGCGATCTGCACCACGGTGATCCTGTTGGGATCCGCCAGCGCGTCCCACACCTTGCCGGTGTCATCGTGCTCCTGCAAAGCGCCCACGGGACAGTGGGTGATGCACTGGCCGCAGAAGGTGCAGTCGGATTCACCCAGCGTGTGGAAGCGGCCCACGCCCACGGTGGTGCGGGTACCAGTGCCCACCACATCCCAGATGTTCATGGTCTGGATCTTCTCGCACACCTGGATGCACCGCATGCAGCGGATGCAGCGGTTTTCGATGCGCACCACAGGGTTGGAGAAATCGGTGGGGATGTTTTTCAGATCCTTGATGTAGTGGTCACCCAGCAGGTTATAGTCGTTGCACAGTGTCTGGAGCTTGCAGTTGCCGCTGCGGGTACACTTGGTGCAGCAGATCTCATGCTGGCTGAGGATCAGCCGCAGGTTCACGCGCCGTGCCTCACGGACTCGGGGCGAGTTGGTGTGCACCACCATGCCCTCCACCACGGCGTTGTCGCAGGAGGGCACCAGCCGCGCGTGCCCCTCCACCTCCACCATACAGATGCGGCAGGCGGCGATCTCGTTGACATCCTTGAGATAGCACAGGGTGGGGATGCTGATATTGGCGCTCCTGGCGGCCTCCAGAATGGTCGTGCCCTCCGGCACGGAGATCACTTTCTTGTCGATCGTCAAAGTTACCATTTGCTGTTTCGACCTCCTCTGAAAATCCCGTAACCGTAGTGGTCGCAGCGCAGGCAGCGTGCTGCTTCGGTGCAGGCGCCTTCGCAGGTCAGGCCACATTCGATATCCTCAAAGTCGTTCTTCCGTTCCGCGGCCTCCCGCTCGGTGGTGTTGATGCGTCCGTGGGGAGGCGAGTTGTTCAGCTTGGGCGCCGGGATGTCGAGCTCCACGGTAATATCATGGTGGAAGCCCAGATGCTCATCGATATTGGCTGCCGCCACCTTACCGGCAGCGATGGCGCGAATGGCCGTGGCAGGGCCGGTCACACAGTCGCCTCCGGCAAACACATTGTTCATGTTGCCCACCTGACTGGAGCTGGCCGCCACAAAGGTGCCCCGCTTGATGGGTACGCCGGACTGCTCGAACCCGGCGATCTCGATGCCCTGTCCGATGGCCACCATGATGATGTCCGCCTCGATGCGCAGCTCCGGCAGGTCGGCCTTTTCCGGCCGGGGACGGCCGGACTTGTCGGTCTCGCCGGGGATCTGAGGCTGTACCCACAGGGCCACGGCCTCGTCATTCTCGTTGGCCTCGATACGGACGGGCGCCATGAGTGTCAGCATTTCCGCGCCCTCGGCCATGGCGCCGGTGACCTCGTCCGGCAGCGCCGTCATATCCTCGATGCGGCGGCGATAGACGCAGGACACCTTGTCCGCGCCAAGGCGGATGGAGCTGCGGGTCACGTCCATGGCCACGTTGCCGCCGCCGATGACCA
>CAVHYW010000046.1:0-16671 GCA_963640475.1 bacterium | reverse complement strand
ATTTCGTCGGATATATCGAAGCATAAGCCGTCATTCTTTATTCGAGGTTGACTAATGAGTGGTACGCCAAAGATACCAGCCGGAAAATCCGTGCCGTCAACAAGGCAAAGGGTGAGCGTGGAGAGCGCTTGACCACCAATGTTCCCTACGGTTACAAGCGTGACTCTGACGATCCCAAGAAATGGGTGATTGACGAGGAAGCGGCACAGGTCGTGAAGCGGATCTTTGCACTCTGCATGGAGGGAAAAGGGCCGAGCCAAATCGCCGCTCTGCTGGAAAAGGAAAGGGTGCTGAACCCCACCGCCTACAAACAGCGGGAAGGCAGAAAAACACCGCATCAGACTCCAGAGAACGAGTATCGCTGGCACGAAAGCACCGTTGCTTACATCCTCGAATATATGGAGTACACAGGCTGCACAGTCAATTTCAAGACCTATACCAACTCCATCTGGGACAAGAAGCAGCGGGAAAATCCGATAGAGAATCGCAAGATTTTCTATAACACACACCCGGCGATTATTTCGTTAGAAGTCTTTGATAAGGTGCAGGAGATTCGACAGCAGCGGCACCGCAGAACGGCAACAGGAAAGAGCAATATGTTCTCCGGCTTGGTGTTCTGCAACGACTGCAAGCAGAAGCTCTACTACTCCACCACCAGCTATTTTGAAAAGCGGCAGGACTTCTTCATCTGCTCCACCCATCGTGCCAACAAGGATAAGTGCAGCGGACATTATATCCGTGCCGTTGTGCTGGAACAAATCGTCTGGAAGCACATTCAGGAGGTCATATCGGTAGTCACTCGCTACGAGGCTTATTTCCGTTCCGAGATGGAGCAAAAGCTCCGTATGCAGAGCGAGGAATCGCTGCGGCTGCATCAGAAGCGGTTGGCGCAGGCTGAGAAGCGAATCGGAGAGCTTGACCGTCTTTTCATCCGCATTTACGAGGACAATGTAGCCGGTCGGCTGGACGATGAACGCTTCGCCATGATGAGCAAGAACTACACCGAGGAACAGAAAGACCTCAAAGCCGAGGTCAAAGGTCTGCAACAGCAAATCCATGAACAGGAACAACAGGCAGAGAATATAGAGCAGTTTGTTCAGCGGGTAAAGAGGAACAGCACCCTCACGGAGCTGACCCCCTATGCCCTCAGAGAGCTTGTCAAGGCGGTCTATGTGGATGCACCTGACAAGTCCAGCGGCAAGCGCAGGCAGAAGGTACATATCGAGTACGACCTTGTGGGCTACATTCCCGTGGATGAGCTGCTAAAAGCGGAACAGGCATGACCGAAATCATGCCTGTTCCAAGAAATTTGAATTTTACTGTCTTACCAGCAGGGGCGCTATGACCGCCCTTTCTTTGTTGTCAGCAGGGTCAGCGTGCGGCTTCCGCCCAGTGGTTATCCACCAGCTTGTCGAAGTCCACCCACTCCGCCTCCGTCAGCTCTCCGGCCTGCGTCATGACGGTCTCCAGCCGCTCCAGCGACGCCTGCTCCATGGTCAGCGGCGCGTTCCACGCGCCGATCTCACGGTGGCGGGCGGTGACGGCCTCCAGCGTGTCAAGGCTGGTGTCGGGGAACTGGCCGATAATGGCCTCTGCCACTTCCCGGTCAGTGTGGGAATCCACCCAGTCCAGGGCCTTGGCAACGGCGCGGCAGAAGGCGGCGATCACGTCGTCATGCTGCGCCGTGTAGCTCTGGGACGCAAAATAGGCGGTATAGGGGATGCGGCCGCTCTCCGCGCCGATGGAGCAGAGGATATACCCCTCGCCGGAGGTAACCACCTGCGTGGCGGCGGGCTCGAACAGCGTCACATAGTCGCCCTGCCCGCCGGTGAAGGCACCGGCCATCATATTGAACTGCACGCTGGTGTCCACGATCACGTCCACCTGCGGCTCAAGGCCGTGCTGGCGCAGGACGTATTCCAGCGTCATCTCCGGCACGCCGCCCTTGCGGCCGCCAATGATGGTCTTGCCCCGGAGGTCCTCCCAGTCAAAGGGATCGTCCGTGCGGCCCATGAGGAACGCGCCGTCGCAGGCCGTCAGCTGGGCGAACACCACGGGATAGTCGTCCTTGCCCTGATTGTAAATGTAGACGCAGCTCTCCGGCCCGGCAAGGCCGATGTCGCTCTGTCCCGACACCACGGCGGTCATGACCTTGTCGGCGCCGCCGCCGTTGGTCAGCTCAATGGCAAGGCCCTCCTCGGCGAAGAAGCCCAGCTCCATGGCCACATACTGCGGCGCGTAGAACACGGAATGGGTCACCTCGTTGAGCCGGACGGTGGTCAACTCCTTCTCCGTCTGCCCGGCGCCGCAGCCGCACAGCAGCGGCAGCAGCGTCAGGGCGGCAAGAATTGGCGCGAAGATTTTTTTCATGCTTTTACCCCCAATAAACGATACAGTATTTTTTCCACCCACAGCACCAGCCGGTACATGATCACCGCGGCCGCCAGAAGCAGCAGCACACTGGTCATCACCAGATCCATGTTGAACACCTGCGAGCCGTAGACGATCAGGTAGCCCAGACCGGCGCGTGAGACAAGGAACTCGCCCATGATGACGCCCACCCACGAAAGGCCCACGTTGACCTTCAGGGTGTTCAGCAGCGTGGCGTAGTTGGCGGGAAACACCAGCATCCGCAGCGTCTGCCAGCGGCTGGCCCCCATAGCGGCCATCAGCCGCAGCTTCTGGGCGTCCGTGGCGCGGAAGCCCTCGTACATGTTCAGGATGGTGACGATCAGCGAAATGGCCAGCGTCATGACGATGATGGCCCCGGTGCCCGCGCCCATCCACACGATGAAGATGGGCCCCAGCGCCGTTTTCGGCAGGGCGTTGAGTACCACCAGATACGGGTCCAGTACCCGGCTGAGGGTGGGCCACCACCACATGGCCACGGCGATCAGCGTACCGGCGGCGGTACCCAGCAGGAACCCCACCGCCGTCTCCCAGCAGGAGGTGCCCACATGCACCAGCACGTCGCCGCCCCGGCACAGGTTGACAAACGTAGCGGCGATGCGGCTGGGACAGCTGACCAGAAAGCCGTCGCTGAGTCCCACGCGGCAGCTGAGCTCCCAGAAGGCGAAAAAGCCCACCAGCAGGGAGATCTGCCAGATACGCACCCGCCGGGTCTGCCGCCGCAGCGCCAGCAGATACCGCGCCCGCTTGGGCGACAGGGCCTCATTCATGCAGCTCCAGCTCCTTCCATATGGCGTCGAAGTAACGGGGGAAGGCCGGATTCTCCCGCCGCTGCATGGGGGCGAGCGGCCGCAGCTCCCCCATGTCGAACACCGCCTTCACCACGGCGGGCCGCCGGGACAGCACCACCACCCGGTCCGACATGCTGACAGCCTCGGAGATATCGTGGGTCACCAGCAGGGCGGTCTTGCCCTCGCCGCGGATGATGCGCCAGATGTCGCCGGACACTGCCAGCCGGGTCTGATAGTCCAGCGCGGAAAAAGGTTCATCCAGCAGCAGGATATCCGGCCCCGTGGCCAGCGTGCGGATCAGGGCGCAGCGCTGGCGCATACCGCCGGAGAGCTGGTCGGGCCGCTTGGCGGCGAACTCCGCCAGTCCGTAGCGCTCCAGCAGCGCGTCCACATGGGCGCGGTGCTCCCCGTCCCGGTCGCGGCGGATCTCCAGTCCCAGCAGCACATTGTCCCGGATGGTGCGCCATTCAAACAGCTGATCCCGCTGGGGCATGAAGCCCACATGGCCGCTGGCCCCGGACACCGGCGCGCCGCACAGCGTCACCGTACCGCCGTCCAGCGTCTCCAGACCCGCCAGAGCGCCCAGCAATGTGGATTTTCCGCAGCCGGACGGCCCGACGATGCTGACGAACTCCCCCTCCGCCACGTCGAAGGAGACGCGCCGCAGCGCCTCCACCTCGCCGTTGCGGGCCTGATACGTCAGGGCGGCGTCCCGGATCGAAATGATTTGGTTCATATGCGCCTCCCTTTTGCGTGTTGAACGCTTTGCGGGAGAAAATGTCTCTCCCTGCATCAGTATATTGAGGGGATGAGCCGTTGGTTACTCGTTGACATTTTCCCGGCTGTGGTGTACCATGGACGTACAGTATGAAAAGGAGGATGTTCCCATGAAGAAGATCATTTCCACCACCAATGCTCCCGCCGCCATCGGCCCCTATTCTCAGGCCATCGACTGCGGTAATTTCCTTGTCACCTCCGGTCAGGTGCCCTTCGATCCCGCCACCGGCGAGTTCGTCCCCGGCGGCATCACCGAGCAGACCCGTCAGGCACTGACCAACATCAAGGCCATCCTGACCGAGGCCGGCCTGACCATGGACAACGTGGTCAAGACCACCGTGTTCCTGCAGAACATGGGCGACTTCGCCGCCATGAACGCCGTGTACGCCGAGTTCTTTACCGAGGGCCAGTATCCCGCCCGCTCCGCCGTGGAGGTGGGTGCGCTGCCCAAGGGTGCTCTGGTGGAGATCGAGACCATTTGCGTCAAGTAAGCTTTTTGTTCGACCCGCAACGCCTCCGGTGCTTTTCACCGGAGGCGTTGTTCACCAAATCCGTCAGGAGGTGCGTTTATGCAGGTCTTATACGCCTTGGAATCCATCCGCACGCCGTTTCTGGACACCGTCTTTTCCCTTGTCACCCATCTGGGCGAGGAGCTGGTGTTCATGGTGGCGGCGCTGTTCGTGTTCTGGTGCGTCAGCAAGAAGGAGGGGTACTATCTGCTGGCGGTAGGCTTTGCCGGAACAGTGCTGAACCAGTTTCTGAAGCTGCTGTGCCGCATCCCCCGGCCATGGGTGCTGGACAGCAATTTCACCATCGTGGAGAGCGCCCGCGCGCAGGCCACCGGCTATTCCTTCCCCAGCGGCCATACCCAGAACGCCGTGGGCACCTTCGGCGGCATCGCCCGGTTCACCCGCCGGAAATGGGTGCGGGTGGTGTGTATCGTCATTGCGGTGCTGGTGCCCTTCTCCCGGATGTATCTGGGCGTCCACACGCCGCTGGATGTGGGCGTAGCCGCCGTGACGGCGGTGGTGCTGCTGTTCGTGCTGTACCCCGTCATGGAGCACAGCGACATCCGCCACGGCGTCATGGCCGCGGTGATCGGCGTGATGCTGGCGCTGGCGGCGGGATACCTGCTGTTCGTGTCGCTGTACCAGTTCCCTGCCGATGTGGACGCGGACAATCTGGCCCACGGCGTGGAGAACGCATGGAAGCTGATGGGGGCCACGGTGGGCCTGCTGGCGGCGTGGTGGCTGGACATGAAGTTCATTCACTTCGACACCCGGGCCGTGTGGTATGTGCAGCTCATCAAGCTGGTGGGCGGCCTTCTTTTGATCGTGGCCATCCGGGCCGCGCTGAAAGCGCCGCTGGCGGCGCTGCTGGGCGCGGGGCCGGGCGGCGCGGTACGGTACGCCGTCATGGTGCTGTTTGCCGGTGCGGTGTGGCCCATGACCTTCGCGCCCTTGTGCCGCACGCTGGAAAAGCGCGTCTACTAAGCAAGTGCTTATATCTATACACAGGTGTCTGGACAACGGACAAGCGGCATGCCGCTTGCCCGTCGTTTCACAGAAGTAGTGTCAATTATTTCGTTCAGGCATTGCATTTTCCCGCAAAGTGTGCTATCATTTTGAAAATGGAGTGCGCGGCGGTCTGCCGCGCATGCTGTGTCTCCGTTTTGCATCCCTTCCCATAAAAATGTTTATTTTTTCCCTTTTTGCGGCGAATATGGATATTTTTAGCGGAAAGCGTATACAGAATCGTATGGATATGCGGCAGCTCTGCCGGATGACCGGAAAAGGAAACGAGATATGGATCCGAAAGTCAAAAAAACACTGAATATCATCAGCAATGTGCTGGTGGTGCTGCTGATCGTTCTGACGCTGGTGCTGGGCGGCGCGTGGCTGGCGGGCCTGCGGACATACACGGTGCTCTCCGGCTCCATGGAGCCGACGTATCATACCGGCTCCATCATCTATGTGAAGAAAATCGCCGCCGAGGATATTCAGGCGGGTACGGTGATTACCTTCATGCTGAATGAGGACACTGTGGTCACCCACCGTGTGGTGGAGGTGGTACCGGACGAGGCGGATCCTACCGTTGTCCGCTTCCGCACCAAGGGCGACGCCAACGACGCGGAGGACGGCGGGCTGGTACACTATAAGAATGTGATCGGCACGCCGGTGTTCACCATCCCGAAGCTGGGCTATATCGCCAACTATATTCAGCATCCCCCCGGCACCTATGTGGCCATCTCCGCCGCGGCGGTGGTACTGCTGCTGGTGTTCCTGCCGGATGTACTGATGCCGGAGAAGAAGGACGGGAAGCGGGCGGAGAAGGACGCCGGCAAAAAGGAATGAATGACCCCGTATGCACCGGCGAGAGCCGATGACATAAAATTTTTTCAAAGCAGAAAGGACGCAGAAAACATGAAGAAAAAGATCGTAGCACTGTGCCTGTGCGTAGCCCTAGCTGTCGTCGCCATCGGCGGCGCGACTCTGGCCTACTTCACCGACACGGATGAGGCGAACAACACCTTTACCGTGGGCAACGTGGAGATCAAGTTGGACGAGACCAACGTTGACGATCCTCAGGGCGACCGCGTGCAGGAGAACAGCTATAAGCTGATCCCCGGCGTCAGCTATGTCAAGGATCCTACCATCACCGTTTTGAAGGGCAGCGAGGATTGCTATGTCCGCATGAAGGTGACCCTCAACAACGCCAGCAAGATCATTGCCATGTGTACTGATCCGGAATTTGCCGAAGATGGCCCTACCGGCGTTGAGGATGCATTCCCCCTGATCCGCATGATCAATTTCGTTGAGGAAAACGCTGCCAAGTGGGACGGCATTATCCCCGATAACATGGTTGACACGGAAGAAATGCTGGCCAATGCCAAGTATTGCGTCTATGACAAGGAAGCCGATACTATCACCTACACCTTCTATTACAACGCTGTGGTGAGCGCTGCGGATGCTGACGCTGTTCTGGAGACCTTATTTGATGAAATCAAAGTTCCCACTTGGGTCACCGGCGAGCAGCTGGCCGCTCTGAAGGGCTTCCAGATCAACGTCGTGGCCGAGGCCATCCAGAACTCCGACAACTTTGCGGATGCCGACGCGGCATGGGCCGCTTTCGACGCACAGAGCGCACAGAAGTAACCAACTCCTTCCAAGTGACACCGGCGCTGTGCCGGCGACATGAAAATGAAAGGAAAAACAGCCATGAAAAAAAGAATCGCGGCACTGTGCCTGTGTGCGATCCTGGTGATCGCCGCTATCGGCGGCGGTACGCTGGCGTTTTTCACATCAGACGCAGTAGCCCACAACGTAATCACCACCGGCAAGGTGGATATCACGCTGAAGGAATACGCTGACGCCGCTCTGACGCAGGATTATGCGGACAAGAAGGACGGCGTTATGCCCGGTATGACCATCGAGAAGTATGCCGTTGTCACCAACAACGGCACCGGCGACGCATGGGTGCGCATCAAGCTGACGCCCGTCATCACGCTGGCCGACGGCACCGCTGTGCCGGAGGCTGACGCCCGGAAGCTGGTGATCCCGACCATCGGCAGCGACTGGACGCAGGGTCAGGATGGTTATTACTATTACAGCAAAAAGCTTGCCCCCGGCGAGACCACCACGGCTTCGCTGGAAAAGGTGACCTTCGCCGGTGACATGGGCAACGACTACCAGCGCGCGACCGCCGTGATCACGGTGGAGGCGCAGGCGGTTCAGGTGGTCAACAACGGCGACTCCGCGCTGGCGGCCAAGGGCTGGCCGGTCAAGGGCGGCGTTGACACCGGCAAAACCGGCTGAGAGAGGAGGAGCAGCATATGAAAAAACGTATTGCCGCGCTGCTTTTGTGCTGCGCGATGCTTCTGACGCTCTCGCCCAGCCTGATCGCCACGGCCGCGGCGGAGGATGACGCCGCGCCCGCCGATACGGGCATCCACGAGACGGTTCTGGATGACGCCAACGGCGTAACGGTGGAGATCACCGCGCCCGACGGCGCATTCCCCGCCGGAACGACGGTCTCCGTGCAGCCTGTGACCGATGAAACGGTCCTGACCGCCATCGATTCCGCGCTGACGGAGCAGGAGGCCCAGTACAACTATGGCCGGCTGGCCTACGACATCACCTTCACCTGCGACGGTGAGGAAGTCCAGCCGGCTGACGGCTATCAGGTGCAGGTGTCCTTCCAGATGGGCGGCGCCCTTCCGGAGGATACCACCGCGCTGAGCGTGTACCACATGAGCGAGCTGGCGGCGCCGCGTATGGCCGCTGCCCGCACACAGAGCGAGAGCGCCCCGCAGGCTGCCGCCGCCTATACGGCGGAGCTGGTGGCAACGGCTGACAGCGCGGAGCGCATCGACTTTGCCGCGGACGCCTTCTCTATCTATGTAGTGACCGGTTATACCGGCAACAACTGGAACCGGAACAACTACAAGATCGTGCTGAGCGTCGGCGACTCGCGCGAGGTCACCGCCACAGGCGGAAACGGCCGGTGGTCAGTTGTTGACAGCAGCATCGCTACCGTGCGCACTGCCAGAGGCAAAACGACCATCACGGCAAACGCCGTCGGCGAGACGACGCTGTCCCAAGGCAGAGACACCATTCAGGTCGTCGTTGTCGCCGCCGCCGGAAGCTCGATCTGGGACGACATTGTTTTCGCCAACGTGACGGCGGCACATGAGAGTGATGATCCCACCACTATTACCGAGTACGGAAATACCTACGGCCCCTATGTCATGAAGATCCGCTTCGAGGATACCAACGGCAATCTTCTGACCATGCAGGGCGCGCAGGACTATTATGTCTTTGACTCGGCAGTGTCCATCGACCTGAACACCTTTGCGGCCATCGCGCCTGACGGCTACACTTACAGCGGTTCCTTCTTCTATTGGTCGGGCCACTATTCCGGCCAGAAGAGCTATGTCTCCCGCGTGGAAAGACAGTCCCGTATGAATAACTACGGGTCCTACCTGTATTTCGACTGGACCACCAGCGATGCTGCGACCGTCACCAGAGCGGACGACTATCAGCCCTCCGGCGTGCTGCACATCGTGTACGCCAAGAGCACCGAGGCTTATCAGGTCGTGTTCAAGGATCATGACGGCTATTCCCTGCAAAGCTTCGCCATCCTGCATAACGACAGCGGAAACAAGATCCCCGCCACTTATGTCGAGACGCTGGAGACCACGCTTCGGAACGGCATCGCCGCCAACCACGGCGCCTCCGGCTATGAGTTCAATGACAGCTGGGTCGTTACCGGCGGCGGCAGAGGCATTGACGGCACTTACAACACGGCGCAGCTGATGGCCGCGCTGACAACGTGG
Organism: bacterium; assembly: GCA_963640475.1. GTDB lineage: Bacteria > Bacillota > Clostridia > Oscillospirales > Oscillospiraceae > Vescimonas. The sequence continues at coordinate 7,359 of CAVHYW010000046.1, read as the reverse complement.
TCCATCGCCAGCAACATCACGATCACGGCCCAGTGCTCCGAGCCGAATGTCACCATCCGCTATCAGCCTGTCCCCGCCGAGGGCGGCTCCGTATTGCCTGAGAGCGAGACGCTGAAGGTGGTCAGCGACACGGCGCAGGGCTCCGTCCCCACCGCCAACGAGGGTTATCGCTTCGTGGGCTGGTTCAAGAATGAAGCCTGCACCCAGAGCGTGGATGCCGGTTGGGTCGATGCCGTCGGCAAGATCATTCCCCAGAAGGTCGACGGCAAGAACGTGGCGGCGACTTATTACGCCAAGTTTGAGCCGGATGTCACCGATCTGACGATCGTCAAGACCTATCCCGACGGCATGAAGGATCCCAACCAGTCCGCGGTGTTTACGATCACCGGCGGCGAGCTGGGCGCCGGTTTGAAGGTCGTGCTCAATCAGGGCAACAATTTCACGGTCACCATCAAGGGCCTGAAGGCGAACACCGAGTATACCGTGACCGAGGACAACGGCTGGACCTGGAGGTATGAGAACAACGACGCCCAGAAGATCACCCTGAACGTGGACGCCAGCCGGAATACCGTGACCTTCACCAACAAGCTGGGCAATTCGTATTGGCTGAGCGGCGGAGCTTACTGCGACAACCGCTGGAGCACGTCCAATACGCCTGCCATCAACTGAGAAAGGAGGCCATGAAACATGAAATCCGGAAAGAGAGTCGCCTCTGGCGGCGCGAAGCGTTCCCTTGTGCTGGTGGTCTCCGTGTTGGTGCTGGTACTGGCTGCGGCCGGCGGTACGCTGGCATGGCTGGTGTCCAACGACAGCGCCAGCAACACCTTCACGCCCGGCAATGTGTCCTGCGCGGTGGAGGAGACGTTTGAAAACGGCGTCAAGTCCGGTGTTACGATCAAGAACACCGGCAACATCGATGCCTACATCCGTGCCTATGCGGTGGTAACGTGGAAGGACGCGCAGGGCAATGTCTACGGCCAGAAGCCTGTGGAGGGCCGGGACTACACCATGAGCATACCCACCGATACCGGCTGGGCGGCAGGCGCTGACGGGTACTGGTATTACACCAGTCCCGTTGCCAACGACAGCTCCACCGGCGTGCTGATCCACCGGTGCGCGCTTGCTGACGGCGCCGCCGTGCCGGAGGGCTACGGCCTGTCCGTGGAGATCATTGCCGAGGCCATCCAGAGCCTGCCCGCCACCACCGTGGCGGATGTGTGGCCGGTCACGGTGGCCGCTGACGGCACGCTGCGCGTGCAGTAAGGAGGGGTGGAACGATGAAAAAGACTTTCAAAACGGCGCTTTCCCTCCTGATGGTGCTGGTCATGGCGCTGAGCCTGTCTGTGACGGCGTTCGCCGCCGATCCCGTGGCGGATATCGTCTATGAGGGCCGGAACAAGCTGATGATCTATCCCAAGGCCAACAATCTGACCACCACAGACCTGTTCGGCAGCTTCAAGAACGTGATGCCCGGTGACGAGCGCACCGAGACCATCACCTTCAAGAATCAGGCCAATAACGGCAGCGACTATGTGAAGCTGACCATCAAGGGCATTCCCCACGACGCGAAGAATGTCCCGCAGGATCAGGCCATCACGGATGTGGCGGTCATGAACGATTTTCTGGCCCAGCTGCACATGACGGTGAAGCAGGGCGACAAGGTGATCTATGACGGCACGCCCGAAAAGCAGCTGACCGAGGGCGTCGAGCTGGGCACCTTCAGAAAAGGCGAGGGCACGACCCTGACCGTAACGCTGACAGTTCCTCTGGAGCTGGGCAACGCCTATGCCGACATGCACGGCGAGGTGGACTGGCAGTTCATCGCCTCGGAGTTCACTGAGGGCAAGCCCCCTGTCATTACGCCCGGTACGCTGATCCAGACCGGCCAGATGAACTGGCCCATTATCGCGCTGGCAGCCGCCGGTGTGGTGCTGATCGTTCTCGGCTGGATCGTCACCAGAAAAAAGAGACACGACGATGCCTAAGAAATCAGGCGTTATCCTGATCTCACTGGGAGCAGTGCTGATGCTTGCGGCACTGCTCCTTTTTCTCTACAACCGGGGTGAGGATCGCCATGCCGGGCAGGAGGCCGAGACCCTGCTGGCAGACGTGCGCTCCGCCATCGAGGACGCCGCCCGGCCGCCGCAGTCCGACGAGACGCCTGCGGCGGCAGAGGAGCCGGTCTATGAGTACGCGGGCATCATCACCATTCCCGCCATCTCCCGCGAGCTGCCGGTGATCCGGGACTGGAGCTATCCGGCGCTGAAAACAGCGCCCTGCCGCCAGTTCGGCTCCGCCGAGGGCGGCGATCTGGTGATCGCGGCCCATAACTACAAGAGCCACTTCGGCTATCTGGACAAGCTGCAAAGCGGCGACGCCGTGACCTTTACGGACATGGACGGCACGGTTTACGAATATACCGTGGCGGAGGTGCGCCAGCTGGAGCCAGAACGGGTAGAGGACGTGGACGCCGTGTTCAACGACGGCTATCCGCTGGTGCTGTATACCTGCACGCCTGGCGGTAAGGCCCGCGTAGCGGTCTTTTGCCAATGGGCCGATGACAGTACGCCGATCGGTTGAAGCGGCTGCCTGTCGAATGAATTACGCAAAGCCGCCGCAGCCTGTCGCTGCGGCGGCTTCGTCCTGTATAGACCGCCCCGTCGGCGGCGCATACTAGAGACGTGAACGAAATGTAAAATTTTTAAAAGTGGAAACAAATTGCTCTTCAAATTCGTCTATACTTGTGGTATGATGAAATGCGTCGGCATATGTGCCGATGCACAGGAGAAAAATGACGACCGCCCGGGAACCGGGCCAGAAACAAAGGAAGGAATATTGGATGAAAAAGATGCTCGCCGCCCTGCTGGCGGCTATGATGATGCTGACGTTGGCCGCATGCGGCGGCGGAAGCGATACCAAGACCGTGGACGTCCAGAAGCTGGCCGACGATTTGAAGAATAACGTGCCTTACAGCATGGACATGATCGCTACCGCGGTGGAGGATCTGAACTATAAGCTGGATCCCCCTGAGGGCACCACCATCACCGGCTATATGGCCGACGGCAACGCCTATGACATGATCGTGGTGGCTCAGTGCGCCAGCGCTGACGACGCCAAGACCCTGTACGCCAACGTGCAGACCTATCTGAATGATCTGAAGACCGAGGCCAGCCGCTATCAGCCAGAGGAGGAGGCCCGTCTGAACGACGCGCTGCTGCGTCAGGATGGCGCTGTGGTGGTGCTGTGCGTCAGCGATGATACCGCCGCCGCCACCGCCATCGTGGAGGGCTATGTAAAATGAGTCGGTACAGAGGACGCCGCGGCAGCCTGTCGCCCCTGATGCTGCTGATCGCGCTGGTGGTGGCCATCGCCGCCGTGGTGCTGATCGTCATCAATCTGGGCAAGGACAGGCAGCCCTCAGGCGATGATACGACGCCTCCTGCCACCGGCGATACCACTGATCCCGGCAATACGGACGACCCCAACGGGGACGACGGCGACAATACGCCGGACGATCCCGCACCCACATACCAGCGGATCGAGCTGAACGGCGACGAGCAGCAGTATGACGCCGTATACCGTGTGGGCGACACCGGCTATGAGATGTACAGCTATGTGGACAGCACCGCCAAGAAGTACGCCGACAACGTGAACGCCGTGGCGGATGCGCTGGCAGGCAAGGCCAATGTGTACATGCTGCCCATTCCCCTCAGCTCCGGCGTCAGCCTGCCGGACGATCTGTACGGCAAGGATATCTTCGCCGACCAGAAGGCCGCCGAGCAGAAGATCATCGGCTATATGAACGGCAACGTGAAGTCCGTGGCGCTGTATGACGCGCTGCTGGCCCACCGCACCGAGTATATCTATTTCCGCACCGACCATCACTGGACGGCCACCGGCGCGTACTACGCCTATGAGCAGTTCTGCAAGGCCAAGGGTATCACGCCCACGCCCATGAGCAGCTATAAGGTGGACGAGTATGACGGCTTCCTGGGTACCTTCTACCGGGATTCCAACCAGAACACCACCATGGGGGCAAACCCCGACAAGGTGGTGGCCTATCATCCCCTCAGCACCGAGGCTACGCTGGACTACGGCGACAGCGAGAGTACGAATCTGACCCGCGGCAAGATCATCTATGACGAGTCCACCGCGCCTGCCAGCCTGAAATACGGTGCGTTCATCACCGGCGACAACGCCTATTCCGTCATCAATAACCCTGACGTGACCGACGGCTCCAGCTGCATCGTGGTGAAGGAGTCCTTCGGCAACGCCTTTGTGCCGTTCCTGACGGATCACTACCAGACCATCTATGTGCTGGACTACCGGTACTGGAAGGGCAGCATCAGCCAGTTCGCGCAGGATAAAGGGGTGCAGGACGTGCTGTTCGTCAATAACCTGTCTGCCATCCGCTCCACGGTACTGGTGGGCTATCTGCACGACGTGGTGTAAAACGATTCTGGCGCAAAATCTGACGATTTTGCTGCCAATGGGGTTGCGGCAGACAGAAAGATACCGGCGATTTGTTGTAGGGGGCGGCGTCCTCGACGCCCCGTCCCTTTTACGATAATGTTCCGGTAAGCCGACGGGCCGTCGAGGACGCCGGCCCCTACATCCGTACCTTACACAAGAGGGCCTTGGATATATCCAACACAACCTATCATCCCCTGTGGGACAGAGCGCTGCTCTGTCCCACTTTCCGGCAAAAGCGCCGTAAACAACCTGTAAACTTTCCAAAGGAGAACGCCTTATGGTATTCAGCAGCACCGTCTTTCTGTTGATCTTCCTGCCCGTGGTGGCGGGGATCTATTTCCTGTGTCCCCGCAAGGCACGCAATACCGTGCTGCTGCTGTTCAGCCTTGTGTTCTACGGCTGGGGCGAGCCGAAGTATATCCTTATCATGCTGTTCTCTACGGTGTTTGACTACACCAATGCCCGGCTCATCGGCCATTTTCAGGACGTCGGAAAGCAGAAGGCCGCCAAGGCCGTGCTGATCGTGGACGTGGTGGGCAATCTGGGCATTCTGGGCTTCTTCAAGTACACGGATTTCGCCATTGATAACCTGAATAGTCTCCTGAGCGCCGGTATCCCCGCGCTGGGACTGGCCCTGCCCATCGGCATCAGCTTCTATACCTTCCAGACCATGTCCTACACCATCGACGTGTACCGGGGCATCGTGAAGGCCCAGAAGAATATCCTTAACGTAGGCGCGTATGTGACGCTGTTTCCCCAGCTGATCGCCGGTCCCATCGTCCAGTACAAAACGGTGGAGCGCGAGCTGATGTACCGCCGGGAGAGCGTGTTCGAGGCCAGCCGGGGCATGCAGCGCTTTGTGGTGGGCCTTGCCAAAAAGGTGTTGATCGCCAATCAGGTGGGCGCTCTGTGGGAGCAGATCAGCGCCATGTCCGCACCATCCGCCGTGACGGCGTGGCTGGGCGCTATCGCCTTCACGTTCCAAATTTATTTTGACTTCTCCGGATACTCCGACATGGCCATCGGTCTGGGGCATCTGTTTGGATTCCACTTTCTGGAAAACTTTGAGCATCCCTACGAGTCCCGCACCGTCACGGAGTTCTGGCGGCGCTGGCATATCAGCCTTGGCACATGGTTCCGGGAGTATGTCTATATCCCGCTGGGCGGCAACCGTCACGGCAAGGCGCGGCAGATCCTGAATCTGGCCATTGTCTGGTTCCTGACGGGCTTGTGGCACGGGGCCAGCTGGAACTTCGTGCTGTGGGGCCTCTATTACGCGGTGCTGCTGATTCTGGAGAAGCTGTTTCTGCTGCGCTGGCTGGACAAGGCCCCCAAATGGGTGGGCCATGTCTATACCATCTTCGCCTTTATCATGGGCTGGGTGCTGTTCGCCATCACCGACTTCGGCCAGCTGGGACAGTATGTCTCCGCCATGTTCACCGCCCATTTTGCCGACGGTACGGCGCTGTATCTGCTGCGCTCCAACGTGGTGCTGCTGATCGCCGCCGCCATCGGCTGCACCACCGGCCCGCTGCGGCTGTGGGAGCGTGTGGAGAGCAAGCTGTCCGACACCGCCGCCGTGACGCTGCGCACCGTGGGCGTGGTATTGCTGCTGCTGCTGTCCATCGCGTTTCTGGTGGGCGACAGCTATAATCCCTTCCTCTACTTCCGTTTCTAAGGAGAAGCACCTATGAGTAACCCGAAAAAAGGCGGCGCACGCCTGATGAAAAGTGAACACACGCGCCGGGAGCTGGCCCCGCTGGCGGCCATCTTCGGTATTCTGGTGGCGCTGGCGCTGGCCTCGTTGCTGACGCCGGAGCGGGAGTTCTCCCCCAATGAGAACCGCTATCTCCAGCTGAAGCCGGAGCTGAGCTGGACGACGCTGATGGACGGCACCTTCACCAAGAAGGCGGAGGATTATGTCTCCGACCAGATCGCCCTGCGGGACACCTGGATGGAGACGGCCTCTCTGGTGCAGCGGGCGGCGCTGCGGCAGGAGATCAACGACACCTGGCTGGGACGCTCTGGCCGCTACTTCGCCAAGGTGACGCCCGACACCTTCGATGCCGACCAGTATGAGAAGAATCTGGAGCAGGTGCGGACATTTTTTGACAACAATCCCGATAAGGACTGCCGCATCATGATGGTGCCCACGCCCGCCTATATGCTCCGTGACGACCTGCCCGCCAACGCGCCCCTCTTCGACGCGGCAAGCTGCTTCGACACGCTGCTGGGCGAGTTCGGCACGCAGGCCATCGACCTGCGTGCGGCGCTGGCCCCCAATGCGGCGGACATGTACTACCGCACCGACCATCACTGGACCACCGAGGGCGCGCAGACCGCCTACGACGTATGGTGCACCGCCACGGGGCACGCGGATCAGGGCTGGACGCTGACACCTATGAGCACCACCTTCCGGGGCACGCTGTACTCCAAGGTGCTGCTGCCGGACAGTCCCTATGACACGGTGTCCATCGCTGCCTTCGCCACTATCCGCTCCATGGACTGCGACGGCGAGGTGTCTGACAGCCTGTACAGCATGGCGGCACTGGAGGAGAAGGATCACTATAAGATCTTCATGGGCGGTAACTATGCCAAGGTGGTCATCGACACCGGCGCGGATACCGGCAAGTCCCTGCTGGTGGTAAAGGACAGCTTTGCCAACAGCTTTCTGCCGTTCCTGATGAAGGATTACGACACCATCACCGTGCTGGATCTCCGGTTTTACCGGGAGGGCGTACAGCCGCTGGCGGATGAGGCCGACGATGTGCTGGTGCTGTATGAGCTGACCAACTTCGCCGCGGACAAGAACCTGTATAAGCTGAACAAGAGTAAGCGTCAAACAATAGGCCGGATTGAAACGGCCAGTGAAGTGTGCCAGAATAT
>CAVHYW010000045.1:0-17216 GCA_963640475.1 bacterium | reverse complement strand
TCCTGGAAAGCTTTAGCTGCTCCAGCAGCCACTCATTTTGCAGCGTCAGGCTGGTTATGACTTGAGCTTGCTCCTGCTCACGGGCAGCAAACTTTGCTTCCAACTGCGCATTTTCCTGCTGTAACCGCTCATATTCCGCACGGGAAATGGTGATCATTTCTTCCGTGTTACTTGTCTGTATTTCTCTGTTTTCCATGCAAACATTATACCACAGAGCACGGCAAAAATCCAGTGTTTTCAAGGTTTCCAAGGTTTTTCCGTGGTGGAGACTGCTGGACTCGAACCAGTGACCTCCTGCGTGTAGCACAGTTCATGGGATTTCTCAAGGGAAAGAGCAGTTTAATGATTTTCGACAGGCACGCGAATTTGAAGTACAAGTATGGGTCGAGGAATTTTTGGCGCAGAGGATACTATGTGGATACTATGGGGCGCAATAAAAAGATCATAGCGGAGTATATCCGAAACCAACTGGAGGAGGACTATGCCGCAGATCAATTCAGCATCAAAGAGTATGTAGACCCGTTTACGGGTGACAAGAATAAGAAGGCATAAAAAGACAGCCGCTTGAAGCGGCTGCCTGAAATGGTAATGCGGTGTCAAACCTTCAACGCCCCTTTTAGGGGCAGGTCAAACCACCAGTTTACTGGTGGTTATGATTTTGCGCATAGCGGGTATGCAGCGGGCAGAGCCTTATACTATAGCAGTGCAGCGTTGACTTGACTTATCAGTTGGCGCACAGTCCAGTCGTCGTTATGCAGCCGCTGGATGAAAACCTCCTGCTGGGGCGAGGTCAAGCGATGGGCTGTGATGCGGTGGAATTTATCTGCCAACCAGTCATAGCCGATATTCTCGCAGGCCTCCCCACGGGGTTCATGGACGTCGGAGACGATGCGGCGGCCATCCTTCAGCACCATGGAGGCCCAGCACAGACGGCGGGCGGGGAACTGGGCATCCAGCTCCGGGTCACATACGAAGGAGAGACGGCCCATCATGTCGATGACGGCGGTGTCGCCGGTGTTTTCCACCTGCTGGATGGAGAAGCCGTTGTTGACGATGGCGGCGGCCACCGGATAGGCGATGTTGTACTGAGCAGCATCGGCGCAGGAGGGGATATCCTTGGACAGCTGCGTGGCCTTATAGAAGGTCTCGATGGTCACGGCCTCGATATCTTCCGCGGTGATGTGATGCTCTGCCATCAGAGACAAACAGGCATCAATAGCGGGATGACCCCAGCGGCAGCAGGGATAGGGCTTGAAGTACAGGGACATGACCTCGTGATTCCGGCCCAGATCGTCCAGATAGTGACGGTATTCGTCGGCCTCCAGCAGATGCTTGTTGCCGGTGAAGCCGCTCTGCCCTGCCAGCAGCACCAGTGCGCCGGTCATTACGCCGAAGGGCACGCCGTCCTTGTTCATGGAGGGGTATTCCACGCTGCGGATGCCCGGCACCAGCGGGGCGTTGAACTCGGCGATGGACAGAATGTTGTTCAGCGCCGCGCGGTCAAGCCCGTAAATGCGGCCCGCACCTGCTGCCACGCCCACCGCGCCGAAGGTGCCGCTGGAGTGGGCGTACTGATAGTAGTCCATGATGGCCTCGCCCATGCGGATGGTGGTCTCATAGGAGACGTACAGCGCTGCCAGAAAATCCTGGGCATTCAGATCACGCGCATAGCCCGCCGCCAGCAGACCGCCGATAAAGGAGGTGCCGGGGTGGGCGCGGATGATGTTGTGGCCGTCGTCGATGTCATAGGCGTTGGAGGCGTGGCCCATAGCGGCAGAGGCCCCCAAGAAGTCGAAGGTGTCCGCCGCGCCGATGACGGGGATATCCCCGGAGCGGAAGGCCCGGCGGGCCAGCGCCAGACCGGCGGCAAACTGGCCGCTGCCGCTGCCGGCGACCAGCGCACCCAGCAGATCCAGCATACAGCCCCGCAGCCGTTCCTGTACAGGTGCGGGAATGTCTGCCCACTGGGTTTCCAGAATAAAGTTTTCCAGACGGTAATCAGTGGTAAAATTCATGGTCATTTCCTCTCTGCTGCGCTGGGGCGCAGCACGATATAGCAAAATTGTCCCGGAAGGCTCTCAATTTTCCGCTGGGCATCCTCCAGCCGCAGCAGCGTGATCTGCCCGCTATCCTGACACAGAAGGCCATCCTCTGTAAGGAAGAGTACGGCGGTTTGACGGAACAAGGCGTCACCGCTGCAGAGAATGATATCGCCGGGGGTCAGATCAGCCGGGGTAATACGGCGGGTACGAATGGTGCTGTCGCCGCCGGCCTCCGGCGTGATGACGCCTGTACCGCCGAAAAAGCTATACAGCGAGGCGTCGCGCCGGGGCTGCTGGGGCAGCCGCCAGAGCACATCTCCGGGGATGGCGTCATAGCGGCGGAACAGTGCCGCCAGTGCTTCCGGGACGCCGGCGGGAAGGGTGATGCCCAGCAGGGCATAGCCTTGGGCTGCGGCGGTCCAGATGTCCTGCCCGGCCGCTGCGGCCTGCCGTGCCGCCGCTGTGACCTGCCGTTGCTGTATAGACGAGAGACCGCCGTGCAGCAGTACGCGCTCTGCCCATACCGGAAGCCCGTTGACGGTGACGGCGGGCGCCTCCAAAAAGGGTTCGTCGATGGAGGGTGCGGTCAGGGAGAAGGCTGCCTGCGCGGTTTCCCCGGCAGGCAGGGTCAGGAGAACAGACTGGGTCTCCCCGCTGCAGAGGGCGGGCGGCGTAAAGGTTACCTGCACAGATTGTTCGGACGCGAGCCGGCTGCGGATGTGGACCGTGTATGTGACGGTCTCACCGGGCGCGGCGGATCGTCCGCCGGGATGGGAGCTGAACACGGAACAGTGCAGACCTGCGGCACCCTTCAGCCGTGCGACGGCCGCCGGGGTGGGTACGCCCATCCGGGGCAGGGGCCGCAGCACGCAGAAGCCTTGGACCGCGTCATCAAACACGCAGCAGATGTCCGGGCGGTTGGGTGCGTCGCAGTTCAGCAGGGCGGCCAGCGGCTCCCGATAAACGGCACCGCCGGGGGTAAAGGCTTCCTGACGTAGGTCGTAGCGGTAGCCCTTTTCGCCGCCCTTCTGGTTGCAGTGATAGTAAACGCCGTCGCCGATCAGGACGATATGGCCATTGCTGCCCTTGTCCATCACCAGCAGGTCGCCGGGGCGGAGCAGCATCGTGACCTCGCGGCTGATCCGGCGGCGCTCCTCCGGCGTTTCGGTATGGGAGGCATGCCAGCGGAATACGCAGGGCTGAAGCATCTGCGCCATGTGCCAGGTGAGGTCAGCGTCCAGTACCCGGCCAAAGGCAACGTGGTATACAGCGTTGACGAAGGAGGAGCAGTCCAGAAACAGCATATGCTGCTCCGTAGCCGCTTCCGGCGGGGCCAGCTTGTCCCGGCGGGGCGTGATCTGCACCACCCGATCCATACTGCGCTGGTCATATTGAATGGAATTGCCCCGCGCAAGAAATGCTTCCGCTGCGGCCAGCAGGGCGGCGGCAGATAAATCTGTGGTCATATATCCTCCTTCTGATCGGCCAGATCCTTCAGCAGCAGCCACGCGAAACGCAGATTGGGCTCGATCGTAGACAGCTCCAGATACTCCCGCGGACTGTGGTCGAAATCACCGGTGGGGCCCAGCCCGTCCACACAGATGGGGCCGCAGGCGGCAATGTGGTTGGCGTCGGACAGTCCGCCGCGTTTTTTGACGGCAAAGGGGATGCCGTGGGCTTCGGACAGCGCACGGATATGCGCGGCATAGCGTAATACGCGCGCTGTGGGCTCCAGGGGCGGTACATATTTCTCTGTGACGAAGGTCACGCCGACATTGGCCTTTGCGGCGTGCAGCTTCAGCGCGTCGATGGTGGTCAGAAGCCGTTCACATTCCTCAATGCGCTCATAGCGGGCTTCAAATTCCATTTCAGCAAAATCGGGTACGATATTGGCACGCTGTCCGCCGCGGATCACGCCGATGTTGACGCTGGTGCCGGCGGCAGCCGAGCAATGTCCGTTCAGCTGTCCGGCCCAATAGAGTAGCTCGTTGACGGCGGAGACCATCCCGCCCTCCAGCAGATAACCGGCGTGCCCTGACTGGCCGTGAAACTGTATGTGGCCGGTGTAGCGGCCCTTGCGCTGTATGCAGTGGGAGCCGTCGGTGGAAGCGGCCTCGAATACATAGGCATAGTCACAGCGGCGGGCATAGCTGTCGATCAGCGCCTTTGACCATGGGCTGCCGACCTCTTCGTCGGGGTTGAAGATGGCGGCGATGTTCAGTGCGGCGCTGACCTCCGGCGGAAGCTGTTCCAGAACATGCAGCATGGCCAGGCAGCCCTGCTTCATGTCCAGAACGCCCAGCCCGTAGGCCCGATGCTTATCCCGGCGGAAGGGTCGTCTGGCGGTCTCACCGGCGGGAAAAACCGTGTCGAGGTGGCCCACCAGCAGTGCGTCGTAATGCGCGGCCTCGCGGTTTCTGACGACCAGACAGTTTCCGGTCTCACGGCCCACGTCTACCAGCTCTGTGATCCAGCCCAGGGCATCAAAGCGGCTTTTGAACCACCGGGCTACCGCCGTGATGCCGCCGGGATTGCCCTGCCCACTGTCCATATTGACCAGCAGTTCCAGCTCCCGCAGGAACTGCTCCACGTTGACGTTGATCATAATGTGCTCCTTACAGTGCAATACACACCGGACAAAGGCTGCGGGGAAAGTGCCGCATGGCACTTTCCCCGCAGCCTGGTGTGAAGTTACAGCTTGATGAAGTTGGTGCTGCGGGTGGTGGTGGCGGGAGGTGCGGGATCCAGCTGACGGTCCGCGATGCCCAGAATATCCTCGGGACGGATCCAGGGCTTGCCCTGGATGCCGCTGGTCTCCTCGTGGGTCAGATAGCCCTTGTAGCAGGCCAGGCTGCGGCGGATGAAGCCGTCGCGGACGCAGGCCTCCGCCAGGCCGTTGTTCATAATGTTCAGCAGCATGGGCAGCGTCTCAGCCGCCAGAGAGACGGAGGTGGAGTGCGCCACCGCGCCGGGGATGTTGCTGACGCAGTAATGGACGACGCCGTTGACCACATAGCGGGGATCGTCGTGGTGGGTCTCATGGCTGGACTCGATGGCGCCGGGATCGTCGTTGGAGATATCCACCAGTACGGAGCCGGGCTCCATCAGCTTCAGCATCTCCTTGGTGATCAGGAAGTCCTTGCGCTGCTTGGGCCACTTGACGCAGTTGATGACCATATCGGTCTGGGGCAGCACGGAGGCGATGGTCTGCTGGTTGCAGAACATGGTGTTGATATGGCCCTGATACTTGTCGCCAAGCTGACGGAGGATGCCCACATTGATATCCATGACCGTCACATTGGCCCCCAGAGCGTACAGAACGCTCAGTGCGCCCTGTCCCACAGTGCCGCCGCCCAGGATCAGCACATTCATGCCGGGCGCACCGGCAAAGCCGCCCACGAACTTGCCCTTACCGCCGTTGATGGTCAGCATGGACTCAAGACCGAACAGCGCGCCCTGCTTGCCGGCTGCCTCACAGTTGGGGGAGCCGTAGCGGTGGCTGTCCTCGGCGGTGATGGCAATGCACTTGCTCTTCAGCAGGGCGTCTACCTCCTCGGGATGGCCGGCGGGATGCACGCAGCAGTACAGCATCTGGCCCTCGCGGGGCAGGCCGAACTCAGAGGGCTCGATCTCCTTGACCTTGGCCAGGAAGTCGCATCGCTGCCACATTTCGGCGGCCTCGGCTACGATCTCGGCGCCTGCCGCGGCGTACTTTTCATCGGAAAAGCCGGAGCCAACGCCGGCGCCGGACTGCACCAGCACGGTATGTCCCGCGGCACGGATGGAGGCCACCTCCACCGGCGTACAGATTACGCGGTTTTCGCCTTCTTTGATGTCCTTCAAAATACCAAATACCATATCCGTATCCTCCAGATCATGTTGTTTTGGGCAGGTCTGCCTCTATAAAATATATTTGCAAAAAACGTGCCACTTTTTGGCGGGATCATCCGGCGATCCGGCGAAGAAGACCACGCAAATTTCACGCCGCGGTGCAAAAATTGCACCGCGGCGTGAGTTCAGAGGAGGGTATTGAGAAAGTCGTCAGTTTAATTCGTCCTGCCGGAAGCAGGCCACAAAGTGACCGGGGGTGACCTCCACCAGCGGCGGAACTGCCTTGCACTTGTCGCAGGCATACTGGCAGCGCTTGAAGAAGCGGCACTCGTCCGGCATATTGATGGGCGAAGTGATCTCGCCCTTGATGGGGATGCGCTCCTTCTGTACGCCCAGCTCGGGAATGGGGATGGCGGACAGCAGCGCCTTGGTATAGGGGTGCAGGGGATTGGTAAACAGCTCCTCGGCGGGCGCTTTTTCCACGATCTTGCCCAGATACATGACGGCGATGTCATCGGCGAAGTGGTTGACCACAGCCAGATCGTGGGTGATGAAGATATAGGAGAGCCCCAGCTTTTCCTGAAGCTCCTTCAGCAGGTTCAGGATCTGGGCCTGAATGGAGACATCCAGGGCAGAGACCGGCTCGTCGCAGACGATGAACTTGGGCTCCATGGCCAGCGCCCGGGCGATGCCGATACGCTGGCGGCGTCCGCCGTCCAGCTCGTGGGGATAGGTGTTGAACAGACGCATGGCAAGGCCCACGGTCTCCATCAGCTCCGCCACCCGTTCGTCGATCTCCTTCTGGGTCTTGAGGATCTTGTTGGCCCGAATGGGCTCGCTGATGATCTGACTGACGGTCTTGCGGGGATCCAGAGAGGAATAGGGATCCTGGAAGATCAGCTGCATATCCTTGCGCAGTGCCCGCAGCTTGCTGGGACTGAGCTTGCTGACGTCCTGACCCTCAAAGATGATCTCGCCGCTGGTGGGCTCGATCAGCCGCAGGATGGTGCGGCCTGTGGTGGACTTTCCGCAGCCGGATTCGCCCACCAGTCCCAGCGTCCGGCCCCGTTCCAGGGTGAAGCTGACGTCGTCCACCGCGTGCAGCATGCCGCGGCTGGTCTTGAAATGCTTGACGAGGTTTCTTACCTCCAGAATGGTTTCGGCCATTATGATTTCTCCTTCCGTTCAATGTGGAAGCCGGGCCTGTCATACGCGCAGCAACGGATGAAATGGGTGTCGGACACATAGCGCTTCTCCTGCACCTGCTTGCATGCCTCGGTGGCGTACTGGCAGCGGGGGTGGAAGGGGCAGCCCTCCGGCAGCGCGGTGGGATCGGGCATCAGGCCGGGAATGGGCTTGAGCTTGGACTTGCGGTCATTGACGTTGGGCAGGCTGTTGAACAGGCCCTCGGTATAGGGGTGCATGGTGTGGTTGAATACATCCTCCAGCGTGCCCTGCTCCACCACGTTTCCGGCGTACATGACAGCCACCTCGTCGCAGATCTCCGCCACGATGCCCAGATCGTGGGTGATCATAATGAGGGAGGTCTGGTACTGCTTGCGCAGATTCTTCATCAGATCCAGCACCTGGGCCTGAATGGTCACATCCAGAGCGGTGGTGGGCTCATCGGCGATCAGCAGCTGGGGATGGCAGGCCAGCGCGATGGCGATGACCACACGCTGCTTCATACCGCCGGAGAACTGATGGGGATAGTCGCCGGCGCGCTCGCCGGGGATACCCACCAGCTCCAGCATGCCGACGGCCAGCTTCTGGGCCTCTACCATGGAGACGTTTTCGTGGATGCTGATGCTCTCCGCGATCTGGTCGCCGACGGTGAACACGGGGTTCAGGGCTGTCATGGGATCTTGGAAGATCATGGATACCTCTTTGCCGCGGACCTTTTCCAGCTCCTTGGCGCTCATGCTGAGAATATCCTGGCCGTTGACCTCTAGCTTATCGCAATCCACCACACCGGGGGGATCGGGGACGAGCCGCAGGATGGACAGGGCGGTGGTGGTCTTACCTGCGCCGGTCTCACCCACCAGGCCGATGGCTTTGCCCTTTTCGATGCGCAGATCCAGACCGTTGACGGCGTTGACCACGCCGTCCTCTGTGGCAAACCGCACGGACAGGTTTTCAATGTCCAGTACGAGACCGTTCTTGTTTTCCAGTTGGTTCATGGCGTCCTCCTGTTACTGCTTCAGCTTGGGATCCAGCGCGTCACGCAGGCCGTCGCCCATCAGGTTGAAGGCCAGAACGGTGATCATGATCGCCAGACCCGGGAAGGTGGTCAGGTAGCCGTAGTCACGGATGAATTCGCGTCCGCTGGAGAGCATGGCGCCCCATTCCGGCGCGGGCACCGGTACGCCCAGTCCCAGGAAGCTGAGGAAGGAGGCGGACAGGATGCCGTTGGCCACGCCCATGGTCACCTGCACGATGATAGGGGACAGGGAGTTGGGCAGCACATGGCCGAAGATGATCTTCAGATCGTTGACGCCGGAGACGCGGGCCGCCTCAATGTATTCCTCATCCCGGACGGGCAGCACCGCGGCACGGGCGGTACGGGCGAACATGGGGACGTATACCAGACCCACGGCCAGCATCAGCACAAACAGGCTCTGGCCGAAGGCGGACATGATGGCGATGCCCAGCAGCACGCTGGGGATACCCATGAACACCTCACACACGCGGAGGATGATGTTCTCGATCACGCCGCCGTAATAGCCGGCGATCAGGCCCAGGGAGGAGCCCAGTGCGCAGCTGATGGCCACGGAGACGATACCGACGGCCAGGGAGTACTTGGCACCGTACAGAATACGGGTCAGCACATCGCGGCCATATTGGTCGGTGCCCAGAACGTGGCCGTCCACGCCGGGCTTGAGGAAGCGGTTCATAATGTCCTGCTGGACAATGTCGGTTTGGTAATCATAAATAAACTGCGAGACGATGGCCAGGATCACGATGATGGCGATGATGATCAGGCCGATCATGGCGCTGGGGCTCTTGCGGTAGTTGCGCCAGATCTCCTGCCAGAGAGACCGCTTTTGATAGGATCTCAGCTCGTCGGCAGTGATTTTACTGTTTTTCATATGCGGCACCTCACTTGGAGTACTGCGCCTTGATGCGCGGATCAACGTATGCGTATGCGATGTCCACCAGCAGCATGGTCACGGTCAGCAGCACGGTAAACATGATGATGCAGCCGGTGGCCAGTGTGATGTCGCGGGTGTTGATGGCCGAGACGGTCAGACGTCCGATGCCCGGCCAGGAAAAGACGGTCTCGATCGCCACCGCGCCGCCCAACAGGTTGCCCAGCGTAGAGCCGAACACCGTGATGATGGGGATCAGCGCGTTTTTCAGCGCGTGCTTGCGGATGACCATTTTTTCACTGACGCCCTTGGCGCGGGCGGTGCGGAGGTAGTCCTGCCGGATCACGTCCAGCATAGAGGAGCGGGTGATGCGGGTCAGGCTGCCGGCCTGACCGGCGCCCAGCGCAATGGCAGGCAGGATCAGATGGACGATGCCGCCGCTGCCGCCGGAGGGGAGCCAGCCCAGCTGATGGGAGAAGAACAGGATCAGCAGCAGGCCCAGCCAGAAGCCCGGCATGGACAGACCCAACATGGCGGTCACCATGCTGAAGCCGTCCAGGAAGGAGCGGTGATGGGTGGCGGCGGCGATGCCTAACGGTATGGATATGGCCAGTGCCACAACGGTGGCGGCCAGTGCCAGCTCCAGCGTGGCGGGGAAGCGTTCAAAGAATACATCGGCAACAGGACGCTTGAGGGACAGCGACATGCCCATGTCGCCCTTCAGCAGGCCGCCCAGATAGCGAAAATAGCGTTCGATCAGCGAACCGTTCAGACCCAGTTCTTCCCGCATCATCTCGATCTCCGCCTCGGTAGCATCCTGAGGGGCCATGGAGGAAATGATATCGCCGGGCGCGAGATCCATCAGGAAGTACACGACGAACGATACCGCGATCAGAACGGGGATCATCATCAAAATACGCTTCATAATATAGCGAAACATGATTTCCTCCCGTGTATAGAGTGTCAGGCGGCCCCTGAGGGGAGAGCCCGTCAAGGGCCGCCTGCCGCGTCAGCGGATAGAGGTGTGAAACGTCTGCGCAGGGATCACGGTCAGATGAGACGCTCGACGTTCTTGAACTGGTGGACCAGACCGGGATGCAGCAGCGCACCGGTCACGCCCTTGGCGGCGCCCAGGGTCAGAGTGTTCTGCGCGATGGGGATCCAAGGGATGATATCGCAGGTCAGCTTCTCCTGCAGCTCCAGATACATCTCGGCACGCTTGGCGGTATCGGTCTCGCCGGCAGCGGCGTCGATCAGCGCGTCGATCTCGGGATCGGACAGGTGGGAGTAGTTACGGCCGCCCTGGGAGTGGATGGGATTGCGGAACATGTAGTCGGCGTTCTTGCCGGGCGTCCAGGAGGCGATGTACATCTCAACGCCGCTGGTGGTGCCGTCGCTGGTGTTCAGCTCGGTCAGAGCGGAGTTCTGCATGTACTCCACGGTGATGGTGATGCCGTACTTGGCCATCTGGCTCTGGAAGTTCTCCGCCATCTTCACGCGGTGGCTGGCGTCGGAGGTGACCAGATGGATGGTCATGCCATTGCAGCCCAGCTTGTCAAAGATGGCCTGAGCGCCTTCGGGATCATAGGAGATGCCCTTGATGTCGGCATAGTAGCCCATATCGCGGCACATCATGCTGGTAGAAACCTGCGCATAGCCATCCCACGCGGCGATGACCATTTCTTCCTTGTTGATGGCCATGGCGACGGCCTTGCGGAATTCAGGGTTG
Organism: bacterium; assembly: GCA_963640475.1. Lineage (GTDB taxonomy): Bacteria > Bacillota > Clostridia > Oscillospirales > Oscillospiraceae > Vescimonas. Next base: position 6,525 of record CAVHYW010000045.1, on the reverse strand, counting down.
GTGCCGATGAAGTCGGGGTTCTGCAGGTTGAAGCCCACAAAGTGCTGGGTACGGCCAGTCTCCGTCAGCAGCTGGAGATCGTCGCTCTCGCTCAGGCGGGCATAGTCCATGGCGGAGGGGCTCATGATCACGTCCACCTCGCCGTTCTCCAGGGCGATCATACGGGCGGAAGCCTCGGGGATCATGCGGAACTTCAGGCGTTGGGTGTTGGGCACGGGATACAGGGTGCTGCCCTCGAAGCGCTTCAAGGATACATAGTCGCCGGAGACATACTCGTCAAAGATCCAGGGGCCGGTGCCGATCTTGACGGCGTCCTCTTCAGGCATGGTCTCAAAGGCTTCCTTGGACAGGATGGCCAGGGAGTTGGCGGCCAGAGTGTAGTTGAAGTCTACGTTGCCCTGGGTCAGATAGATCTCGAAGGTCAGTTCGTCCACCTTGACGAACTCCTTGATCATGGCCATGTAGTTGGCGGTGGCCGCATGATCCTTGGCGCGCTCGAAGGTGAATTCCACGTCGTCGACGTTCAGCTTGGTGCCGTCGTGGAAGGTGACATTGTCCTTCAGATAGAAGATCCAGTGGTCAGGCTCTACCATTTCCCAGTGATCCACCAGCTCACCCTCATTTTCCATGGTGGTCAGGTTGGTGTCGGTCAGCAGGTCATGGGTACAATCCTGCACGATCTGGTTGGTTTCGGCGGTGGTCTCCATGGGGTCGATGGTGGTGAACTCATCGGCCATGGCGATCACGATCTCTTCTTTGTAGTGGGTGCCGGTCTGGCCGTCACCGGTCTCATCGGGGGGCGTCTGTGTGCCGCAGCCGATCAGCGTGAACACCATGATCAGGCTCAGCAGCAAAGCGACAAATCTCTTGCTTTTCATACGTTGTCCTCCTTATTGTTGTTGGGCGGTTGCCCTTACTAATCTTATTTGCAAAACCCGTGCCAATTTGTGGGTTTTCTACAAAAAGGGAAAAATTTCCATCTTGTTTTTGAAAAATACGCGGTCAACGGCGCATATCCTGCGTAATGGCGGAATGAGCGGCGGTAACCGCGTATAAAATGCCGGGACACTGGGGCGAAGGGACGCGAAGGGAGAAGAAATCACTGCCTATGGAGCAAATTTTGCACCTTTGGCGCAAATTGTACGCCGGGAGGGGTGCAGACCCTGCTCAGACGGCGCCGCTGTCGGATGAGGCATCCGGCGTATCACGGTCAATGACGCCGTATTCCTTCAGCTTGTTCAGCAGGCCGCGCTTGCTGATGCCCAGCTGGGCGGCGGTGGCGACCCGCTTCCCGCCGCAGCGCTGCAGCGTGGCTTCGATGGCCCGCTTTTCGATGTCCTTCAGACTGTGGGAGGACAGATAGTCGTCGATGGAATCTCCGCTGGGGCCGGCTCCGTTGGAGAGGGTGACGTATTCCGGAAAATCCTCCTTGCTGATCACGCCGTCCTGGCACAGGATGCAGGCATATTCCAGAATGTTGGCCAGCTGGCGAACGTTGCCGGGGTAGGGAAGGCGCTCCAGCATTTCCTTGGCCTCCGGCGTGATTGCGCGGATGGGCTTGTTCAGCTCGGCGGAGAATTTGCCCAGCAAATAGTTGCCCAAGATCGCAATGTCACCCTGCCGCTCCCGCAGCGGCGGCAGTTTGATCTCCATGACATTCAGCCGGTAGTACAGATCCTCCCGGAACCGGCCCTCCGCGATCAGAGCGGGAAGATCCCGGTTGGTGGCGGCCAGGATGCGGGTGTCCACCTTGATGGGGGTGCTGCCGCCCACCGGCGTGAATTCCTTATCCTGCAGAGCCCGCAGCAGCTTGCTCTGCAGGCCCAGGGGCATATCGCCGATCTCGTCAAGGAACAGCGTGCCGTTGTCGGCCTGCTCCAGCTTGCCCTTTTTATCCTGCATGGCACCGGTAAACGCGCCCCGCTTGTAGCCGAAGAACTCCAGCTCCAGCAGGTTTTCCGGGATGGCGGCGCAGTTGACCACCACGAACCGCTCGCGGTAGCGCTTTCCGGCGTTGTGGATGGCCCGTGCCACCAGCTCCTTACCGGTGCCGCTCTCTCCGGTGATCAGGACGTTGGTATCTATGTCCTTTACCCGGTCGATCAGCATATAGACCCGCTGCATGGGGGCGCTCTCGCCGATGATGGCGTCAAAGCGGCTCTTGCTCTCCAGCTGGTCGGAGAGGTAGTAGATCTGCTCGTTCAGCTTGCGGATGTTGCCCGCCTGCTGCATGATGACCTTCAGCTCTTCAATGTTGATGGGCTTGGTGAGATAGGTGAACGCACCCTTCTGCATGGCGTTGACCGAGGTGTCGATGGAGCCGAAGGCGGTCATCATAATGACTTCGGTGTTGGGGTCAATGCGCTTGATACGCTCCAGCACCTCAAGGCCGTTTTCCTCCCCCAGACGCAGATCCAGCAGCACGATGTCGGCGCCCTCCGCCTCCATACTGGCCAGCGCGGGAAGCGAGCTGGTAAAGGTCTTGACCCGATAGAGATTCTTCAGTGCAAGCTGCAGGGATACGCAGATGGAAGGCTCGTCGTCGATGATATATACCGTGCGGTTCATTCCTGTATGTCCTCCTTAAACAGCATAGAGATCTCGGTGTACACATTCAGCTGGCTGGTCAGATGGAACTGTCCGCCATTTTCCGTGACAAACTGCTTGGCCAGAGAGAGGCCCATGCCGGTGCCGGTCTTTTTGGTGGTATAGAAGGGCTCAATGCAGTTCTGGATGCTCTCGTCGCTCATGCCGGTGCCCTCGTCCCGGACGCTGATGCGGACGATGCCGTTCTCCTTGACCACGGTGACCAGAATGGAGGGTCGGCTGTCCGGCTCCAGGGCCAGACGCTCCTCTACGGATTCAATACTGTTGATCAGCAGGTTCAGCAGAGCCTGCTTGATCTGGTCGCGGTTCACCTGGATGTAGGCGGATACGGCGTTGTGGCAGGAGAAGGTGATCTGCTTGTTCTTCACCGACGCGCTGACCAGATAGACACATTCATTGGTCAGCCGTTGGGCATCCACCCGCTCCTTGATGCCGTTGACCGGCTTGGCATAGTTGATCAGCGATTCGATAAGGCGGTTGATGCGGCCTACCTCCTGGGGCACATACTGGGCAAAGGATTCCTGGAAGTCCTTGTCGTTGCCCTGCTCCCGGATGATGGAGGCAAACGCCTGGATGGACATGAGGGGATTCTTGATCTCGTGGGCGATACCGGCGATGAGACGGTTCAGGGTCTGATTCTTGTTGGCCTCATAGATCTCATTGCGGCGGTTTTCTTCCTCCGTCACGTCCTCCACCAGCAGGGCGCAGTCCTTCTGCTGGTTCAGGGTGAAGTACTGATAGCGGTACTGCTTTTGCTGGCCGTTCTTGTTGATGACCGGCAGCACCACCGAGCTCTCCATTTCGCCCAGACCGTTCTGGCTGCCGATGGCCCAGATATCCCGGAATACAGCCAGATCCTTCATAAGGACCGGGTCGTGAGGCTCGTCCCAGGCCACGCTGGCGATACCGCCCACCCGTTCCGCCCGGGGATTCATCATCAGCACCTCGCCGTCCTGCCGCAGCAAAAGAATGCTGTTGGGATATTCATAGATCAGCAGGTTTCGCAGCCGGTTGCCGGCCTCCAGCTGCAGCATCTGCTGCCGGATCTCCGCGGTTTTCTCCTGCACCACCTGCTGCAACCGGCGGTTCCAGATGTTGTAGAACAGCACGACGCATCCGGCCGACAGCAGGAGCAGGGCGATGATGACCAGCAGCTTCTGGATGCGGCGCTGGGCGGCCTCCAGATTTTCATCCACGATCCAGCGCTCCAGCACCGCGTCGTATTCGCCGGAGTTGCGCAGCTGCGTGATGCTGCGGTTCAGCTTTTCATACAGCACGGTGTCATTCTGACGCACCATGATGGCATATTCCACCGTGCCCATGTAGTTGTTGACCACCGTGAAGGAATCGGCATACCTGTCCAGATCCTTCAGCTGATAGAGGAAGCTCTCCTTGACGGCGGCCACCGCGTCCACGCTGCCGGTGATAACACTGTTGAACAGCTGTACCTGGTCGCCGGTCACGACGGTATACTGGGTTTTCAGTTGATTGAGCTGGGAAAAGGGAATGGTGTCCAGCTCAAAGGCCACGGGGTAATGCTGCTTGTCCTGATTTCTGACAGTGATCTTCCCAGCCACATTGTTGGGGGCGATCAGTGAAATGGTGCCGGAGGAGATCACATTAGTCAGTCGTGTGCCTTCGGGGCAGGCGGTGGCGGACAGGACGCCCAGCACCGCGTCTACCTCGCCGGAGAGCAGGGCATCGGCGGCATCACTGCTGGTGGTGTAGGAGATATACTCTACGTTCAGTCCCTCTTTTTCCGCCATCAGCTCCAGAATGTCGATGTTCAGGCCCATAGCGGTATCGCCATCCCAGAAGTGATAGGGGGGACATTTGCCCTTAACGGCCACACGAATATTCATATGAATGGCAGAGGCCTGGACCGGCAGCAAGGCCAGAAGGCACAGTGCCGCCAGCAGGGCGGCGGCGAATTTGATGATCCGGTGCTTCATCGGTAGGCGCCTCCTTCATCCTCAATGGCGTGGCGGTATTTGCTGACGGTGCGGCGGGAGATGCGGATCCCCTCCCGAGCCAGCTGCTGGGCGATGGTGTTGTCGCTGGGGCGGCGTGAGCCCTGCTGGCAGATCTGCCGGATGCGGGACATGATCTCCTCCTTGGAGCTGTTGGCGCAGCCTCCGGCGGTGAACAGAGCCTTTAGGGGCATGACCCGGTTTTCGTATTGCAGGTATTTGTCGTTGACGGCTCGGCTGACGGTGGAGACGCTCAGTCCCAGCGCAGCGGCGGCTTCACTCTGGGTCAGGCGCCGGAGGGGACAGTGCTGGGGCTCCATCAGATGAGCCGCCTGCTGCTGTACGGCGTAGGCGGCCACACACAGCAAAGTGCTGCTGCGCTGCTGCACGGCGTAAAGAAAGCTGCGGGCGTAGGCCAGCTGTTCCTGCAGATACTGCCTGTCCTGCGGGGAGACCTGCGCCATAAGGGCGGTGTATGGGGCGTTCAGCGCCGGGATATGGGGCTGGTTGACCAGCGAGACGGCCAGCGCGCCGTCCTGGAGGTGTACCGCCACGTCCGGTACAACGAATACGGTGGCCTCATGATCAAAGGCGCTGCCGGGCCGGGGCTCCAGTGACAGCAGCAGCGCCACGGCGGCGTCTGTTTCCGCCTGGCTGGCACCGGACAGAGACAGCGTGCCCCGGGCCAGCGCCTCCAGATGCTTCCGGGCGATCAGTGCCGCCAAGGGATCGGGGTCACCCATAGCCTGTAACTGCAGGCACAGACATTCCGACAGATCGCGTGCGCCTACACCGGCAGGCTCCAGCATCTGGATATGCCGCAGCGCCCGGTGAAACAGCGCGGCATCGCAGGAGAAGTCACGGCACAGGCTGGCCTCGTCATCCCGAAGATAGCCGTTGGCGTCCAGACTGTTGGCCAGCAGCAAACAGACCCGCAGCAGCGCCGGATCCTTCAGCGTCATGCGCAGCTGGGCGGAGAGATGCTCTGCCAGCGTTTCCCGCCGGGCGGGAATGGAGGAGATCAGGTCGTAATAGGGATCGTCGTCCTCTGCCGGTTCTACCATGGGATTGGTCAGAGTCAATTCACGGATGGCTCTTTGCAGTTCGTCTGCGCTGCATGCCAGCAGACTGGCCGACTGCGCGGCCAGTGCCACAGGGATCGCCTGAACATTCGGCGTGACCAGTACTTTTACAAATCCGCCATCCATGGGATCTCCTCCTTTCCACACAGCACAGCAGGCAAAAATAACCCTTTTGTTTTATATAGACACGGAAACAGGAAAATGTCAAGGAAAAATAGCGTAAAAATTTCACACCGCAGCTGAGGAAATCTTGCGTGGCGCAAATTTTGCGCCACGCAAGATTTCCTCAGTATACAAGGCAGGCCAGAGCTGAGCCGCGGCAGTTTTGGGTCGGCCGAGCTACAGCGCAAGGCGTTTTAGGGGTCTTATTGCCCTCTTTTATGGCAGCGCAAACAGTTTTTTTCTGATTTTTGTGCATTTTCACATTCGCGGCTTGCTTTCCTGCGCAGGCTTCACTTTCGTTTTTTCAGCGCTTTGGAGCTGTGCAGTGAATTTCAGGAATGATTTTTGACGGATTACATTCATGAAATTGCATTTTGAACGGCAATTATGCAAGTTTTTCGTCAAAAGGGAGAAATCCGCCAAAAAGCCCGTTTAAACGAAAATAACAGTTTACTTTTGACGTTGAATGTGCTTACTATTGTGACAGATACACAACGATGTAACGATGTAAGGAGGCATGATCATGATCCAACTGACAAATCACGGCATGTATCTGGTGGACGGCGTTCCCTGTGAGAGCGCGTCTGTTCCCCAAGAGGAGGCGCGGCAGGGCACCATGGCGTGGCGCATCCTGCAGGCACACAACACCTCCGGCGATCCGGCGCAGCTGCGGCTGCGGTTTGACGCCATGGTGTCCCACGACA
>CAVHYW010000044.1:0-17868 GCA_963640475.1 bacterium | reverse complement strand
GGAACCGGAGGTTCCTTCCGGTGCTTTTGCCTACTTTTGTCACTGTTGACAAAAGTAGGTCGCGCCGGAGCGCGAAACACCCTTTATTCCACGATGACCTTGCCCTTGTTCCGCTCTTCCAACTCCTCGCGGATCATGACGATGGCGTCGGCCACGGGGAGCTTGGTCTGGGCGCCGGTGGTCATGTTCTTGCAGGACACCATATTGGCGGCAATTTCATCCTCGCCCAGAAACAGAACATAGGGAACGCCCAGCTTGTCGGCGTAGTTCATCTTGGCCTTGAACTTCTTGGGCTCGGTGTACAGCTGGGTGCGGATACCGGCGCGGCGCAGGGCGGTGGCGGCGTCGATGGCGGGGGACAGCTCCTCCGTCATGGGCAGCACCAGCACGTCGCAGGGCGCGGTGGGCAGCTGGTCGTTCAGCATCTTCTGCTCGCCCAGCACGTAGAACAGCCGGGTCAGGCCGATGGAGATGCCCACGCCGGGCAGCTGCTTGTCGGTATAGTACTCCGCCAGATTGTCGTAGCGGCCGCCGGAGCAGACGGAGCCGATCTCCGGATGATCCGGCAGGGTGGTCTCGTACACCGTGCCGGTGTAGTAGTCCAGACCACGGGCAATGGTCAGGTCAACAGCGAAGTTCTCCTCCGGAACGCCGAAGGAGGAGAGGTACTTCACCACGGTTTTCAGCTGGTCGAGACCCTCGTCAAAGACCTCATTCCGGCCTGCATAGCCCTCCAGCGCGGTGATGACCTGTGCGTTGTCCCCGGTGATGGCGATAAACTTCAGGATCTCCGCCGCCTGCTCGTCGCTCAGGCCCACGTCGTCCATGAGAAGGGTGCGCACCTTCTCCGCGCCGATCTTGTCCAGCTTGTCCACGGTGCGCATAATGTCGCCGGATTTCTCGGTGAGACCCTGCATGGCGTAGAAACCGTTGAGGATACGGCGGTTGTTGACGCGGATCTGGAACCGCTTCAATCCCAGCTCGGTAAAGGTCTGGTAGATGATGGCGGGGATCTCCGCCTCGTTGGTGATGTCCAGCTTACCGTCGCCGATCACGTCGATGTCGGCCTGATAGAACTCCCGGAAGCGGCCCCGCTGGGCGCGCTCGCCGCGGTAGACCTTGCCGATCTGATAGCGGCGGAAGGGGAAGCTCAGCTCATTGTAGTGCAGCGCCACATACTTGGCCAGCGGCACCGTCAGGTCGAACCGCAGGGACAGGTCGGCGTCGCCCTTGGTGAAGCGGTAGATCTGCTTCTCGGTCTCGCCGCCGCCCTTGGCCAGCAGCACCTCGCTGGCTTCGATCAGCGGGGTATCCAGCGGGGTAAAGCCGTACAGGCTGTAGGTCTTGCGGAGAATGTCCATCATCCGCTCCATCTGCTGCTGGGGCGCGGGCAGCAGCTCCATAAACCCGGATAGCGTCCGGGGCTTCATTTTCTCCATGGGGTATCTTCCTCTCTTTATTCTTCGCTTTCCGGGGCGGCTGCTGCTTCCTCGGCAGCTTCCTCCGGAGCGGGGGGTTCTTCCTTGTCATACATGTCCAGCGTGTCGATCAAGCCGTGGATGTTGCTCTCGACGCTGACGGCGTTGACCTTGTGGGCGTCCTCGCTTTCGCTCAGCTCGTTGACCACCTCCTGCCAGATGCGGTCGGCCTCGTCGCCCTTGCGCTTGCCGATCTGATAGCCCAGCACCGTCAGGCCCACGGCCACGACAGCAAACAGCAGTGCCAGCCTGGGCAGCAGGCAGATCAGCACGCTGCCGATGAACAGGCCCGTGAACGCGCCGATATCCCGGTACTGGACGCCGACCCTGCGGAACACGAACTTCTTGTCCCGCAGGCGCTTCATGTGGCCCAGCTCCAGAAAGCTGACGATCACGCGCAGCACGCACAGGCCGCAGACGGGGATCATGTAGTTATAGAGGTTGTCGTACAACCAGTTCAGTGCAGTCTGTATCAATGTTTTCTCTCTCCTTGTTGTTTTGTGGCGGGGTATGCGGTAATGCGTTTTTCGTAGGGGCCGATGCCCACGCAGTGAAACAAGTGCCCCTGGGGTACATCGGCCCGCATGCTGTCATTGCGAACCAGTGCGCGCCGCGAAGCAAGTACCCTTGGGGTACACACTGGTGTGGCAATCCGTTTCTCCTCTTATGAAAATTGGATACGGATTCCCACGCCAGTGACATCGGTCACTGGCTCGGAATGACAGATTTATTTACGTCGCAAGCGCTTTCACGCCGTAAACGGCTTGGTCTTGGGATTGACGATGTCGCGCCAGTCCAGATCGCCCCGTGCCAGACCCAGTATCAGCATTTCGGCGCAGGCCAGATTGGTGGCGATGGGGATGTTGTTCTTGTCGCACAGCTTGGCGATATACAGAATGTCCTCGTGGGTGGTGCGCTTGTTGGGATCGTCGAAGCACAGCACCATGTCGATCTCGTTATAGGCGATGCGGGCCGCGATCTGCTGGCCGCCGCCGTTCTCGAAGGTCAGGAAACGGTGCACGGGCAGGCCGGTGGCCTCCTGCACCTGCTTGCCGGTATTGGCGGTGGCGCACAGGGTATGCTGGGCCAGGATACCGCAGTAAGCGGTGCAGAACTGGACCATCAGCTCCTTGCGGTTGTCGTGTGCGATCAGGGCGATATTCATATCGGTTCACTCCTTATCTTGTATCGTTTACCACCGGGCCCGCAGCAAAGGCACGCGCTGTCCGGTGATGCGTTTGGCAATATTTTCATAGGCCCGCTGGGCGTAGTAGTTGATGTCCCGCAACGGGATGCCTCGGTTCAGCGCCAGCGGGATGTCGCTGTCCTCCGGGATGACTCCCAGCAGGGGAAGGCCCGCCGTGTCCATGGCGTCGTCGATAGTGCTGTGCAGGGCCTTGAGCATTTTTTTCTGCACCCGGTTCACTACCAGATGCACCTGTCCGGATGGGAAGCGCCGCAGCTCCATGACGGTGCGCTGGGCGTCCCGCAGGGCGGCGGGGTCGGTGGTGGTGACCACCACCACGCTGTCGGCCACGGCGGTGGCCAGCTGGAAGCCCTGTCCCAGCCCCGCCGGCGCGTCGATGAAGCAGTAGTCGTACTGTTGGCGGATGGCCTGCGCCAGCGCCTGCATGGCGTTCAGGGAGAAGCTGGCGCCTACCGGAGCCAGCGGCGCGGCCAGCAGGGAGAGGTTGGGGTATTTCCGGTGGGGGACGGCGGCCTCCGCCAGCGTGCAGCGGCCCTCCAGCACGTCGGAGAAGTCCATGACGGCGCTGTCGGACAGGCCCAGTGCCAGATCCAGATTCCGCAGGGTGATGTCGCAGTCCAGCGCCAGCGTGGTGTGGCCCATGGCGGCCAGCGCCAGCGACACGCAGGCGGTAAAGGACGTTTTGCCCGTGCCGCCCTTGCCGGACACCACGGCGATGATCTTGCCCATGGGGGTTCTCCTTTCAGATTCGTTTGCGGCCAAATGATTAGCCAAAGCCTCCCCTGTGTAAGGGGAGGTGGCACGGCGTAAGCCGTGACGGAGGGGTTGTCAAGGGCAGATTGAGCGCTTGGGTCAATCCCTCAGTCAGCCTTGCGGCTGACAGCTCCCTTTACACAAGGGAGCCTTATTTTCTACTTCAGCGGTGCTTTCTTCATCCTCGCCCAGCTTCGGGGAAACTGCGGCGGGGTGTCCTTCACCTTGCGGATGACCACCACGCGGTGGGTCACCTCCGTGCCGGGGATGGTGTAGTCCCGGATGGCTTCGATTTTACCGCCCAGCTGGCCGATGGCGCCCCGGGCGCTGTCGAGCTCGGCATCGCTGTCCACGGACTTCATGGCAAGGAAGCAGCCGCCCGGCTTCACCAGCGGCAGCGCCAGCTCGCTCAGCAGCGGCAGCGCCGCCACCGCCCGGGAGGTGGCCATATCATAGCTTTGCCGGTGCGCCGCGGCGAACTCCTCGGCCCGGGCGTGGACGCAGTCCACACGGGCAAGGTCCATCTCCTCGCAGGTCTGCCGCAGCCAGTCAATGCGCTTGCCCAGACTGTCCAGCAGCGTCAGGTCGAAGTCCGGCTCCAGCATCCGCAGCACCATGCCGGGGAAGCCCGCGCCGGTGCCTACGTCCACCACCGACTTGCCCCGGAAGTCCGCGATTGTCAGCAGCGCGGCGCAGTCCAGCAGGTGCAGGGCGGCTACGTCCTTGGGCTCGGTGATGGCCGTCAGGTTCATGACCTGATTCTTCTCCAGCAGCCGCCGGGAGAAATCCAGCAGCTGAGGTACGGCGGAGCAGGGGAGGCCCAGCGCCGCCAGACCCTCGCGCAGTGTCTGCTCCATTACTGCTTATCCTTCAGCAGGTCGCGGATCTCCGTCAGCAGCTCCTCACTGGTGGGCGCGGGATCTTCCTCTTCGACGGGCTCCTCCGGCTTCTTGCCGATGCTGCGCAGCTTGTTGATGGCCTTGACTACCATGAACAGCACCAGCGCGATGATGAGGAAGTCCAGCACCACGGCGATGAAGTTGCCGTAGTTGACGGCGATCTCCGGGATCTCAGTGCCATCGGCGGCGGTCTCGGCGGCCTTCAGCACCCATTTCCACGCGCTGAAATCCACGCCGCCGGTAATGCGGGAGATGAGGGGCATGATGACATCATTCACCAGCGAGGTGGTGATCTTGCCGAAGGCAGCGCCAATGACAACGCCGATGGCCATGTCCACCACGTTGCCCTTCATGGCGAATTCCTTGAATTCCGCGATAAACTTTTTCATAGGTAACACTCCTTATATACAAAGAGTTATATGCATGCGATTACAAATTGTTAATGCTTGGGGATCAGCACGGCCTTTCCGCCCATGTAGGGACGCAGCACCTCGGGGATCACCACGCTGCCGTCGGCTTGCAGGTTGTTCTCCAAAAAGGCGATCAGCATGCGGGGCGGGGCCACCACGGTGTTGTTCAGGGTGTGGCACAGCTGCATCTTGCCGTCCTTGTCCTTATAGCGGATCTTCAGGCGGCGGGCCTGCGCATCGCCCAGATTGGAGCAGGAGCACACCTCGAAGTACTTCTGCTGGCGGGGAGACCACGCCTCGATATCGCAGGACTTGCATTTCAGGTCGGCCAGATCGCCGGAGCAGCACTCCAGCTGCCGCACGGGGATATCCAGCGAGCGGAACAGCTCCACGCTGTAACGCCACATCTTCTCGTACCACGCCTTGGAGTCCTCGGGCTTGCAGACCACGATCATCTCCTGCTTTTCAAACTGGTGGATGCGGTACACGCCACGCTCCTCGATGCCGTGAGCGCCCTTCTCCTTGCGGAAGCAGGGAGAATAGGAGGTCAGGGTCTGGGGCAGCTTGTCCTCCGGCAGGATCTGGTCGATGAACTTGCCGATCATGGAGTGCTCGCTGGTGCCGATCAGGTACAGATCCTCGCCCTCGATCTTATACATCATGGCGTCCATGTCGGTCTGGCTCATAACGCCCTCCACCACGTTGCCGTGGATCATGAAGGGGGGGATGCAGTAGGTGAAGCCCTTGTCGATCATGAAGTCCCGGGCGTAGGCCAGCACCGCCTCGTGCAGCCGGGCGATGTCGCCCAGCAGGTAGTAGAAGCCGCTGCCGGACACCCGGCCTGCCGCGTCCAGATCAATGCCGTCGAACCGCTCCATGATGTCGGTGTGGTAGGGCACCTCGAAATCGGGGGTCTTGGGCTCACCGAACCGCTCCACCTCCACGTTGCAGCTGTCATCGGGGCCGATGGGGACGCTGTCGTCGATGATCTGAGGGATCACCAGCATGATCTTGTTGAGGGCGGCCTCGGCCTGCTCCTTCTGGGCCTCCAGCTGGGCCATGCGGTCGGCGTCGGCCTTGACGGCGGCGTTGTTGGCGTCGATCTGGGCCTGAATGGCGGCCTTCTCCGCCTCGTCGGTGCACTTTTTCAGCTTGCCGAACAGGGGGCCGTTGGCCTTGGACAGCTTGTTGCGTTCGGCCTTCAAAGCCTCGCCGTCGGCGATGGCCTGACGGCGCTGGGCGTCCAGCGCAATGGCCTCGTCCACCAGCGGCAGCTTGGCGTTCTGAAACTTCTTGCGGATGTTTTCCTTGACGATATCGGGATTTTCCCGGACAAATTTGATATCAAGCATAATGCTTACCTCTTATGTTTTTTGAATTGTTTCACATGAAACACTCAGTGTTTTAGTTGATGCAGGGCGTCCAGCAGGGCGTTGAGATCGTCCATGCCGAAGTACTCCAGCTCAATGCGGCCCTTTTTCTTTCCGGTGACGATCTTACAGGGACGGCCCAGACGCTCGCCCAGTTCGCGGGCGGCCTCGGCGGCGTAGTCCACGGCGGTGGGGTCCTTGGCGGGCTTGTCCTTCTTCTCCGCCGTCAGCTTCTTCACCAGCAGCTCCGTCTGGCGGACGGACAGATCGTCCTTGACGATCACGGCGGCGGCCTTCTGCTGCATGTCAGCCGTCAACGGCACCAGCGCCCGGGCGTGACCGCCGGTCAGCTTGCCCTCCTCCACCAGCGCGCGCACCTCCTTACAGAGGTTCAGCAGCCGCAAAGCGTTGGCCACGGCGCTGCGGGACTTGCCCACCCGCTGGGAGGTCTCCTCCTGCGTCAGGCCGTACTGCTCCATCAGCGTGTGATAGCCCTCGGCCTCCTCCATGGGGTTCAGGTCCTCGCGCTGGAGGTTTTCAATCATGGCCAGCTCCATGGCCTTGCGGTCGTCGGCCTCGATGACCACCACCGGCACCTGACTGAGGCCAGCCATCCGGGCGGCCCGCCAGCGGCGCTCACCGGCGATGATCTGATAATAGCCGGATTGCAGCTTCCGCACCGTCAGCGGCTGAATGATGCCGTGCTGCCGGATGGAGTCCGCCAGATCGGCCAGCGCGTCGGGATCGAATTGCTTCCGGGGCTGGGAGGCGCAGCTCTCCACCTGAGAGATGGGGAGGAAGAGGCTGCTCTTCACCTCCGGCTCGTTGGTAAAATCGTCGCCCAGCAGGGCGTCCAGACCCTTGCCGAGACCCTTCATTTTTGCCATAAATCCCGTACTCCTTTCGTTGGAAATGATACCGCTCAGCGGTTCTTGCGCAGGAACTCCACCGCCAGCGCGGCGTAGGCCTCCGCGCCCCGGCAGGTGCGGTCATAGCCGCAGATGGGCTTGCCGTGGCTGGGCGCTTCGCTGAGACGGACATTGCGGGGGATGACGGTGGCGTAGACCTTGCCGGGGAAGAAGCGCTTGATCTCCTGCGCCACCTGAATGCTCAGGTTGGTGCGGCCGTCAAACATGGTCAGCAGCACGCCCTCAATCTGCAATTCGGGGTTCATGCCCCGGCGCACCAGACGCACCGTGTTCATCAGATCACTGAGACCCTCCAGTGCGAAATACTCGCCCTGCACCGGCACCAGCAGGGAGTGGGCGGCGCACAGCGCGTTCAGCGTCAGCAGCTCCAGCGAAGGGGGACAGTCGATGAAGATGAAGTCATACTGATCCACCACGCGGCTCAGCGCTTTTTTCAGCAGGAACTGCCGGTCAGGCAGGTTAATCATCTCCACGCCTGCGCCGGCCAGCGCCTTGCTGCTGGGCAGCACGTCGCCATACGGGGTGGAGACAATGGCCTTTTCCGTGTCCACGCCGTTGATGATGACATCATATACGCCGTTGGAAACGGTTTTATCCACGCCCATGCCGCTGGTGGCGTTGGCCTGCGGATCAAAGTCGCACAGCAGCACCCGCTTGCCCGTCTGGGCCACGGCGGCCGCCAGATTGACGCAGGTGGTGGTCTTGCCCACGCCGCCCTTCTGATTCACGATCGCTACGATTTTTGCCACAATAATTCCCTCGCATTTGGTATTTCTATAATAGAAACAGTATACCACAAAAGCGATAGGTTTCAATACTTTTTTCAACGGCGCGTGACAATTTTTGCAGAAAACAGGCGCCAATGTTTCACGTGAAACAAAAGCGGACGCAAAAAGAGAGGGATGTTTCACGTGAAACATCCCTCTCCGCAGGGGTCATATCAGCACCACGCCGTCGCAGGGCGGCAGGTCGATGCGCAGCTCACCATTTCGCACCCAGAACCGCTGCATGGACACGGCATCCATGGCAAAGCCGTTCTTCCACGGCAGCGTCACCGTCCGGGTGGTATCGCCGGTGTTCAGCGCCGTATAGGTGCGCTCGCCGTCCAGCGTGCGGCAATAGATCAGCAAGCCGCCGTCGGCGGTCAGATAGGTGATGTCGCCTGATTGCAGGGAGCGGCGCTCCTTCCGCAGCCTGCCCAGTGTCCGGTACAGGGCCAGCAGCCGCTGATCCTCCCGGCCCCAAGGGAAGCCACGGCGGTTCATGGGATCTTCGAAGCCCTCCATGCCCGCCTCGTCGCCGTAATACAGGGTGGGAGAGCCGGGGAAGGTGTACAGCAGCATAGCCGCCAGCGTCAGGCGGCGGACGGCCAGCCGCCGGTTTTCGGGGGACAGGTGATAGGCGGCGCGGGCCTCCTTGCTGTCCGGGATGGCGTCTGCGCCCAGCAGCGTCAGGATGCGGGGCGTGTCGTGGGTGCCCAGAATGTTCAGGCCGCTGTGGAAGGAGGCAGGGGGGTAGTTCTCCCGCTGTTCCTCCATGGTGTCCCGGAAAGCCGCGGCGCTGCCGCCGCGGATGTAATCCAGCGTCGCCGTCCGCAGGGGATAGTTCATCAGACCGTGGGTCTCTCGGCCCAGCAGATACCGGCGGCGGCGGGAGTAGGCGATCTTGTTGCTGCCGTCCTCCCACACTTCGCCCAGCAGAAAGCTGTCGGGCTTCTCCTGCTCCATCACGGCGCGGATCTCCTCGATGAAATCGTCGGGCAGCTCGTCGGCCACGTCCAGCCGCCAGCCGTCCGCGCCGCACCGCAGCCAATGGCGGATGATGCTGTCATCGCCCCGGATGATAAACTCCCGGTAGGCGTCGGCATTCTCGTTGACGGCGGGCAGGGTGTCGATGCCCCACCATGCGTCGTATTTGTCCGGCCAGTGCTGGAAGCAGAACCAGTCGTACCAGAGGGATTCCTTGCTCTGGTACGCGCCGGGGGTGTCAAAGAAGCCGTGGCGGTTGAAGTAGCGGCTGTCGTCGCCGGTGTGGTTGAACACGCCGTCCAGTATCACATGGATGCCCCGCTTCCGCGCCTCATCGCACAGGGTGCGCAGATCGTCCTCCGTCCCCAGCATGGGGTCGACACGGCGGTAGTCCGCCGTATCGTACCGGTGGCAGCTGGCGGCGTAGAAGATGGGGTTCAGGTAAATGGTGGTGACGGACAGGCTTTGCAGATAGTCCAGCTTTCCGCAGATGCCCCGCAGGCTGCCGCCGAAGAAATCGCTGTTCCAGCGGCCGGTCAGGGGGTCGGCGCCCAGCCGGGGCACATCGTCCCAATTGTCATGTACCGTGCGCTGGCCCAGCAGACCCTTGGGGTCGGGGATGGCGTCACGGCAGAACCGGTCTGGAAAAATTTGGTATGTAACGCCCTGCCCGAACCATGCCGGAGTGGGGCGCTCCTCGTACACCGTCAGCTGCCACGGCTGGCGGTCGTCCCCGCCGCCAAGGCCGTTGCGGCCCAGAAAGACGCTGCCGCCGTCGGCACGGGTGAAGCGGAAGGTGTACCACACCAGCTCAGGCGTGTCCGGCGCGGTGAACGTGCCGGTGAAGCCCTCCGGACAGGGGGAGAGGGGCGTTTCGCTGCGGACATCGGCAAATTCGCCGTAGGTCATCAGCCAGCAGGCGCAGTGATCCGGCCCCGGCGTGACGGTGAAGGACACCGCCGTGCCGCAGCTGACAGCCCCGAAGGGGGATTTGTATTTCGTATCACGGGAGTTGAAGATGGTCATAGAAATCAGTTGGTCCTTAAAAGAGGTTTCGCGCTCCGAGGTGGAGCATTCCGCGTCTCCGGACGCGGGACACTTTTGGGGCTGCGGGCAAAAGTACCTCGTGGCCGGGGCGCGAAATACTCCCCGTGCTGGCAAGCGCAAGGCCTCACTTCAGCAGCGTGTTCTCCCCGATCACGTCGCCGCCGGCCATGTGGTCGGCGTAATAGGCGTTGATGATCTCCACGGCGGTGGAGGCCAGTGCCGCGCCCGCGCCGCCCTTTTCGATGACGATGGCCACGGCGATCTCCGGGTTCTCATAGGGGGCGTAGGCTACGAACACGCCGTTGGCGATATCGGTGCCCACCTGTGCCGAGCCGGTCTTGGCGCCTGCCGACACCACGCACTTGTCGAAGGCCCCGGCCAGCGAGCCGGTGGTCAGGTCGTGCATACCCTTGGTGATGGCGTTGATGGTGCTTTCGGACATCTCCACCACGTTCTCCGGCGGCTCGTCGTAGACGTAGAGGAGCTTGCTGTTGTCGTAGCTCTTGACGCTTTTCAGCAGATGGGCCTGATAGTGCTCGCCGTCGCCCACCAGCGTGGCGATGTAGTTGGCCAACTGGAGGGGGGTGAACAGGTTATAGGACTGGCCGATAGCGGCGGTCAGGGTCTGGCCGTCGGTCCACTCCAGATCGTGGGCCTCGGCGTATTCCGGAGAGGCCAGCGCACCCTTGCTGTCGCCGATCTCGATACCGGTAGAGCGGCCCAGACCGAACTGCAAAGCGTAGTCGTTGATGGTCTGGATGCCGGTCAGGCGGCCCACCTCATAGAAGAAGTAGTTGCAGGACACGGTGATGGCGTCGCTGACATTGACGCGCCCGTGGGTATAGCCCAGCGGCCACACCCAGCACCAGGGCTGGGGATATTCGTAGAAGGTATAGACGCCTTTGTCCTGAATGGTGGAGGAGGGCGTGATAATGCCGGATTCCAGCGCCGCCACGGCGGTGTTCATCTTGAAGGTGGAGCCGGGCGCGTAGGTGCCGTTGACGGCACGGTTGAACATGGGCAGCCGGTCATCCTCCAGTAGCTGGTTATAATTCTGGGCAAAGGTGGAGGGATCATAGGAAGGGTAGGAGGCGAGGGCCAGCACCTCGCCGGAGCCGACCTTGATCACGGCGGCCGCGCCGCCCCGCTGATCGCTGTCCTTGTCGATCATGCTCTCGATGGTGGCGGCCAGCGCGTCCTCAGTGGCGGCCTGCAGGTCAAGATCCAGCGTCAGCGCCACGGTGCCGCCGGGCTTCGGCTCGGACTTGAAGAACTCGCCGGTGATCTTGCCCTTGTCGTCGGTGGTGACGAGCCGCACGCCGTCCTCGCCCCGGAGCCATTCCTCGAAGGCCTTCTCTACGCCGCTTTCGCCCACCAGCGCGTCCATGGAGTAGCCCTTGTCACGGTACTCCGGCCAGTCCTCGGCATAGATACGGGTGATGCGGCCCAGAATGTGGGCGGCATAGGTGGTGTCATACTGCCGCAGGGAGGATTGCCCCGTGGTGACGCCGGGGAAGCTGCCGTCGGTGATCTGAGAGATCAGCTGGGTGGACACATCCTCGGCAAACACATAGCTGTCACGGCTCGCCAGCTCATAGCGCACACCGGCGATCAGCCGGGCCTGCGCCTCGGTATAGCTGTCGTCGATATGGAACAGCGTCCGCAGTTCGCCCAGCAGCTGGCGGGAGGTCAGTGACGGGGACAGCTTGTTCTTCTCCAGAAAGTTCCAGAAGCTCTCGTCATTGCGGGAGCGCAGATACAGGAAGGGGGAGTCCTGCGCGATGGGCAGGCTATCCACCCAGAAGGTGTCCGTCTCCTGACAGAGACGGATCAGCCGCCAGATGGCGTCGTTCAGGGCGGCGTCATCGGCAAAGCCCGACTTGTCAAAGGTCAGCGTATAGGCCAGACGGTTGGACACCAGCGACTTTCCGTTGCGGTCGGTGATGATGCCGCGGCTGGCCTCCACCGATTCCTCCGTGGCGTTGGAGGCGATGGAGCGGGCGCGGTTTTCGATGCCGTGCAGTACCTGCGCGTCGTACAGCGCAATGAGAAACAGCAGCAGCATCAGACCCAGCGCCACCACCAGCACATAAAGGCGGCCGCGGGCAGGGTGGGGGGATTTCATCATGGAAGGGGTCTCCTTTCAGAGCGGGGTCAGCGTCCGGCGAACCGCCGGTGAACATGGGAAAAGGCCAGATGCACCAGCATGGCCACCGGCAGCGACAGCAGAAGCTCACGGGCCATCAGCCACAGCGACGCGGCGAAGGGCGTGCCGTGGGCGTAGGAGGAGGCGATGGCGTTCAGCAGATCCGTCAGGATCATGGCCGCCGCCGATACCAGCAGCGAGCATACCGCGCCCGGCATAATGATCCGGCGGGCGGCAAGTCCCGCCACCAGCGCCGCCAGCAGCAGGGTAACGGCATAGAAGCAGGGGAACGCGCCGGGGAACAGCTGGTCGCATATCAGTCCCAGCACCAGGGCGAAGACCGGCCCCTCCCGTTTCCCCTCGAAGGAGGCGGCAATGGCCGCCAGCGCCGGAAGCACAAAGGGATGCACGCCCCAGATGCGGATATAGGGCAGCACCAGCTGCTGCACCAGCAGGAACAGCACGGTCCAAAGGCTGTAAAGCACCCATTTGATGGTGATAAGTCGTCGTGTCATGGCCTTACTCCACCACGTCGAAATCGGTGATCAGGAAAACCTGCGTCAGGGAGCCGATGGCGGCCTTGGGGGTCACCACCGCGTACCGGGTCAGGCCGTCCGCGTCGGTGCGCAGCTCCTCCACCGTGCCGATGGTCAGTCCGACGGGGTAATAGCCGCCCAGACCGGAGGTCACCACCAGATCGCCGCTGACCAGCTCGTCCGGCGATTCCAGATAGGTCAGGGAGAGCTGTCCCTCCGTCATCAGGCTCAGCTGTCCCTGTGCCACCGCCACCTGCTCAGTGCGGAATATCTTGGCGCCGATGGCGCTGGTGGTATCCAGCACCGTGGTCACGGAGCACCAGTTCAGGCCCGCGTCCGTCACCACGCCCACCAGATCGCCGTATTCGTCGATGGCGCAGTCACCGATGGCGATGCCCGCGTTGGTGCCGCGGTTCAGGGTCAGCACGCTGCTCCAGTTGTCCACGGCGCGCTCCGACACGCGGGCCGAGACCAGCTGTAAATCACGCCGTTGCTCTTGCAGATCCAGCAGCTTGCGCAGCCGCTGATTCTCCTCCTGATCCTTTTGGGCCTGACGCAGTTGCTCCTTCAGATCGGCCACCTCGGCGCGGAGATCCTCGTTTTCCTGCTGCAGGGCCTCCACGCTGTCAAAGTGGTCGCCGATGCCGCCGAACCAGCCCGCCACGGCGGAGCCCGCCGCCCGGAAGGGGGAGGCGATCACACCGGCGGCGTTCCGCAGGAAGGGCGTGCCGGAGCTGACGGCGGAGATCACGCACAGCGCCACCACCACCGTGGCCAGACCGGCCAGCAGCCAGATGCCGTATTTTGAAAAAAATCGTTTCATAAAAGCAGTTCCTTGTGTTGAAGAAGTGTCATTGCGAGACCAGTCCAAAAACTGGTCTCGCAATCCGTACCTCAATAAGCGTGGGAAGTGGATTCCCACGTCGGGCGTCGCCCTCCTCGGAATGACATAATGACATGAAGTGTCACAGCAGCGTCACGCCGAACTCCGCCAGCATGCGGCTCAGCAGCAGCACCGGCAGGCCCATCACATTGAAGAAGTCGCCGTCGATGCGCTCCACCAGCAGCGCCCCAAGACCCTGCACGCCGTAAGCGCCCGCCTTGTCCATGGGTTCGCCGCTGCGGATGTAGTTTTTCAGCTCTTCCGTGGTGGCCTCCCGGAACCAGACCTGGGTGGACTGGGCGCGGGTCAGTACCCTGTCGCCCTGCCGCACCGTTACGCCGGTGCACACCGTGTGGTGCCGCCCCTGCAATGCCGACAGCATCCGCAGGGCGTCCGCCTCGTCACGGGGCTTGCCCAGCCGCCTGCCGTCCAGAAACACCATGGTGTCGGCGGTGATGACGATATCGTCCGGCTCCGCCTGTACGACGGCGGACTTCTGCCGGGAGATGCGGCAGACGGTCTCCTCCGGGGTCAGTCCCTCCGGACACACCTCGTCCACCTGCGGCACGGACACCACGAAGTCCCGGATGCCCATGCGGCCCAACAGTTCCTGCCGCCGGGGGGATCCGGAGGCTAACACGATC
This sequence comes from bacterium, assembly GCA_963640475.1. GTDB lineage: Bacteria > Bacillota > Clostridia > Oscillospirales > Oscillospiraceae > Vescimonas. The sequence continues at coordinate 3,818 of CAVHYW010000044.1, read as the reverse complement.
CTTGCCATGTTCATCACCTTCCTGTGGAGCCGAAGCCGCCTGCGCCCCGCTCCGTCTCGTCCAGCTCGTCCACAAATTCCAGCGCGGGCTGCACCACCGGCAGCACCATCAGCTGGGCGATGCGGTCGCCGTCATGGATGGTGTAGTCGGTGTCGGATTCGTTAAAGAGGGCCACTCGCAGCTCACCGCGGTAGTCGCTGTCGATGACGCCCACGCCGTTGGCCATGGTGATGCCGTGCTTGGAGGCAAGGCCGCTGCGGGCGCAGATCAGCGCCACATAGTCGGCGCTGGGCAGAGCGATGGCGATGCCGGTGGGCAGCACCTGTCGCGCCCCGGCCTTCAGGGTCACGTCGCCATCAAGGCAAGCGCACAGATCCATGGCGGCGCTGCCGGAGGTGGCGAAATGGGGCGCGGGGATAACGTCGCCGATCTTGGGCGACAGGGCTTTTATCTTTAAGATCATGGTTTTCTCCTGATTTTTGATTACGGATTGTAGAAAAATGAATGGATATTACGGATTGGAGGGGGGTGCGGGGCTGTCGTGCGGCGGGGTGTGGTCACCCCGCCCTACGGACAGATATCGAAGCTTTTCGTAGGGCGGCCTGACCTCAGGCCGCCGCGTACAGCGATTCAACGCCTACCGTCGCAACTATGAGCGGCAGCGGCGCAAGAAGAAAGTCGATGCGTCACATGAAACGAAATCAACAGAGTTCTGTGAACGTGCGGTAAAAGGTATAAAAGTTAAATGAGGTATAGCGCGGGCGGATTCTTAAACCGCAGGTTTAAGTTGTCCTTTTGGGTACTTTTGGGACAACGGCCAAAAGTACCTCGTGGCCGCAGCCACGAAACACCCCTCACTCCACGCCGCGGTAGAACAATCCCCGCGTAAACTCCTCCGGCGTCCAGCCGCCCTCGCCCTGATAGCGGCACAGTACCGCGTCGCACTGGGCGGGACTTTCGGTGGTGAACCGCAGCCGGGCGTAAGTCAGGCCGCAATTACGCCACTCCGGCTTGTCCGCAAGGAACAGCGTGCGGCTGTTCTCGATCTCACACCGGCAGCCGTACTGTCCCAGCAGGGGGAACCGCGCCCCGGTGCGGTCGGTGAGGGCGTTCTCCCCGTCGCACAGGCGCTTGTCGCCGTGGCAGTTCCCGGCGTTGCCGGTCATGCAGTTCTCCGTGACCATCAGCGGCAGGCGGCCGTACACGATGCCCTCGCAGGGCAGGTACTTCCGCAGCTCCCGCACCTGCTGGTGCCGCAGCTCGAAGGAGACGGTCACGCTGTCAAGTCTCTGCCCTTGCCAGAAGGCCACAGCACGGGAGTTGAACACGTTCAGGCCGAAGTCGCCCCGCTTTTCCAGCGGCAGCCCCTCCACGATGGCCATGTGGCCCGCGTTGCCGATAGCCACAGCTGATAGAGCAGGGGTGGTTTCCAGAATCTTCCGGAAGCCCGCCTCGTCGCCGTCCCGCCACACACGGGGCAGCACCGCGCAGAGCTTCGCCCTGCCGCGATAGTCCTTCAAATCGGGCAGCAACTCGATGGGCACATAGATCATCTCCGCGCCGTCGGCCAGCGTCTCGGTCAGCTGATCCAGACGGGCGATGGAGCAGGTCAATTTAGGTGCGGCGGGGGAGAAGGTCTCGTCCTCAGGAAGTGCCGGGGTGGGGAGACTGCGCCGCTCCGGCACAGCCGTCCGGGCTGCCGCCAGCGCGTCTAAAGCGTCGCGTCGCAGGCCGTTGATGGCCGCCGCGCTCAGCATCAGGCTGTCACCGATAGTTACATCTACCGTTTCGCACCGGAATACAGTGCCGCCGGTCTTTTGCAGCCGTTCCGCCACATCCGCCGCCGTCAGTGCCCGGTTGCGGGCAATCTCCGGCACGGGGCCGGTCACGGTGACGGTATGCACGCCGTCGCTGGCAATGAGGGCAGACGCTTCATCAGCCCATATGGTGGCCCGGAGTGAGAGACCGATCAGCTTATGCTCACCATTTTCATAGAGCTTCCGAGCCTCGCTGAACAGCTCCTTGGTCTCCGGCGCGTTTTCTGGCCGGGTGCCGAACATGGCCGGGCCTTTCCTGTGGCGGTAGTACCCGTCGGTAAAGCCGCTGCGGGAAAAGGCCTGTTCCAGCGCGCGGGATTCCTCCGCCGTGGGGCCGCGCTTTTCGTCAATGAGCCGCCGGTAGATGGACGTGATGACCGCCACATACTCCGGCCGCTTCATGCGGCCCTCCAGCTTCAGGCAGGCCACGCCCATGTCGCCCAGCTCTTGTAAATATGCCGACAAATTGGCGTCCTTCAGGCTCAGGGGGAACTGATTTTTGCACGGGCCGTTGACCCCGTAGGGCAGGCGGCAGGGCTGGGCGCAGGCGCCCCGGTTGCCGCTGCGCTGGCCGATGAGGGCGCTCATGGTGCACTGTCCGGAGTAGCACATGCACAGCGCCCCGTGGACGAATACCTCGATCTCCGCGCCGCAATTGCGGCACACGTTGGCGATGTCCTCGCGGGAAAGCTCACGGGCCAGCACCACCCGCTCCATGCCAAGGCGCTCCGCCCAGCGTGCGCCGCCGGAGGTGAACAGGCTCATCTGCGTGCTGGCGTGGATGGGCAGGTCCGGCGTTACCGCCTGCGCCAGCGTCAGCACGCCCCAGTCCTGCACCAGCACCGCGTCCACCCCCATCCGGGAGGCCTTCCGCAGCACCTCGGCGGCCTGCGGCAGCTCGCGGTCGGTCAGCAGGGTGTTCAGCGTCAGGAACACCCGCACGCCCCGCAGATGGCAATAGGCCACCGCGTCGGCGAACTCCTCGTCGGTAAAATTTTTGGCGTTGCGGCGGGCGTTGAAGGCACCGAAGCCCATATACACCGCGTCCGCGCCGGACTGCACCGCCGCCTCAAGGGCGGCGCGGGAACCGGCAGGGGAGAGCAGCTCCATCATTTGCCGTTGTTATTGCGCTGCTGTGCCTTGAACAGCTGGCGCTTCAAGTCGCTGACCTCGTTCTTGGCGGCGGTGGCCTCGTCCAGATAGGTCTTGAGCTGGCGGCGCAGGTTCTCGCCGCCCTCCTGCTGCTTGAACAGCTCGTCCGCCAGATTGATGGCGGCCAGCACCGCCGCGTCGCTGCGGCTGAAATGAGAGCCCTCCATCAGCTCGGTCATTTTCTCGTCCACCAGTGCGCCCACCTTCTGCATATAGGCGGCGCTTTCATCGGCCACAAGGGTGTAATCCTGGCCGCAGATCGTCATCGTCACACGGTTTGCCATGGTAAAGTCCTCCTATGATTTACTCATACTGATACAGAATCCATTATACCACAAATTCGATATGGTGGAAGAACTTTCTGTAAATTTCCGAAAATCTCACGGGGACGCTTTACGAAAGAGGAGTTTTCGTGTAGAATAATAAGGAATTGTTTCGCCCTCCGGGGCGTAGGGGAGTTTCGTGGCCCCGGCCACGAGGTACTTTTGCCCATGGCGGCAAAAGTACCCAAAAACGCCACTTAAACCTGCGGTTTAAGAATCCGCCCACGCTGTACCGTGTACGCATGTGCTACCATTTACCACGCGATTGCGGAACGTGGTTGTTATCGTTTCGTATGACGCATCGACTTCCTTCCTACGCCGCTGCCGCTGACGTTATCAACGGTAGAACTAACAGCGTTGTTTGACGTAGGCATCAGCGGCAGCGGCGCTGGTGCAGAGACAATCCTTTTAACGGAACGAAAAAGAAAACTTCGCGCGAACGTGCGGAACATGATATCAAAATTTTAAAGAGTATAGCGCGCCGGGAGGTGAAGGAACCGGAGGTTCCTTCCGGTGCTTTTGCCTA
>CAVHYW010000043.1:0-17960 GCA_963640475.1 bacterium | reverse complement strand
CAGCTGAGAAAATTTTTATATTATTTCATTGTCCCTCTTGACGGGGAGCAGTTCAATCGCAGAGCGGGTTCTTTTTGCCTTATTGGGGACGAAAATGTTCGTCGATCTGAAATGTAGTCAGCTTGATAGGGTCTAACACCAGCACAGGCTTACGGGCTGTGTCCATGGCGTAAGCCAAGGCACTGTCCTCCGCGCTGCCTGTGGGCAGCGTGTCCCTGTCATAGACCGCCAGCACCACATCCGCAAGGTCGATGATCTGCCGATAGGCACGGAGCTGTGCGTCCGCCGCACCGACCTCGCACACAGCGGACATACAGGTGCAGTTGATGAGCGTATCCAACAAGACGCTTTACATCGCCATGAACTTCCAGAGTGCGGCGGATGAGGCGAATGCCGCGTTGACACATGATCTGGTCAGCCGCCTTGTACCGCTGGAGCAGGAGATCAACCGTCTGGAGCACTATGTGGCACTTCTGGAGCCGCGACAGGCTGAGGTCATTCGACTCGCCTACTTCGAGGGTCACACATGGCAGCAAATCAGTGCTAAAACCCAGATCACAACGAGAACGCTGTATAAGATCCGCAATCAGGCGGTCGAAGAGCTGGCGGAAATGTATGCGCTGACTGCCGATTTGCAGAGGTAGAGTCTCGGTGTTCCCATCTTTTTCTCAAAGGCTTCACCTATTGTTCACCAAGTCTTACCTTGAAAGGGCATCTTGAAGCTGGTATTCTTTAGAATACAGAATCATAGACAACGCTTTCCGGCATCACGCCGGGAAGCGTTGCTCTTTTATCAGCATTTTCATAAAACACCGAGATCTGGCAATACTACCGATAACGCCATTAGAAAAGAGGAACCTTCATGGAAGCAAACCGTTTGGACACCAGCCACACCACCCATACAGCGCCGCGGGATATCGCCTGCGTGAGCATCGACATCTCCGCCTCCTGTGCAGAACGCATCAAGCAGTATGTGGAGCAGGTAGGCGACCCGTATTGCTATACGGACAGCGGCATTGTGGTAAAGCTTGCGTATGCCAACACAGATGTGAGCCTGCAAGATCGCCTGCGGGCCTATGCGTGCAGCCTGTCCTGATCCTCCAAAGTTTCCCTGTTGACAAAAGCAAAGTGGGAAAGCATAATAGACCCGTCAGTGAAAATAATGTTGCCGCCCGGCAATGACAGCCAGAAACCGCTTTCCTGAATTTTTAGGAGGTACGTTTTATGGCTGCATTTTTTTGCCCGCAAACAGAAGATCTCTCCGCACAGCATTGGTATGGCATTTCTTATCTTCGTCTGTCAAAGTTGGGCAAACGCTATGAGAGTGAGAGCATCGACAACCAACGTAAACTGATCCATGAGTTCGTACAGCGGCACCCGGAGATCACGCTGGTGGGGGAGCAGGTGGACGACGGTTACACCGGCACCAACTATGACCGGCCGGGCTTTCGCGGCGTTATGGATGCCATCCGCGAAAAGAAGGCGAACTGCGTCATTGTAAAAGACCTGTCTCGCCTTGGCCGTGAATATATCGAGACCGGCAAGTATCTGGAAACCATTTTCCCGGATATGGGCATCCGGTTCATCTCTGTCAATGACGATCTGGACAGTGAACACACGCCGCTGTGCGATGATATTTCCATCCCCATCAAAAACATTATGAACGAGGCGTACTGCCGCAGCCTTTCACAGAAGCTGCGGGCGCAATTCCGTGTCCAGCGCAAGGCGGGAGAATTTCTCGGCGCCTTTGCCTGTTACGGCTATCTGAAAGATCCTGCCGACAAGCACAAGCTCATTATTGACGAATATGCCGCTATGGTAGTCCGCACCATCTTTCAACTGAAAATGGAGGGCTACAGCCAGCAAGCCATCGCCAACTATCTCTCCTCGGAGGGCGTTCTGCCGCCAGCGGCATATAAACAGCAGCAGGGACTGAAGTATCAGTCCGGTTTTCAGGCAGTTGGTGATAATAACGCATGGTCGCCCGTCGCGGTGCGGGCCATTCTGGAAAACCCCATCTATATCGGGACTCTGGTGCAAGGCAAACGCGGAACACCCAACTATAAAATCAAGCAGATGAAGCTGCGCAGCAAAGAGGATTGGTGCGTTGTGGAGAAGAACCACGCACCCATTATCAGCGAAGAGCTTTTCACTTCGGTACAGCACCTGCTGTCACTGGATACCCGCACTTCCCCTGCCGAGGAAGTGGTACAGCCTTTGGCCGGAATGCTGTTCTGCGCCGATTGCGGCCGCGCCATGTGCAGGCGCAGCGTAAAGCGCGGCAACCGCACATTTTACTACTACGTCTGCTCCACCCACAAGCGCTCCAAGCTATGCAGCAGCCACTCCATTTCGCAGACTGCTTTAGAGGAAGTGGTGCTGCGGGCTATCCAGAAGCAAATTGAGATGGTGGTCGATATTGACCAGTTAATTCACGAGATCGGTCAAAAGAGCATCCAAGCCGCCAAGCACCGGCAGTTGGATATGACCATTGAGGAAAAGGAGAAGCAGATCACCGAGCAGAAGGAATACCGTATGCGTTTGCTGGAGGCTTTCCACGATGACCTGATCTCCCGCACGGAGTATGACATGATGCGGCAGCGCTATACGCAGCGGATCGACGCATTGCAGGTAGCCCTCGCCAGCCTGCACGAACGGCGGCAAGCCTTAGAGGAAGGTTCGGCAGACACCCGGAACTGGGTCACCGAATATACCAAATTCAGGAAAATTGACAAGCTTACCCGCGAAATGGTAGCCGGATTGATCCGCAGGATCACGGTATCCGAGGGCAAGCAGATCACGATACAGTTTAACTACGCCGATGAGCTGGCATCTTATCAGCAGATGATCACAGCAGCTACGAAGGAGGTGGGGTAAGCATGGCACGGAAAAGCAAATATCTGTCGGCCCAACCTGTGTTTGAGACTTCTGCTCACTATCTGGCCGGGCAGTATGGCCGGTTATCCGTGGAGGACGGCGACGACACCGAGAGCAATTCCATCGGCAATCAGGCGAAAATCGCTGATGCTTTCCTTGCGGAGTACCCCGACATCCAAATCGTCGAGCGGTACGCCGACAACGGCTATACCGGCATGAACTATAACCGTCCGGCATTTCATCAGATGATGGCGGATGTGCGGAGCGGCAAGATCAACTGCATTATCATCAAGGACATCTCCCGTTTGGGCCGCCATTTCGTCGAGACCAGCGAACTGGTGGAGCAGATATTCCCCGCCATGAACGTGCGCCTTATCAGTGTCAATGACAACTATGACAGTCTCGTGCAGGATTCCAGCGCTGCCGCGTCCCTCACCATGCCGCTGAAAATGGTCATGAATGAAAACTACGCCAAGGACATCTCCCGCAAGATCCGCAGCAGCATCCACGCACAAATGAGCAGCGGCACATACCTGCCTTCGTCCGGCAGTATCCCTTACGGTTATCTCCGGAACGCCGTTGCCGCGTCCTATGATATTGATGAGGATGCCGCTCCGATCGTCCGGCGTATCTTTGCCCTGCGTTCCGAGGGCGTCAGCTTCAACGCCATCGCAAAGCAGTTGAATCAGGAACATATCCCGTCCCCCGCCCAGCTGCGTTATCTTCGTGGAATGAACAGTTCCGCAGCGTACCGGGACGCACTGTGGAGCAGGGCGACTATCCGCAAGATCGTCGACAGCGACGTCTATATCGGCAACCGCACCTATGGGAAGGTATCCCGAAACCATTTGAACGAGAAAAAGAAGCGTCAGCCCACTGAGCAGTGGACGGTCATTCCAAACGCACATCCGCCGATCATCAGCAAGGAGCTGTTTGACACGGTGCAGAAAGTCAATCATGAGGTTCTTGCGTCCCGCGCCGCCTATCGCGCATGTGCTGATATTGGCGACGTGCAGGCCGATCTTTTCCGTGGTAAGCTGTTCTGTGCGGAGTGCGGCAGTCCCATGGGGGCCGGCAAAGGCTGCGCCCGGCACGGCGCACACTCGCCCAGTCGGCTGTTCTATGATTGCAACCGCTACCGCTACTCCGCGCACACTGTCTGTTCCAGCCACTACATTCGCCACGAACGACTGCTTGCCGCTGTCACCGATGTCTTAGACCAACAGTTGACATTGGCGGTTGATGTAGAGCGGCTGATCCATGAGATCGACCACTCCGCTGAACTGACACAGGCAAAGCAGGAAAAGCAAAATACCGCCACAAGCCTGCGGCTCCAGCGGCAGGGCCTTGACCGGAAACTGGATATGCTGATTCACGACCTGTCCACCGGCCTGATCAGCCGCGAGGAATTTCTTTACGCAAAGGAAAAATACCGGGCAGAGCTCAACCGCATTCTCACGGCGGAAGCCGCACAAAAGGAGCGGATCGAGCAGATGCAAAAAGGCTTATCCACCGCACAGGCGTGGGTACGCGCCATGCGGGAATATCAGCGGCTCCCGGCCATAACAAAGAAACTTCTTGATACGCTTGTCGAGCGCATCTCCATTCACGAGGATCGCAGCATCACGATCCAGCTCAACTATGCTGACCCCTTCGCCGCCTTGTGTCCCTATCACACATTGGCAAAGGAGGCTGCTTGCTGTGGATAAAGTAACTTCCGATCTCATGATCTGCTACTACCGCCTTTCTTCAGAGGATGGCGACGTCGCACGCGGAAATGCCGCAGAGAGCTTCAGTATCTCCGCACAGCGTCTCTGCGTGCGGAACTTCCTCGCATCCCGCCCTGATCTGGAGGGAACCGTTGATGAGATCGTAGACGATGGCTACACCGGCACCAATATGAACCGTCCCGGTATGCAGCGGCTGCTGTCGCTGGTAAAATCTGGGAGCGTCAAGACTGTCATTGTGCGTGACCTCTCCCGTTTTTCCAGAAACTTTCTGGAGGGCGGCCACTATCTGGAGTTTGTGTTTCCGGCGTATGGCGTCCGTTTTATCTCCATCAACGACCACTTCGACAGCGCCGATTATGGCGAATCCACCGGTGGTCTGGAGTTGGGCATCACCAATCTGCTGAACCAGCTATACAGCCGCGACCTATCCCGCAAGATCAAAAGCGTAACAGACCGCAAAAAGCTGAATGGCGAATATGCCTTTGGCGCTGTACCTTACGGCTATCAGAAGGGTGAGCAGAAGAACACTATCGTAGTTGACCCGCCTGCCGCCGATATCGTCAGGCAGATATTTCAGTGGGCCTCGCAGGGCATCAGCATCACGCAGATCGCGCAGCGGCTGAATGCGTCCGGTACCGAGACTCCTTCCGCCTATCTGGCGAAAGTCCGGGGCCGCTACAAGGTGCGAAAGTTCTGGACATATGAATCCGTCCGGAATATTCTTCAGAACCGCATCTACACTGGCGATACGGAGGCGTTCAAGTCCCATGTGGTCAAGGTCGGCAGCAACCGCACGAAGCTGCTCCCCGAAGCGGAGCGCCCTATCATCCCCCATACTCACGAGCCCATCGTGTCACGGGAGCTATACTATCTCGCCCGCAGCACCGTACAGAAAACGGCACCGAAAACGCCGACAGGAAACACGCCCAGCCTGCTGCAGCCCTATCTCGTCTGCGGCTGCTGCGGAAACCGTCTGGTGAAGGGCAAGGCCTCCAACAAGAACTGGCGCTGTGCATCGGCGCGCTATGTACCGGAAAGCGGCTGTGCCGAGGTCTGTATCTCCGACGCCGACTTGCAAGCTATTCTGATCCGTGCAATCAACATGCAGTGCCGACTGCGGGATGCCCGCCTTGAGACCTACCAGCGTCAATTCGAGAGTCACGCCTCCAAGCGCCGCGCCATCAATGCAAGGATGCAGAGAGTACAGGCCGAGATCCACCGCAAGCAGGAGGAACTCATGTCTCTCTACGAGGAGCATATCGGTGGCCAACTGTCAAAAGATGTCTTTACAGAAAAACGGGAAAGCCTTCTCCGTGTGCAGAACGAAAAGAAGCGGCAGCTCGCCCAGTTGGAAAGCGATTGGGAGCTGCTCTCCGCGGAGGAGGAAACCGCCAAAAAGGAAGAACGGCAAACCTCCGTCCTCTCTTCGTACCATGAAATAAGCGCTTTAGACCCTGCTCTTATGCGAGAATTAGTTTGTGAAATTTTAGTTTTCCACAGGCAAAAAATTCAAATTAACTGGAGATTTCCTGATTTTACAAGTGAATTTATCGAATAAAGTTCTCAAAAAATTATTTGTTGTCCCATATTGACATCAACCGTGAGCGGCAGTCCCATTCTGCAAAACGGCAAATTTGTGGGCGCTGTCACCCATGTCCTGATCGACGATCCGTCCCGGGGCTATGGTATTTTGATGGAAAACATGCTGAAAATGACAGGATGACAGGAGGAAAACAAGATGCGGTCTTTGCTGATCCGCGACACCACCCGCGAGGAGCGGGAGGAGATCGTCCGCCGGGCGCTGAGCGCCTGCGGCGGCAGCTGTGACGGCTGCAACGGCTGCGGCAACTCCGGCGGTGGCCGGGTGGAGACCATCTACCAGCCGTATATTGACGGCGAGAAGGAGCTCTCCCAGATCAACGAGGAGTACGCCAACAGCCGCGGACTGATCCGGTAAAGCGGAGACGGAACAGGCGGGGTATCACAGTGCGGCAGGCGCTGTGATACCCCGCGGCTCACTTGACGTTTCAAAAAATATCTCCTATAATGAAACAAAACACCGTTTCATTATCTGGAGGGGATACCGTGCCGAAAAAGGATTTACTGGCCGCCATGCGGCAGGGCGAGCAGCTGACGCTGCGCCAGCAGATCATGCTGACGCTGCAATTGAGCATCCCGGCCATTCTGGCCCAGATCTCCTCCATCGTCATGCAGTACATCGACGCCGCCATGGTGGGCCATCTGGGCAAGGAGGCTTCCGCCTCCATCGGACTGGTGGCCTCCAGCACATGGCTGATGGGCGGCCTGTGCCGGGCGCTTTCCGTGGGCTTTTCCGTCATGGTGGCCCAGCGCATCGGCGCGGGAGATAATCAGGACGCCCGCAATCTGGTAAAGCAAGGGCTTTGCTCCGGCGTGGCCTTTGGTCTGCTGCTGGCCGCTGTCGGCGCGGCGCTTTCCGGCGGGCTGCCCCACTGGCTGCGGGCCGACGCCGCCATATGTCCCGACGCCACGGCGTACTTTCTGGTTTTTGCCCTGTCGCTTCCCTTCGTGCAGCTGAGCCAGCTGTCGGCGGGGCTTCTGCAGGCCGGCGGCAACATGCGCACGCCCAGTATTCTGCTGGTGCTGATGTGCGGACTGGACGTGGTCTTTAACGCGCTGCTGATCTTCCCCACCCGGCGGATCGGCGGCTTCACGCTGCCCGGTGCCAACATGGGCGTGGCCGGTGCCGCCTTGGGCACAGCACTAGCAGAAGCTACCATCGCCATCATCATGTGCGTGATCCTGCTTCGCTCGCCGGTGCTGGGCCTGAAACGGGACGAAAAGCTGCGCTTTATCCCCGCGCAGCTGCGCCGCGCCCTCACCCTCAGTGTCCCCGTGGCCATCGAGCAGGCGGTCATGACCAGCGCCCAGGTGGTCACCACCGGCATCATCGCGCCGCTGGGTACGGTGGCCATCGCCGCCAACTCCTTTGCCGTCACGGCGGAGGCCCTGTGCTATATGCCCGGCTATGGTGTAGAAAGCGCCGCCGTGACACTGATTGGTCAGAGCGTGGGCGCCAAGCGGAAGGACCTTGTAACGCGGTTGGGCTGGGTGACGGTGCTGCTGGGCATGAGCATCATGCTGGCAGCCGCCGCTGTCATGTACATATTGGCCCCGTGGATCATCGGTCTGCTGAGCCCTGACGAGCAGGTGGTGGCGCTGGGCACGCAGGTGCTGCGGATCGTGGTGTTTGCCGAGCCGCTGTTCGGCGCGTCCATTGTGGCTGCCGGTGTTTTTCAGGGCGCGGGCAACTCTCTGCTGAGCTCCGTGCTGAACTTTACCAGCATGTGGGGCGTGCGCATCACGCTGACGCTGGCCATGGTGCCTCACTGGGGCTTACGCGGCGCGTGGATCGCCATGTGCATTGAGTTGTGCTTCCGGGGCGCGCTGTTTTTGTTCTTCCTGTGGCGGAAGAAGTGGCTGCCGAAGGAAATGCGGGACGCAGCGTAGGGATATTTTTTGCCCTGCGGGGCAAGTCACTTTTTGCCTCGGCCCCAAAAGTGACCAAAAAGGCCGCTTAAACCTGCGGTTTAAGAATCCGCCCACGCTATACCTTGTTTTAACTTGAAGCTTTTTACCACGCGCTCACGGGAAATAGCTGATTTCGATGCGTATGACGAATCGACTTTCTTCTTGCGCCGCTGCCGCTTACAATCTCAACGGTAGACACCGAATCGTTGTTCGACGTAGGCATTAGCGGCAGCGGCGCTGTTGCAGAGACGATTCGATGAAGATACGAAAAAGAAAGTCCCCAGTAAACGTGTGGTATGCAGTTACGGTTTCGCACGACGTATAGCGCGCAAGGAAGTGAAGAAACCATCGGTTTCTTCCGGCTCTTTTGCCCACTTTTCCAGCTGCTGGGAAAAGTGGGCCGCCGAAGGCCGTGCCTCACGCTGCAAACACATAGCAACAATCCATCCCACAAATCCTTTACTTGACATTCTCCCCGTTTTTCGGAATAATAAGAGGGAAAAATAAACCAAAGGAACGACAACTATGGACGAACGCAAGGCCACCATCGCCAGCAACCTGATCCGGCTGCGGCTGGCCGCCGGTATGACACAGGCGGAGCTGGGCGAAAAACTGAATTATTCCGACAAATCCATTTCCAAATGGGAGCGGGGCGACGTGACCACCGACGTGTTCGTGCTGATGCAGATCGCTGACATTTTCGGCGTGGACGTGGACTATCTCCTCAAGCCCCACAACGAGATCGAGCCCGCCATCTATAACAAGCCCGCCGCAGAGGCCACCTACACCACCAACATGATCACGCTGGTGACGCTGCTGGGCATCTGGACGGTGGCGCTGTTCGTGTTCGTGATACTGTGGATCTGCGGCATGGTGGTCTGGCTGGTGTTCGTGTACGCCGTGCCAGTGTCGCTAATCACGCTACTGGTACTGAACTCCGTGTGGAACGGCGGGCGGAAGAACCGTTTTATCATCGCTGCGCTGGTGCTCAGCATCATCGGCACGGTGTATCTGACTTTCCTCAGCCGCAACCTGTGGCAGCTGTGGCTGCTGGCTATCCCGTCGCTGCTGCTGGTGTTTCTGGGGGCCCGCATCTATCGAAGCGCCCAAAAGCACTGAAAATACAGCACTCTACTGGGAGTAGAATCGCTCTACCACGGGCAATCCTGCTCCCGTTTTTTGTAGAGCGTCCTCTCCTCAGTCGTAGGTTGGCTTTTTCTACACACTGTCGTATACTGTGCATAGTCTCTGAGGAGGCTGCATTTCAAACCACAATGGAGGAACTCTCATGGCTTCTTACGCACTGACCTGCTGCTCCACAGCCGATCTGACCCACGAGCATTTTGCGGCCCGTGATATCCAATACACCTGCTTTCACTTCACCCTCAACGGTGAAACATACCCCGACGATCTGGGCCAGTCCATGCCCTTCCCCATCTTCTATCAGGCCATGGCCAACGGCGCCGAGACCAGCACCTCTCAGGTGAACATCTCCCAGTATCTGGAGCTGTTCACCCCGATTCTGGAAAGCGGCAAAGACATTCTGCACGTCTGCCTGTCCTCCGGCCTGTCCGGCACCTATAACTCCGCCACCAGCGCCGCCCTTATCGCCCGCGAGCAGTTCCCCGACCGGAAGATCTACATTGTGGACTCTCTGGGCGCTTCCTCCGGCTACGGCCTTATCATGGAGACGCTGGCCGACCTGCGGGACGAGGGTATGGACATCGACACGCTGCACCAGTGGGTCGAGGAAAACAAGCTGCGGATGAATCACTGGTTCTTCTCCACCGACCTGAGCTTCTATGTCAAGGGCGGCCGTATCTCCAAGACCGCCGGCTTCATCGGCGGCGTGCTGGGCATCTGCCCGCTGCTGAACATGGACGAGCAGGGCCACCTGATTCCCCGCGCCAAGATCCGCTCCAAGAAAAAGGTCATTCAGGAGATGCTGCTGCGCATGGAGCAGTACGCCGACAGCGGTCTGGATTACGACGGCAAATGCTTCATCTCCCAGTCCGAGTGCTATGACGATGCCCGTGCATTGGCTGACCTCATTGATGCCAAGTTCCCCAAGCTGAACGGCAAGGTGGAGATCAACTATGTGGGCACCACCATCGGCAGCCATACCGGCCCCGGCACCGTGGCTCTGTTCTTCTGGGGCCGCGACCGCAAGCTTCCTCTGCTTTAATGCTTTAATATCTGCTATCATCCTTCTCTGCTCTGATCCCCTTTCCCTGCGAAGAAAGACCGCCCGGCTTGGGCGGTCTTTCTTTGCTGCTGACGGGCAGGCCCCGTGCCGCAATGGACCCTTTGGTACGGCAGGGCGCAAAACACAGCCAGCAACAACGAACATTCTCTTTTCCTCGGGAGCGCTCTTGCGCTCCTTCTTCTTTTGTGGCATAATAGCGGGGAATGAAGAAATCACAACAAGGAGGACACCATGCTGTATCACATTCTTGCCATCGGCGACGTGACCAGTGAGGACGGCCTGAAGCATCTGCGCCGCCATCTTACGCCGCTGAAGAAGCTGAAAAGCATTGATTTTACCGTGGTCAACGGGGAGAATATCTCCGGCACCGGCCTGACGCCCGCTCAGGCGGACGAGCTGTTTGCCGCCGGAGCCGACGTAATCACGCTGGGCAACCACACCTTTGGCCGGGTGCAGATCGCCGACTATCTGGAGGATAACCGCTACATTCTGCGGCCCGCCAACTTCTCCGGCCGGATGCCGGGCCGGGGCTGCGGCGTGTACGACTGCGGAAAGCTGCGCATCGCCGTCATGACCCTGATCGGCCGGTGCGATCTGGACTGGAAGGCCGCCGACCCCTTTACCACGGCGGACAAGCTGCTGCGGGAGCTGGACGAGAAGGAGAAGCCCACCTTCACCCTGCTGGACTTCCATGCGCAGGCCACAAGCGAAAAGCTGGCGCTGGGCTACTATCTGGACGGCCGCATCAGCGCCATGTGGGGCACCCACACCCACGTGCCCACTGCCGACGAGCGGGTGATGCCCAAGGGCACCGGCTACATCACCGATCTGGGCATGACCGGGGCCATTGAATCGGTGCTGGGCATTCCGCCGGAGCAGTCCATCGAGTCGTTTCTGGGGGGACTGGCGGGGCGCTACCGCTTTGCTGACGGCCCCTGTAAGGCCCAGGGCTGCATTTTTACACTGGACAGCGATACCGGACTGTGCACCGCAGTGGAGCGGGTAGACATCCGCTGAGAAATAGAAAAGGAGATCATCACCATGTCTGTTGAAAAAGTAAGAGCCTATCTGGAGCCCTACGGTGTGACCGACCGTATCCGTGAATTTGACGTGTCCAGCGCCACGGTGGAGCTGGCCGCCCTGGCCGTAGGCGTGGAGGGCGCCCGCATCGCCAAGACCCTCAGCTTCAAGGTGGGGGAGGATCCTATCCTGATCGTGGCCGCCGGCGACGCCAAGGTGGATAACAGCAAGTATAAGCATTTCTTCGGCGCCAAGGCCAAGATGCTGACCGCCGAGGAGGCGGTGGAGCGCATCGGTCACGCCGTGGGCGGCGTGTGCCCCTTTGCCCTGCCGGACGATGTCAAGACCTATCTGGACGTGTCCTTGAAGCGGTTCGAGACGGTGTTTCCCGCTGTGGGCAGCGCCGCCAGCGCCATCGAACTGACCTGCGACGAGCTGGAGCACTGCTGCGGCAAAAACTTCGTCCAATGGGTGGACGTGTGCAAAGGCTGGCAGGCCGAGGAAGCGTAAATGGTGCGGATTCTGCACGCGGCGGACTTCCATCTGGACAGCGCTTTCACTGGCCTGAGCGAGCAGCAGGCCCGACAGCGCCGTCAGGAGAGCCGCGATTTGACCCGCCGCATGGTGGAGTATGCCAACGACCACGGCGTACAGCTGATGCTGCTGGCGGGCGACCTGTTCGACAGCGACAATGTGTACGGCCAGACGGCGGAGGAGCTGTCCGCCGCGCTGGCGGAGTTCCGGGGGCAGGTGGTCATTGCGCCGGGCAACCATGACTGCTATACCGCCGCGTCCCCCTACGTCCGCACTCTGTGGCCGGAGAACGTCCACATCTTCACTACGCCTTACATGACCCGTATGGCCTTTCCCCAGTATGGCTGCACCGTCTACGGCGCGGCGTTTACCTCGCCGGAGGTGTCGGAAAGCGCCGCGCTGGAGGGTGTTGCCGCGGGAGACGAGGGCATTGCCATCGGCCTATTGCACGGCGAGGTGGGGTCAAAGGACAGCCGCTACCGGCCTGTTCCTCTGCCGCAGATCGCAAAAAGCGGGCTGGACTATCTGGCCTTGGGCCATGTCCACGCCTGCTCCGGCGTGCAGACGGCGGAGGGAACGGCCTACGCCTACCCCGGCTGCCCCGAGGGACGGGGTTTTGACGAGCTGGGGGACAAGGGCTTTTTGGTGGGCGAGGTGGACAAGGGCAGCGTGAAGCTGCGGTTCGTCCCCTTTGCCCTGCGGCGGTATGAGATATTGACGGTGGACGTAACGGAGCAGGAGCCGCTGGCGGCCATCCGTACGACGCTGCCCGCCCACACGGAAGCGGATATCTACCGTATTCTGCTGACTGGTGAGACCGATGGCGGCGTGGATATCCCGGCCATCACGGAGGAGCTGGCGTCCCGGTTCTATGCGCTGGAGGTGCGGGACCGCACCACAGTACGGCGGGATATCTGGGACGGCTGCGGCGAGGATTCTCTGCGGGGCCTGTTTTTGCAGAAGATGCGGGAGAGGTACGACGCCGCGCAGGACGAGACGGAGCGGCGGAAGCTCCAGCAGGCGGTGCGCTTTGCGCTGGCCGCTATGGAGAACCGCGACATATAAAACCGGCGGAGCCTTCCGCCAAAGGGAGAGGTTATGAAGAATATTCTGATGATCGGCACCGGCGGCACTATCGCCAGCGAGATGACGCCGGAGGGTCTGACCCCGGAGCTGAACAGCAAGCAGCTGTTGTCCTTTGTCCCCAAGGTGGGTGAGCTGTGCCATGTGGACTGTATTCAGGTGTACAGTCTGGACAGCACCAATCTGGAGCCCCGCCACTGGCTGGGAGTGGCCGATGCCATCCGGGAGAACTATGACCGCTATGACGGCTTCGTCATCAGCCACGGCACCGACACCATGGCCTATACGGCGGCGGCCCTCAGCTATCTGGTGCAGGGCAGCCCCAAGCCTATCGTGCTGACCGGCGCCCAGAAGCCCATCTGGTTCGACGGCACCGACTCCAAGCGGAATCTGACGGATGCCTTTTTCTACGCCTGCCGGGGCTGCGGCGGCGTGCAGATCGTCTTTAACGGCAAGGTCATTCTGGGCACCCGCGCCCGCAAGACCTGCTCCAAGAGCTTTCAGGCGTTCTCCAGCGTCAATTACCCCGATTTGGCGGTGGTACAGGACGACCATCTTTTGCAGTATATGTCCTGTCCGGTGGCGGAGAAACCTACGTTTTACGACACACTGGATGACAATGTGGGCCTTTTGAAGCTGATTCCCGGCACAAAGCCGGAGCTGGTGGAGTTCATGACCCAACGCTACGACGGGCTTATCATTGAGAGCTTCGGCGTAGGCGGTCTGCCGGAATACGGCAACCTGTATGAAATTCTTCGCGCCGCCGTGGAGCGGGGGAAGATCATCGTCATGACCACGCAGGTGCCCAACGAGGGCAGCGACCTGACGGTGTACCATGTGGGCGGTCATCTCAAGCAGACGCTGCGGCTGCTTGAGGCCTATGACATGACCACGGAAGCGGCAGTGGCCAAGCTCATGTGGATCATGGGCCAGACCCACGATTTCGCGGAAGCGGAGAAGCTGTTCTATGCTCCTGTGGCACGGGATATTTTGTATAGCAATGAGTGAAAAAGCCGCCTTACAGCGGCCAGTGAAGAGTGAAATGTGAATAGTGAAGAGTTACGGTATGCCGCCGCAGGCGGCATGATTGAAATTGTGCCGCCTGCGGCACACCGAAGTTTTTCACTTTTCTCTCTTCCCTTTTCACTTTTCTTTGGCGTGGCCCAAAGGGCCACGCCTTTTTGCATAATCCTCCCATTTTCCACCCATACTACATGGAAAACGGAGGAGGATGCCTATGGTGGATTTTGAGACCCGGACGGCTCAGCTGGACGACCTGCTGGGCGTGGGACGAAATTTTGATATGGTGGGCCGCAGCTTACAGGTGGGCGGACGGCAGGCCCGACTGTGGGTGGTAAACGGCTATGCCGAGGATATGCTGATCGAGCGGATGATTGGGCGGCTGATGGCCATTGGCGATTTGAAAAAGGTGCCGGATCTGGAAACGTTTCTGACAAACTATGTCACCGTGCCGGACGCGGCGGCGGAGACGGATGTACACAGCATGGTGGTAGGCGTTTTCGCGGGAAAGACCCTGTTGGTGATCGACGGCTATTCAGGCGGCGTGCTGATGGACGCCAAGGAGTACCCCACCCGCGGCGTGGAGGAGCCAGACACCAGCAAGGTGCTGCGGGGCAGCCACGACGGCTTCGTGGAGAGCATCATGGCCAACGCTGCCCTGCTGCGCCGCCGTATCCGCGACCCGGCCCTGACGCTGGAACGCCATCAGGTGGGGGGACGGTCTCAGACCGATGTGGCGCTGGTCTATATGAAGGGCGAGGCCAATGAACAGCACCTGCGGCAGCTGCGGCAGAAGCTGGACAGCATCGACGTGCGCTCTATTTCCATGAGTCAGGAATCCATTGCAGAATGTATCGTACCTCCCCAATGGTGGAACCCGTTTCCGAAAATTCGATATACTGAGCGGCCGGATGTAGCCACCGCCAGCGTCATGGAGGGCAGCATCCTGCTGATGATCGACAACACGCCCTCGGTAATGCTGCTGCCCACCACGCTGTTCAGTTTTGCCGAGGAGATCAACGACTACTACTTCCCGCCGCTGATCGGCACCTACCTCCGTATCGTGCGGCTGGTGGTGCTGTTCCTGACGGTGTTCATCACGCCATTGTGGTATCTGCTGGTGAAAAACGGCGACGTGCTGCCGGAGGAACTGGAGTTCCTGCTGATCGAGGACGAGTATTTCGTGCCGCTGATCGTGCAGCTGCTGCTAGTGGAGTTCATCGTGGACATCCTGAAGCTGGCGTCGTTGAACACGCCGGACGCCCTCAGCAATTCCTTCAGTATGCTGGGTGCGCTGATCTTGGGCGACTTCGCCGTGCAGGCCCGGTGGCTGGTGCCGGAGGTGCTGGTGTATATGGCCTTTGTGGCGGTGGCGGGCTACGCCCAGCACAGCTATGAGATGGGCTACGCCTGTAAGCTGGTGCGGATGGTACTGCTGATCCTGATTTTCTTCTGGGACTGGTGGGGCTTCGGCGCTGGTGTGGTGGGCACGGTACTGCTGATCGTCTCCACCAAACCGGTGGTGGGCAAGGGGTATCTCTACCCCCTGATCCCCTTCAACGGCAAGCGCCTGATGCGGATATTGCGGAGACGGCCCATTGATAAGGATAACACATGAAACCCGCGCAACTCCGCTGATGGTATATGAAAAAGCCTCCCTTTGCACAAGGGAGGCTTTTTCATAGCTGTTTTTTACTCCACCGGCATATCATTCCAGCCGTAAATTTTGATGAGCCGGTGGCTGGTGTAATAGTACGCGCCCGCCGGGAAATCCGCATAGTTGGTGGTGTTGGAGCACAGGAGATAGTCCACCGTCTCGCCCAGCTCGTTCCGGACGATGCCGGAAATGACAGTGGTGTGGTTATGGCCGCCGTCGGGGCCGAGGATCAGGATATCGCCCACCCCGCCGGTGTAGTAATTGGCCTCGGTGTCCGCCACAAGGCCATAGCCCCGGTTCTCGCGGGCGTAGCTATAAAACCGGCCCACGTTGATCCACGACAGGTCAAGGTCATTCTGGCCGCGCCAGAACCACTTACTGCCGCCCTCCTCGTCCATGGGGATGCCGCCGGCCAGCAGCACCTGCGAGCCGAAGTTCATGCAGTTGCCGCCCACGTCGTCATAGGCGTACCACCGGTCATTCCGCTGGTGGTCGTACTGCCGCATGTACTGCTCCGCCGCCGCGCGGTCATAGGGATGGTCGCACGTCAGCGTCACCTGCACCGTCTCCTGCCGCTGGAGCTGCCGCCGTTCAATGGCCCGCAGCAGCTGCTGGAGCCGTCCGTCCACTGCCGCGCCCTCCTCATAGGTCAGGCTGAAATAGGGGTTGTCGTCAGCCTCATGATGCTTTATCAGCCAGCCGCCCTCCGCAGGCACCAGCTCAAAGATATGGGGTACATCGTACATTTTGCTGTCCACGTCGGGCGTGGCGGCAAAGTGCATCACCGTGGTCTCGTTGGCTTCGATATGTACCTGACCCTCTGCGGCGTCCTCCTCGGCGGAGGGTTCTGCCTTGGTGATGGTCAGCACAAAGTCCACGTCCCGCATCCGCAGGTCGGTCAGCGCCTGCTGCCGGATGGCGGTCAGGGTGCGGATGGACGCCTCGTGCATGGCGGCGTCCTTTTCATCGGCGAACAGTCCGCCCAGCTGCGGCTCGTCAAACAGGGCGAGGTCGGTGTACCAGTCGGTCAGCAGCCGGGTCATCAGCTGCTTCTGCTCCTCCGTTACCAGCCCCTCCGTGTCCTCCACCCGTCCGCCGACGGAGGTGGAAAAGCCGTCGTCCTTCGGCGTCTGCGGCTGGTTCTGGCCGCTGACCTGCGGCGTGTTGTTTTCCGGCTGCTTATCGCCGCCGCAGGCGGTCAGCACCGGCAGCAGCATACAGGCCGCCAGCAGCAGGGCCAATACTCTCTTTGTCATGGCATATCCCTCCCTAGATACAACTGTGCGGCACCCCGGGGGAGGGTGTCGCACAGCTTTGTTTTTGTTTACTTGGCGTATTCCACGACCTTGGTCTCACGCAGCACATGGACCTTGATCTGGCCGGGGTATTCCAGCTCGTTCTCAATACGCTTGGCAAGCTCGCGGGCCAGAATGACCATCTGATCCTCGCTGACCTGCTCCGGCTTCACCATCACGCGCACCTCACGGCCCGCCTGAATGGCATAGCTCTTCTCCACACCGGGATAGGTGCCGGTGATCTCCTCCAGCTTCTGCAAACGCTTGATGTAGTTCTCAAGGTTTTCACGGCGTGCGCCGGGACGGGCGGCGGAGATTGCGTCGGCAGCCTGCACCAGACATGCCACCAGCGTCTTGCACTCCACGTCGCCGTGGTGGGCCTGAATGGCGTGGACGATCTCCTCTTTTTCCTTGTACTTTCGGGCGTACTCCACACCCAGAGACACATGGGTACCTTCAAACTCGTGATCCAGCGCCTTGCCGATATCGTGCAGCAGGCCTGCACGCTTGGCGGCGTGGACATCGGCGCCCAACTCGGCGGCCATCATGCCGGCGATATGGGACACCTCGATAGAGTGCTGCAATACATTCTGGCCATAGCTGGTACGGTAATGGAGGCGGCCCAGCAGCTTCTGCAGCTCGGGATGCAGGCCGCGGACACCGGTCTCCAGCACGGCGCGCTCGCCCTCGGAGCGGATGACGGCATCCACCTCGCGCTTGGCCTTCTCCACCATCTCCTCGATATGCGTGGGGTGGATGCGGCCGTCGGCGATGAGCTTTTCCAGTGCAAGGCGTGCCACCTCGCGGCGCACCGGCTCGAAGCAGGACACCGTGATGGCCTCGGGGGTATCGTCGATAATGAGATCAGCGCCGGTCAGCGTCTCGATGGCGCGGATGTTGCGGCCTTCGCGGCCAATGATGCGGCCCTTCATCTCGTCATTGGGCAGGGGTACCACACTGACGGTGATCTCGGCCACATGGTCGGCGGCGCAGCGCTGGATGGCGGTGGCCACGATCTCGCGGGCGCG
>CAVHYW010000042.1:0-19228 GCA_963640475.1 bacterium | reverse complement strand
ACGGGCAACGCAATGCGGCACCGGAAACCTTTGGCGAAAATCGCCAAAGGTACAATGCCCGTGAAATCGTAGCGGATTTCTTCGGTGTCACTGAATATGAGATCCGCAAGGCTGTCAAACTGGCCGGCCTGATCCCGCCTCTGGCGGATATCCTGGAAAACGATCCCCGGCGCTTGCCGCTGAGCTGTGCGGATATGATCGCCGACTACGATGAAACCTCACAGGAGGCATTTGTAGAGATGTGCCGCATTGAAGGGTATCGGCTGAACAAGGTCACCTTGAACCACATCACGCAGAAATGTCCGCCGCCCGCAGCGGATAAGCAGGCCATCTACGCCGCATGGCGTGAAGCTCGCGCCGCCGCGGATAAGAATCGTTCCGCACCGTCTAAGAAGATCACCTTCGACCGCAGGAAGTTTGCTCCGTATTTAGAACAAATCGGCAGCGAGGCGGAATTGGAGGAGATGTTTTTGGAGTTTCTAAAGGAAGCTGCACATAAACGTGCAACTCCCACCGGATAAAAGCGGCTCTGACAACCTGGGTGGTAGCACCCAAGTTGCCATCAGCATCTTTGATAGTCTGAAAGAAAACAACCACAAATTCAGGTTTCAGAACTTTGCTGCTAGGCACATATATCCGAAAGAACTGGCTGTGTGAGGAACAACCTGCATAGCGGCACAGTGAAAAAACATTTACCGCAGTGCCCTTGACTACCACCACCAGGAATGATATAATTTCATCGGAATTAAATGCGTAATTCCGAATATAATATATCAAGGAGGTGGTCAGAATGCGCGCAACCTATGTTGATTTTACTTGTGATATCCTCAAAAAAGAAGCTGTCGGTGCACCCATCTATACGAACCGTGTTGCTGAACAGCTTGGAACGGCCTATCAGCTTGACAATAAGGAAGCCGCTGCAGCTACCGCTGTTGCATTCAAACGGATTATGGACGGAGCGGCTCTTCCTGAGTTGAGATGCTACCAAAAGGGCATATATTACCGGACATCCGTGACGCCGTTTGGAGAAGTCGGTATCAATAAGGAGCAGCTCATCGCAGACAAATATCTTCTGCCCAATATCGGCTATGAAACCGGATTCACCGTCATGCATCAGTTGGGGCTTACCTCGCAAATGCCCCGGCAGCGTATTCTTGCCACGAATGTAGCGAAAGAGTGTGCGAGAGCAGATAGAATACTTGGCGTAACGATTCGCCCTCCCAAAACTGCCGTGACTGCGGAGAACAAAGCTTATCTGCAGGTGTTGGATGTTCTTGAACTTCTGGACAAAGCCCCGGTAGACGATGCCCATCCTTATGAGATCATCGCACGCCATATTAAAGGAAAAAGACTTGAGTACGGAACCCTGCTGGCTTTCGCAAATGACTTTTACAACAAAACGACTGTGCTTCATCTGGCAAGCACGGCAAGTGCAGGAGAGATGATATGAAACTACATTTGGACAGGGACGCATTTGGCGTTCTTCTGGAGGACATTCATTCAAAAACAGGCTACCGTACCGATGTGCTGGAGAAGGACTATTATGTCGTTCTGATTTTGAGTGAATTGGCCGAAATGCAAAAGGACGGTTTACCGGCCTACTTCAAGGGCGGTACGGCGCTGTACAAAGCGCTGAAAACGACCAATCGCTTTTCTGAGGATATCGATCTTTCAGTTGATACCAGAAACTGTAGCCGAAGCCAAAGCGTCAAGCGGCTGGAACGGGCGACTAAAAAGTATGTGTCACTTCAGAGAGATCCCGAGCAAGGACGCACTAACCGGTCTGAGGTCATTTCCGTATATACCTATGACCCCGCAACCGCCTATGACAGTAATGATGCCCTGCAGCGCTTCGGTAAGCTGAAAATCGAAGCGACATCCTTCACAATCAGTGAGCCGGTCGACACCTTAGAGGTGTCCGCTATGCTCTATGATCTGGCCACCGAGGAGCAGCGGCGAATACTGGAAACAGTTTATGAAGTAAGTCCCTTTAACATCCAGACGATCACCATGGAGCGTATCTTCGTCGATAAGCTGTTTGCGGCGGAAGCCTATGTTAGAAAGTCCTCTGTTGAGCATCGTGCCTTTGAGGCAGCCAAGCACATATATGATTTGGCTGTATTGTCGCACAACCCCAAAATCGAGCTCTTGATGGCGGATCCTGCTCAAATGGAGCATCTGCTGGATATCCGACTGGAGGAAGAAGCTGGCCGCTTGGATGGTATTCCCGGTGTAGCCCCCTCGGAATTTACATTCTTCCGCTCTGCCAAAGACAACGCAGATGTGCAGAGGGCATATGAAACGATGCAAAACCAGTATGTTCTCCGGGAGCATGACAGGATTACATTCGGCCATGCAACGCAGGAACTTCTGCTGATTGAGCAAAACCTGCTAAGAAACCCTGCATGGACTGAAAGAACGGTATCCCCTCAGAAAGCAGTGAAGGACAAGCAATGAGCAGGAATTCTAAGTGTATTTCTGATTTTTCCCAAGAGAATTGAAAATACGCTTTCAATTCTCGCCTGCAATGTGCTTTTGATAGCCTTCGCCAATCGTTCCACACATTAAATATCAATTATATTATAAAAGGCTCGATACCGCAAGGTATCGGGCCTTCTCTATTACACGCCAAGGAGGATCAACATGCACGCACAACGAATGCCGCCGCATATTACCACGCCCTTTGATGATTCCGCCGCCATGCGGCTGCGGCGGATGGGGCTGCTCACGCCGGATGGTACGCCGGATGAGCGCATTATCCGACCGCTGGCCTATGTCAGCGCCGGTCTCTATTACGACCAACTCTGTGACTCCGTAGAGAGCCACGAGAGAGCGGCGGGCGTCTGCCAGCACATCATCAGCGAGGAAGCGGAGAACCGGCCCCGCCAAGCACTGCTGGCACTATCCATGTCCTATGACGCCATGCGCCGCGGTCTGCCTGACCCCATCTGGTGGCTGTCAGGCAACAAGGACATCCTCCCCATTTTCATGCGTGCCTTTGCCGCGCATTTATCAGATATCCTGCAAGAAAACGAACCATCTGCCACTATGGAGGAAACTGAATGAACATGAAAACCGCATACAAGGTCTATCTCTTTTGCTGTGTCCTGTTTTTGACAGGGCTTTTTTTATTGGTTCCTGTCTACGCCGTGGAGGATATGTGGACAGCGGCCAGCCGGATCATCAAGGACATCTATACCCACATCGCTTCGGTCAGCACAGTCCTGGCGGGTCTTATGACCGCCATCGCCGTGATCGGCGCGAAGATGTCCAACACCCAGCAGAAGTCGGATCAGGCATGGGACTGGCTGAAGCGTATCTGGCTGGCGTGGGCCATTATCAACGGCATCGGTGCATTTATCGCCTATGTTGTCCCGCTGTTTCAGGGACTTGCCACACTGGAGCCGTGAAATATCACATTCCTCGAATGGGAGGGGTGACCGACTATGCTTGAGCTGCTCTTTCGGGGCTTTTTTGAATGGATATACGGGCTGATATTAGAGTGTTGGGAATACTTTTCCTCGGTGCTCTTTGACCTGATGAGCCTCGACTTTGTCTATCTGGAAACATACATGCCCATCATCACGACCATCCGGCAGATCATGCTGGGCGTAGGCTGGGCGCTGCTGCTGGGCAATCTGGTGTTTCAGGCCACCCGCAGCATGATGGCCGGTGTTGGCTTTGAGGCCGACGACCCCAAGCTGCTGTTCACCCGCACCTTTGTCTTTTCTTTCCTACTGGTGGCCAGTCCGCAGATCTGCGACATCTGCCTGAATATGACCTCGGTTATCATCGACATGGTGCAGATGCCGGACGCTGCGGCCATCAAACTGCCGGATGAAGGATTTTTCGTTGATCTGACCGCTTCGTGGCTGCTGGTCATCGTTTTCGGTCTCATCGTCATGTTTCAAACCTGTAAACTGTTTTTTGAGATGGCAGAGAGGTATTTCATTCTGGCGGTGCTGACCATTACGGCGCCGCTGGCCTTCGGCGTAGGCGGCAGTCGCAGCACCTCGGACATTTTCTCCGGCTGGTGCCGGATGTATGGCTCCATGTGCCTGCTGATGGTGATGAATGTGGTGTTCGTCAAAATGCTGCTGTCGATCCTGTCCTTCCACCCCAGTGGGATAGCGGTACTACCATGGATCGTGATGGTGCTTACCGTAGTCAAGGTAGCCAAGAAGAGCGATGCCATCATCACGCGGATCGGGCTGAACCCCGCCATCACCGGCGATTCTTTGGGGCGTTCCTTCCCCGGTGTGCTGACCTATACGGTGGCGCGAACGATGGCCTCCCGCGTTGTGCAGACCGCGGGCAAGAACACTGCCGCAGGAAAAACCGGCGCACAGACGCAGACCAAATCCGGAAGCAAGCCCACCAGCGGTGGGCGCTATTATGGCGGCGTCAACACGGTCAACACCTTTGCCGACAGCAGACGTTCCGAGCAGCAGTCCGGCAACTCGCCGCGCCAGGCTGAGCCGCGGGCATCCGGTACGGAACCGTCAGCGCAGACCGCGTCCGCAGCGGCAGACCGCAGCTTCGTCATGCCCGGTACACGCCGTCCTGTGAGCCATGTTCCCGGCGAGCAGAAGATCGCGCCCTCCGATACCGCAGGAAAAGCAGGCCATACCGTCAGCCGCAGCAGCCATGTGCAGGCAGGCGCGCAGCAGCATACTGCTTCTGCTGCCCAGCAGCATACGGCTACCTCTGCTTTTGAGAGTCGATACAGCAGGAATACCGGCCCCGCCCGTTCCACCGTGGCAGGAAAAACCGTGCGCCCGGCTCCCGCATCCGCCAATGCTCCGACCAAGGCGCCGCGCTCCAGCACAATACCGCAGGAACGGAGTGCTGCCCGCACTACGTCGATCACCGGTCAGCGCAGCGGAGTTCGTCCCGATACCGTAGGAATGAACCACAGCACCCGCAGGCCGGTTGTCAACCCCACGAAGAATACCCAAGGTGTATCCAAGCAGACGCCGCACATCCCCACGCCGGTGAAACAGCCCACCGTATCGGGCCGCTCTGTCCCGAAGGACGCCAAGAGCAGCAAGCGGGCTGGCAAGAAGAAGGATGACGGCCATGCAGGATAACCAGCGCCAGCACAGCGGCATCGACACAGCAAAGCGCATTGTCAGTGCCGCGAGGATCGCTAAGGCAGCCGCAGCGGGCGGTGTCCACGGCGCCGCCGTGGCGGCGGCAAAGGAAGCCGCGCCGTTTCTTGTCAAGCTGGCAATTTGGGTACTGTTGGCATTGATCGCGCTGCCTATGCTGATTTTCGCCTATCTCCCCAATATTTTCTTTGGCTTTTCCTCATCCGGGACAGCGCCCGTTGCCCGCATGACGGGACAAGCCATGACGCTGGGCGGGTTCTATATGGACTTAGAGGACTTTGAAAACACGCAGATCGACGCCATCGTGACGAGTCTTATTCAGCAATACGAGGAGGAAGGTATTGAGATCGACGGGGTGGAGATCGACAGCGACTTTGATGAGGATGACCTGCGCTGGTTCATCGCTATCAGCTCCGTGGCCTATCAACAGGACTTAGAGGTAATGACCACGGAGGCCGTGCTGTCACTGGCGACCTCCCGGCTCCGCTATGAGCCGACGCTAAACATCTTCGAGTTCGGCGGCCTGCTCAAGCGGACACTGGTCATTCAAAATCGGCCACCTTGACCCAGAGGCATTTATGGATCAGCTCTCCTTTGAGGAAGATGCCCGTACATGGGCGGGGGCGCTGTATGAGGTGTTGACCGAGAGCGACGCGCTGGAGGAATACGCGGAATATTACGCGCCATACCGTCCCAATTACAGCGGCGACACCGGCTATACCGGAGACTATGAGCATGGCAGCAGCTACGGCGACACCATTGATACGTCCGGCTTTGTCAGCCCCTCCACCAAGAACAACGTAGACCTTGCCGCCTACGCCATGCAGGCGTGGGAGAACAATTGGGGTTATTGCTGGGGCATCTATGGCAATATCCTGACGGAAGCCTTGTTCAACTACAAGCTCCAGCAGTATCCGGAGGGCGTCGGGAAATACGAGGACTTTATCCGCGCCAACTGGCTGGGCCGACGCACAGTGGACTGCATTGGGCTTATCAAAGGCTATGGGTGGCTTGATGCCGCTAGCGGCTCTATCAACTACGGGACAAACGGAATGCCCGATGTCGGCGCTGACCAGATGTACGCCAACGCTCAGAAGGCCGGTATGGCGGGAACGATGGACACCATGCCGGAGCTTGTGGGCATCGCTCTATGGAAACAGGGCCACATCGGCGTCTATGTAGGCAACGGCTACGCGGTGGAGGCCATGGGTACTAAGTACGGCGTGGTACGGACGGAGGTCGCGGGCCGTGGCTGGCAGGGCTGGTGCCGCATCCCCTATATCGAATACAGGGAGGCCGGATAATGTACGTTCCCACCCGTCTGCGCGTTCTGCGCATCAAATATAAGATCACACTGAAAGCTCTTGCCGGACGCATGAACATCAGCAACCAGCATCTCAGCCGCATGGAGCTGGCGGATATTCCGCCCACCGAGTACCACGAGCGTCTGCTCTGTCTCGGTATGGAGCGGCTGCTGGCGGAATGGGACGGTGCGCCGGAGGAGCTGAAGCAAGAATATGAAACCTATAAAGGGCGGCTTTTGCAGCCCGCGAAGGAGGTCGAGGATGAACACTGACACCTACTATATCCCAGTCAACTTTACCAATGCCGGACGGATTCTGGGCCTGTTTGAGATCCGCAATCTCATTGAGGCCCTTCTTTTATGCCTGCCGGTGCTGTATGTATGCCTGACATATCTGCCCTTCTCCCTGACGCCGAAGATCATCGTGACCGTTTCGCTGGTCGTGCCCATCGGCGGCTTCGGGCTGATGGGTGTCAGCGACGACAGTCTGACACGGTGGCTGAAGGGCTGGTGGGCATGGCACTGCCGCAGGCGCATGATGTTTTTCAGAGGAGTGGTAACGCCATGAGTATCAAAAAAGCACTATTTGGCGGCGGTGTGGAGACCAGCGCTACCGCCAGCTATCAGGGCAGCATTCAGGATTGGCTGCCCGTCAAGAATATCATCGGCGGCGTGGTTATCACAAAGGACAACCGCTTTATCAAGATTCTTGAGATCGTACCGGTGAACATCTACCTGAAGTCCGCCGAGGACCGGCAGGCCATTGTGGAAGCCTTTGCCGCATATCTCAAGATCGCGCCGGATCATATGCAGTTTGAGGCACGGACGCTGCCGGCGGACATCTCGCGCTATGTTGAGCGGATGCAGGAGTACGCGAAGAACGAGGACAACGCCTATTGCCGTGAGATGATCCAGGATAACATTCAGGACATCGGCAGGGGAGTGGCCAGCAACGCTTTGCAGCACCGGTTCTTTATGGTGTTCCAGTATGAATCGCAGATGCGGGCATCACCCAACACCGTACAGGGCATTATCCAGCGGCTCAATGAAGAGGCTGACACCGCCCGCCGCTATCTGGATCTGTGCGAGCTGGAGGTGCAGGAGCCGCGCTATGCGGATGACTTCGCGCTGGAGCTGCTCTATGAGATCATCAACAAGCGCACCAGCCAGCGCGTCAAGCTGCCGGAGGGCGTGTTTGACATGACCACGGCGGTGCATGGCGTATATGAGGAACAGACATGATAAGGTCGCGTTTTATGTTTTTGAAGGATTTCGTTTTGTGTTTTTGATGCGTTTCATTTTATGTTTTTGAAATGGAGCGCATCAGCTACACCATCTATCATAGGAGTATCACCAATGAAAAAGCAAAAGAAACTTGTACCATCGGCAGAAGCCGAGCCTGTTATCAAGAAGCAGCCGCTTTTGAAACGGCTGCTGTTCGGCCCGGAAAGGCCGGATCTCTCCGAGCTGGAAGCCGGCTCCACCACTATTCTGGACATTCTCTCCCCCACCGCCATTGATACGAAAAGCCGTGACTACATCGTAGTGGACGGCGTTTTTCATGCCTACCTTTACATCACCGGCTATGGCTACAGCACCACAGTCGGCTCCTGCTGGCTTGCGCCGCTGGTGGAGACGGGCGAAGGCGTCAATGTCAGCTTTAGCTTTACCCGTCAGAACCGGGAAAAGATCCTCTCCAAGATCGCACAGACCACCATGCTCAACCGCAGCCGAATGCGGGACGTGGGAGATACCCGTCAGGACTATGAGGAACTGGACAGTGCCATCACCTCCGGCCTCTACCTGAAGGATGTCATGAACCGTCAGGGTGAGGACTTCTACTATATGCACACCCTCATCGAAGTGGTGGCGGATGATCCGGATACGCTGGAGCAGCGCGTCACCGCCGTGGAGAAGCTGTGCGTATCGGTGGACATGATCGCCCGCCGCTGCGATTACGCCAACGAGCAGGGCTTTCTCTCCATGCTGCCGCTGGTCGCACTGGACGCCGACATTGAGCGCAAGAGCCGCCGCAACGCGTTGACTACCGGCGTAGCCGCGGCATTCCCCTTTGTGTCCTATGAGCACAGCGACCGCAACGGCATCTTTCTGGGGCTGAACCTCTACAACAAGTCCCCAGTGTTCCTTGACCCCTACGACGACTATGAATACACCAACGGCAACTGGTGGATCGGCGGCAACTCCGGCGCCGGCAAGAGCGTAACGCTCCAATGTCTGGCCGGACGCCTGCGGGAACAGGGAAAGCGTGTGGTGTGCGTCATTCCCAAGAAAGGCCACGAGTTCCGTCCCAACTGCGAGCAGCTGGGCGGCCTGTATCTGCGCTTGTCCCCCTCCTCGTGGGATTGCCCCAACATCATGGCTATCCGCCGCAAGACACTGGACGCCTATGCCGGAATACAAGAGCTGGCGGCACGGGACGACTCCGTGCTGGCGGACAAGATCTCCCGGCTCATCATCTGGTACTCCCTGCAAAAGAAGGATCTCACAGAGGAGGACAAGAACTATCTGGACGCCTCGCTGGTAGAGTGCTATGACCGCTATGGGATCACCTTTGACAACGCCTCTGTGGTGGATGAAAACGGGGCCTTCAAGGAAATGCCCATCATCCCCGATTGGTACAATGTTCTGCTGGAAAAGCCGGAGACCAAACATCTGGCGGTGGTACTGACCCGCTATGTGACCGGCTCTGCCGCCGCCATGGGCCGCCGCAACCGCATCAGCATCGACAATAAGTATATCGTACTGGACACCTCCGGCATGCCGGATGATCTGATCCTGCCCGGTATCTATTGGGCCATCGACGTGGCCAACGACATTATCATGAACGCGGGCGGCGAGCTGTCCGCCCTGATCGCGGATGAGCTGTGGAGTCTGGTAGGCGCCGGCTCCAATCCGCTGGCCGCCGCCTATGTGCAGGAGATGGTCAAGACCATCCGCGGCCTTGGCGGTATCGCTATCACCTCTACGCAGGGCATGCAGGACTTGTTCAGTCTGGAGAGCGGCAAATACGGAAAAGGCATTCTGGACTCCAGCCGTATCAAATTCGTCATGCAGATGGAGGAGCAGGAGGCCCGTCTTATCCAGCAGATCCTCAACCTCTCGGAAGAAGAGGTGCGGCAGATCACGCGCTTCCGGCGCGGCGAGGGGTTATTGTGCATCGGGTATAACCACGTCCCCGTGGCCTTCCATGTCACGAAAAAGGAATATGACGCCATTACCACATCGCCCACCGACCGGCAGGCCCGGAAGAAAGGAACCAAATGAGCAAACGAACTGATTTACGGGAGATCCAGCGCCTGACGGAAGACGCCGCCATAGACGCCCGCAAGCTGCTGATCCAAGCGGGCAATCTGCCGCCCGGCACCTTCCAGAAAATGCTGGAGGAGTTATGCGGCAGCTTTGAGGATACCGCCTTGCAGCTCCGTCGCCTCTGTGAACAGCAGAGTCCCGGCACAGGCGGGTATAAACGGGGCCGCGCCCTCCGCCCGCTGGAGGTGGTGGGCAGCGTGGAACGTATCGGCATCGACTGGCTTCATATCCGTATCAATACCCTGCTGCCCCACTGCCGGTTCCAGCCGCCCACATGGCTGACAGAAACATTAGTGGAGCTACTGGATGCCTACGAAGCCTGCGGCGGACAGCTCCCCCATTTCAAAAGTGCGCTGCTGGTGATCGAGGAACACAGCGATGTGGATGGCCGCCATATTTTTGACCAGGACAACAAGGGCTGGAAAGCGGTCAGCAACGCCATCAAGGGCAGGGTGATCCCCGACGATGACCAGTATACGCTTTCGGTGGCACTGCTCTCTACACGGAGCTGTCAGAATGTGTGTCACATCACCGTGCTGGATATGAAGGACGCGCCGGATTTCTTCTCTGCGCGAGCGGGAGATTACAGCGTTACAGGGCTGTATTGAGACAGAAACACCCAACAGATTTTCTGCCAAAACGGATCAAAATACCGTGCCTCCTCAGAAAGCAAAATCTGTTGGGTATATACGCCCCGCAAAGCCTTTTGCCGGCAAGCTTTTCCGTGTCCTTGTTTCCGCCCGCAGCGGTAGAAAAACTGCCTTCTACGGGGAGCCAACAGTTTTGATGCGAGAAAAGCGCCGAAAGTGACCTTACACCGGCACGGTGTAAGGGTGCTTTCGGCGTTCACAGGAATGAGGGCGCAAATGGTTTTTTGTATGCGTGAGATTGAGGCGCTGCGGCTGCTGGGATGGTGTCAGTATATCCGGCCTGCCCAGCTGTTGCGGGTCGTCAGCGAGATAGAGCTATCGAATCTGCTGACGATGAAGCTCATTAAATACCACAGCAAAAGCGAGGCCCTGATCCTTACCGCTGAGGGGCATCGGCTGTTGACGGGAACCATATGGCTGCCGGATACACCGAGAACGTACCATGCGGATGCCGTTGTGCGGCGGCTGCGGCTTGCTTCACTGCTGCTGACAGCCTATCAGTCCGGTATCAACGTCTATGCCTCGCAACCGGATGAACTGGCGGAGGGAAACACCTTGTTTCTCACCTCTGCCGGTCGTGGCCGTGGTCGTAACCCA
This sequence comes from bacterium, assembly GCA_963640475.1. Classification (GTDB taxonomy): domain Bacteria; phylum Bacillota; class Clostridia; order Oscillospirales; family Oscillospiraceae; genus Vescimonas. The sequence continues at coordinate 8,237 of CAVHYW010000042.1, read as the reverse complement.
TGGGGCAGCACCCGCACGGCGGCACTGCTCCACCTGGGCGACCTGCTCTGTGCCGCACACTATGTCTGCCCCGACATTGGCTGCCTTTGCCCGATGGATGAGCTGTCCGCCTTTCAGAACAACACCGCAAGACTGCCCGGAACACGCGGTTTCCTTTTTTGCGGCGAAAGCTATTCGGATATCCTCGCCGAACTGGACAACTCCACGCCGGAGGAAGAAAGCAAGCTCATGACCTACGGCGCCGCTGCCCGCTGGTTCCAGCAGCCGGTTTATCTTCTACCCTGCGACGATACCGGTGTGACACAGCTTCAGATCATGGCTCAGCCGGATTACCGACGGAGAGTGACACGCTTGGCCCTGAAAGGCCATTACCGCCCTCCGCCGCCTGATCGCCCCTTCTGGGACGCACTGTTTCAGGGGCAGCCTTTCGTGCTGGCGGCGGATATGGAGCTGCGTCGCGTGGACGCCGCCTACACGCTGGCGCGGGAGCAGGGCCATTCGCAGATCGTACTGGCCGCCCTGCCGCAGCAGGTGGCAGAGGTATGGGACCCACGCTACAGGGACACCGGAAAAGCGCGGGTCTTTACCTTGACCGAGGATGCCATCACGCAACTGCTGGGTAAGGTGCCGAAGCCCTACCGTCCACCGGACACCCCTTATGTCACAGAAAAAGGAGAGATGATCCATGCCCCGCTTATCAAAGCTGTTGGAAAAGCTGGAGGATACCGTTGAAGCCCGCTGGGGCGTATGGTTCCAGCGGCATAAGAAAAAGCTGCCCCTCTACATCCCCGTTGGACTGGTATGCTGGTATTTTTACGGGATGCTCCTGAACTCCATGCGCCTCGGTATTGACGCGGTCTTTCATAACACGGGACAGGATGTGACCGCCATCTGGATATTCGATCCGATCCGCAACTGGCTGGCGATATTCTCCGGCTTTGGGCTGAAAGCCACCGCATTCTTTGTGCTGATGTTCTGCCTTGTGACCAAGCGTGGGTACCTCTGGTTTTCCGGATATAAGTACACACGGGACCCACGGGGTTTTGATATTCTTCCGGACGGAACGCACGGCTCCTCCGGTTTCCTCACCAAGCGGGAGATGGAAGCTTTTCTGGAGATCGGCCCCATACGCAGCGTCTCCGGGATGCTGCTGGGCAAGATCAAGGAACGGCCGGAAGACCCGGACAAATACGCCGCCTATGTGGCTCATCGTATGGTACCCGGCGAGAACAACAATCTTCTCTGCATCGGCGCACCGGGCAGTTGGAAGACCCGCGGCCTGATCCTGCCGTTCCTGATGGGCTGCGCCCAGCGGAAGGAGTCCGTATTCTGTGTTGACCCAAAGGGTGAGCTGTTCGAGCAGCTTTCCCCTTACTTCCGGGAAAACGGCCATTACGTCAAGGCGGTCAACTTTCTGGACATGGCTCACTCGGATGGCTGGAACTGTCTCTATGGACTGGACACAGAAACAGATCTGTGCAGACGGTGGCCAACACCATTATCCAAAATACCTCCAGCCCCAAGGAGACCGACGATTTCTGGAGCCGTGCGGAGCTGAATCTCCTGATGGCCCTGATCCACTACGTCTGCAATCTGCGGGATGAAAAGGGTGATCTGCTCCCCATCGAACAGCGGGGGTTGGGCGACGTGTATCAGATCCTCGCTACCATGAGCGTCAATGAGCTGAACCGCACGCTGGCGTCGCTGCCGCCCGATCACCCCGCCAAGGGCCATCATGGACTGTTCCTGAAGGCCCGCGAAAATCTCTGGGGCAACATTATCACCGGCCTTGGCAACCGGCTTGCCATCTTCCAGAACAAGCTGGTGGACACCATTACCCGCAACCACGATGTTGACCTCGTACTGCCGGGAAAACGACCCTGTGCGTACTTCATCATCATTTCCGCGCAGGACAGCGCCTACCGTTTTCTCAGTTCGTTGTTCTTTTCGCTGGCCATGCCGCAGCTTTCCAATTACGCACGGCTTCACTGCAAGGGCGGGCGACTGCCGGTGCTGGTGAACTTCTGCCTGGATGAATACTGCAACATCGGATACATGGAGGGCATTGCCGACGCGCTGAACAGTGTGCGCGGCTTCAACATTGCGTGTCAGGTGGTGGTGCAGAGCCTCAGCCAGTGGCAGCAGCGGTATCCCGGCAAGGAATGGGAAAATCAGCTCAACACCTTTAACCAGACCATCTACATGGGCTGTAACGACCTGACCTCCGCCAAGTATATCTCGGAAAAGTGCGGCAAGGTCACCATCGCTGTCACCAATAACCAGATGCCCATGCAGCCGCTGTTCTCACCGATCTACAACAGCACCCGGCCCTATTCCAAGACCCGCAGTAATATCCAGCGGGACTTGATGCAGCCGGATGAGGTGCTGCGCTTAGATCAGCAAAAGTGTCTGGCACTGTTTCAGGGCCACCGGCCTGCACTGCTTTATAAGCTGACGCCGGAAGAATTACCGGACTTCGCCGGACTTACGACCTGCCGCGTGGTGGACTATATCCCCGCATGGAAGCAAAAGGCACAGGAGAAGCCGGTCGCCGCGCCACAGAAAGAAGAAAAGCCCCCTGTCAAAGAACGGACGCCTGCCCCACAGGCAGAGCCGCCGGTCTCTACGGCAGAGGACGATGATCTTATCTATGAGGTGGATGGCGATGATCTCGGCATGGTGGAGCTGAAGCCCGCCCCACGGCAACAGGCGGAATAACCGCATTCGGACATGGGAAAACGGCGTCCGGCCTGCTACAGCCAAACGCCGTTATCGTTATTATCGTTTGTATCGTTATGCCATGCCGATTTTATAACGATTATTCCGATACACTGTACCGTACCGCAGGTCCAGCCCCCGTTTTTACGATCTTATTTTCCGCGAGCAATTCGTTCAAGGCACTGATCGCGGGGAATTCGATGCTGTCGAGGAAAGCTTCAACTTCAAAAGATAATTATGAGGAGGGGCCGGTATGAAAGCCGCAAAATTGAACCAGCGCCCTGCGTTTGCACTTATGAAGCAAACGGATATACAAAGCGTCCACCATCTGCAAATGCCGCGATGGTTATTTTCCGACCCACGTTATGCGAAAATGAGCCTGGACGCCAAGGTGGCCTACACCTTCCTTCTGAACCGCTTTCAGCTCTCCCGCAGGAACGGCTGGGTCAATGACAATGGCGAGGTCTTTGTGATCTTCCCCCGCAAAGCTTTGGCACGGGAGCTGCGCATTTGTGAGCAGCGGGTGTCCGCCGCCTTCCGTAAGCTGGCGGAGCTTCACCTGATCTGGGAAAAGCGCTGCGGACGCGGCGATGCCAACCAGATCTATCTCGCCTGCGTACAGCCCATGGATGATCCGGATTATCAGTGTGCGCCATTTATGGAGCCGGAGGAATGCGGCGCAAGAACCGCGGATATTGCGGCTCTTGATCCCCCAGAAGCGCAGGATAGGCGGTTCAAGAACGGCGAAAGCAGCAGTTCAAGAACCGCAGATGCTGCGCCTACAGAACCGCAGGATCCGCGGCAAAGTTATACTGATAAGAGGAAGAACGATGGGAGTTATATTGAAGTCAGTCCATCCGTTACGGAGGGACTGGACGAAGAAGAGCTTACCGGCATTTTGGATGCTTGTGAGCTCTCCTCTTTTGAGCCGGAGATGGCCCGTATTTTTGAAACGGCCATTGAGCGGCTTTTTTATTCGGACAGCTTTCGGGTAGGCAACGCCACGCTGCCGCAAAGCCGGGTGCGTCACAGGCTCCACGATCTGGACAGCATGACACTGCGCGATACGGAACAGCGGTTGCGGGCCAATCAGGAGCGCAACATCCGTAACTCGATGCAATACACCATGGCTGTTCTGTTCAACTGCATCACGGAGGGCGAAAGTGATTTGGTCGTCGATCCCTATCTCAACAGCCTTGACGGGCCATAGGAAAAGGGAGCCCCCGCAGGGACTCCCCCGATCACAGGCCCCGCAAGCATCTGTGACCTATTCACTGATACTATTTTACCGTTTGCCGCGCTATTTGTCAACTCCGAGGAGGTTATATCGTGCTGCTGACCAACCAGCAAAAGTGCATCATGGAGATCTTAGGCAAGGTCGGCTGTATCCGGCGCAACCAGCTTCTCGCACTGCTGTATGGCAAGTACCGGGAGCGGGTAATAACCATGCGCCCGGAGCATCTGACACCCATGCTGCGCCAGCTCAGCGGGATATCTCACGCTGTATGTGTGGAGGACGATGTGATTCGTCTTATCACGAAAACGGCAAGCCCGCTGCTTTTGGAGAGTATTGATGTGATGCTGGAGATCACAGGCGGGTGTCCACTCCAGTTCTCCATCCCCACCAGCTTGCCAGCTCTGCTCTGCTTTCTCTACGGCGATGAGCTGACTGCCTACTATGTGGCAGCGTTGACCGCAGAACGCGAACCCTCTTTTCGTCGTATAGAGATTGGAGAAAAAGAGCGGCTCATCTGGCTTCCGGAACACGCCCTTGCCCTGCAAGGCAAGGAGCTGCCGGATCGCCAGATCATTGCACAGAAGCAAAAGGACGGTACACACCATTTCTTTGCGAATAAAAACACAACGTTATAAAGGAGGTCGTCAAATGCCCAGAAAGAAAACTATCCCGACCGAACCGCTCCCCGATCCCCCCGCGGAGATCACGGAAGCCACGGTGGAACCGGTAGCCGCCCCCATCGAGCAGCCGCCCCCTGACATTCTGGTTGGGAGCGCTCCGCCCGGGGAGGACTTGGAGATTCCGTCTGTGCCTTCAGAAACTGACGCCGAAGCCGAAGTGATCCCAACGGAAGCATCTGAAGATGCAGAAGAACCGTCCTACGATGATGCGGATATGACCGTAGACTTTGCGGAGGAATCCGCATCACAGGAGGAATCTCCGCCCGATCCGGAAACCACCGCAGAAGTCGAAGAAGCTGTTGTGGAAGAAGATACCTCGCCGCCTGCGGCTGAAGCTCCTCCCGCAGAGGAGCAAGAAGCGCCTGCGCCGAAGCCGGAGATGAGTGACCGCGAGAAGTTCTTCCATCTGGATTTCCATAAACTGGACCGCAATCTGTCCGAGGAGGAACGCCGGGAATGGAATGCCATCTACGCTTCCTATCGCGGCGGCAGCCCACTCAGCGGCACGGTGATCGGTGTGGATATGTTCTCGCTGAATGTACGCAGCCGCAGAACCGGCGAGGTGCGAAAGCGGGAGCTTTCCTGCGCCATCGTCGTCCCCTACCGTGTGCGTATTCTGATCCCCGAAACGGAAATGTGGTCAGGAGAGGGGCGGCCCGGAATGTCCCTGAATCATATCATGGGCGCCACGCTGTCCTTCAACATCATCAAGGTGGACAGGGAAAACGGTTTTGCGCTGGCTTCCCGTAAGTCGGCTATGAAGACACGCCGTTCCTACTTCGCCCATCGGGCAGAGCTGAACGCGCCCGGCACACGGCTGAAATGCCGTGTCATTGACGTTGGCCCCGTCCGCTGCACGGTGGAGTGCTATGGTCATGACATTCGTCTGACGCAGAAGGATCTTTGCCATATGTCCGTGTCAGACCTGCGCGCTGTCTACCGCCCCGGGCAGGAACTGGACTGCGTTGTGACAGACTACGACGCCGATGCGGATCGGCTTAGGATTTCCGTGAAGGCAGCGCTGTCCGATCCCTTTGAAGGGGCCGAGCGGCGTCACCCTGTCAACAGCCGGCGGCAGGCTGTGATCTCCGGCAAGTATGCCGGCGGTGTTTTCTGCAATCTGCCGGATGGCACCGTCTGCATGTGTTCCTATGCTTATCAGTATGAGGACAGCGACTTCGAGATAGGAGATACCGTGATCCTGACAGTCAAGCGGTTCGACAGCAACAAGCGTCAGATGTACGGAAAGATCCTTTCCAAGTGGTAGCGCCAAAAGGCTTGTCAAGACTTTATTTTAAATGCTTATGCCGCCCAAAATAAAGTCTCTCAACCTATTGATTTTCGGGTACAAACATGATTAAAATAGATGCAAATACAGAAGAAAGGAGCGCAAAAAGTTGTGAGAAAAGCATTTATTTTGATCGTGTCAGTATGTGTATTGCTCTTTACCGCCTGCGGCCAAAAGCCGGTCAATTCGGTGGAGGTATCGTCCCCTCAAGAACCCTCTGTCGAAAGTGAAAATTCCATTTTGACGGAGGGCGGGGACGATCTTCCGGCCGCAGAGTCATCGACTGCTGCTTCGGCTGTATCTGAAAATGAGCAGTCAACCAAGGAAGCGAACTCGCCAGAGAAGCCGACGGTCGCTGACCGTGTTTTGCCCATGGAGACCGACATCGAAGAAGCGGCCACCGCACCTAAGCAGCCATCGCAATCGCCCTCCGCCCCGATCCAGAAGCCGGAACAAAATCAACCTGTGCAAGATCCGATGCCAAATCCTGACACGACACCTGTACCGAACCCTGTATCTGAACCTGCTGCCAGCGGCAACATCTACTCCGTTACAGACGCCATGCAAATAGGCAATGAATACGCAGTTTCCAAGTATGGCGTCTATATTGAGAGTAGCCTGACCCGCAGTAATGCAGGCTATTATCCGGGCACCGCTGATCCGGTATCATGGTTTGCGGCCAATGGCGGCCAAGATGCGTTAAATGCCGCTGTGTGCAGCAATGTGGACGCAACATTTGCCAATCTTGCTGCTAGAGATGGTACGGATGTGGTTAGTGCCTATGCGTCTTTTAACTGCGATGTCCGCTACAATGCGGCAGCAGATGAATATATCATCGTCATTCTCTATGGATGATCTTCGCTGCTGCAGAGGAAGTCGCACACAGCTCACGCTACCAATGTCTCTCCGCGAAAAGTCAACCCTCTCTTGTTCACCACATGGCCGTGCAAAACTGTGCTGCCATGTGAGTGTGTTACGAGTCGAGGAAACAACAGAACACCTCAATTAAATACTCCGGCAAAGGGCAACAGCAAACTGCTGTTGCCCTTTGTGCTGGAGAGAAAGGAAATCTATGAGAAAATTTCTCCCTAAACTGCTGACACTGATATGTCTGTTGGTGGCGATTATGGGGCTGTCCGTTATTACAGCTCATGCGGCCACTGTTACAGGCACCATCAGCGGCGGCAATGAATATCGCTATCATGAAGACAAGTCGCCAGTTCCCGGTTGGGGCAATTATACCAGCACAAAGCTGAAATACTTTACCCCATCCGGTGGCGGCAGCACTGTTCCCGCTTACTGTATGGAACCAAGTGTCGGTTCTGCAAGCGGAAGTCTTTCCTATTCCTCCGTAAGCTGGAGCAGCCTGCGAACAGACCAGCGATATGCCATCACACTGGCCATGGCGTATGGCTATGGCGGCGCATATGGCTTCGGAAACATCCATCCGGATTGCGCTCAGCTGGCAACACAGGCCGTCATTTGGGAGTTTGTATGCGATTTCAGAGACACGACATATCCCTATACACTGTACGACAGCACCTGTGCGGGCCTGTTTCACTACGCTGGAGATGGTGTTGCGGCTGCCTATGATATGATCATTGACAGGATTATGTCGCATGGAACTATTCCCAGCTTTGCCGTAAAGTATCAGCGCCAGCTTTCTGATGCCAATGCAATTGAACTGACGTGGGACGGCAGTCAGTATAGCGCTTCCGTCACAGACACGAACGGCGCACTTCCGGAGTTTCGTTTTACTTGCAATATCAGCGGTGTGAATATCACACAGCGCGGCAACACTCTGACGGTGACCGCTACAAAGGCGGCTGCTGTGCAGTTGAACGGCTATATCAGCAGTGATTACGGTTACTCTTTGGATGTGAATGGCGATGAGGCTGTCCTGCTGGAACCTTCCAATGGCAGTAACTATCAGGCGTGTACTGCGCTGACAGAGATTCCTGACCCCATAGTTGCTTACATTCACTTTAAGGTAAGTATTGTGGAAGAAAAGGGGTCCCTGACCATCAATAAGACCGATGCCGACACTGGCAAGGCGCTGGCTGGCGTGACCTATCGCCTCTTTGACAGCGCTGGCAACAAAATCGCCGACGCGATCACCGGCACAAACGGTAAGGCGGTCTTTGCCGACCTCCCGCTTGGCAGCTACAGCTATCAGGAGATCAGCGCACCTTCCGGATATGTGGTGGACAGCACCAAGTACCCGATCACCATTACAGCTTCGGCATTGAATATTACGGCGACTCGAACCAACGCGCTGGGGAAAGCCAGTGTTGAGATCAGCAAGGTGGACGCG
>CAVHYW010000041.1:0-19733 GCA_963640475.1 bacterium | reverse complement strand
GGGGAGTCGAACCCCTGTCCGAAAGCGCTTTAACAGGACTTTCTCCGGGCGCAGTTACGATTTAAACATTCCCTCCTCGACGCGGCACGCAACAGACGCGGCGATTCAGTAGAGTCATGATGCGTGGGCGGGGCAACTCTTACCCGCCTCACGGACGCCACCTAAACGACGCCTTCCCCGGCCGGTGGCCGCTCCGGTTCAGACGGTCACTGCGTTAAGCAGCGACGGCAACAGTGTTAGTGTTGTCAGTTAATTTTAATTTGCCCGTTGTATGGTGGTCAGGCGCCACCGCCCGCTTATCCGGTCTCCACACCCCCGTCGAAACCAGTACGCCCCCGTATAGCCCGCCCGTAGCCGGGCGGGAGAGGGGTCTGGGGATTTGGAACCGTATTGGTTCTTACTTTACCGCTCCGGCAGCTTCTCTGGCTCGGGATAGTCAACGCCCTTGGTGTCCACGCGCACCTTGACCATGCGCTGATCCTTCTTGGGCTTGTTGGTCATCATGTTGCGGGGCGCGGAGGCGATAGCGTCCACCACGTCCATGCCCTCGATGACCATGCCGAAGGCGGCGTATTCGCCGTCCAGATGGGGCGCGTCCTTGTGCATGATGAAGAACTGACTGCCGGCACTGTCGGGGATCATGGTGCGGGCCATGCTCAGCACGCCGCGGGTGTGGCGTAGGTCATTATTGACGCCGTTGGACTTGAACTCGCCCTTGATGCAGTAGCCGGGGCCGCCCATGCCGTTGCTCAGGGGGCAGCCGCCCTGGATCATGAAGCCGTAGATGCAGCGGTGGAAGATCAGGCCGTCATAGTAGCCGCTGTTGGCCAGAGAGATGAAGTTATACACGCTCTGGGGCGCGATATCGGGGTACAGCTCCGCCTTGATGACGCCGCCGTCCTCCATTTCGATGGTGACAATGGGGTTATTTTCCATAGGATGCTCCTCCTTTGTATACTTTTTAGTACCGTTCCTTGCGGGCGCGGTCCATTTCACGCTTGGCGTCCCGCTCGGCGATGGATTGCCGTTTGTCGTAGTTTTTCTTGCCCTTACACACGCCCAACTCCACCTTCACAAGACCGTTCTTGAAGTAGACGCTCAGGGGGATCAGGGCATAGCCGTCCAGCTTTTGCAGCTCGTGCAGCTTGCGGATCTCCCGCTTGTGCATCAAAAGGCGCTTGGGCCGGTCAGGGTCGCGGTTGAAGATGTTGCCCTTGTCGTAGGGCGAGATATGCATGTTGTACACCATCAGCTCGCCCTCCTTGGTGGTGGCGCAGTAGCTGTCCTTCAGGTTCAGCTGTCCACCCCGGATGGACTTGACCTCGGTGCCGGCCAGCTCTATACCGGCCTCGTAGCGATCTTCCACGAAATAGTCGTGAAACGCTTTGCGGTTCTGGGCCGCGGTCTTGGTGCCGCCGCTTTTCGCCATGGCAAGTCCCTCCTTTCCTCGGACTGGATAGACAGTATAGCATATTTTACAGGGAATTGCAAGGAGAAAGGCGGGGATCCTGTCGACGTTTTGGCGGGCCGGTGATCGGACGGAAATTTTGTCGTAACGCTATCTTGACAAAATCCGACCGTTATGCTATGATTGCCCTACAATACAAGGGGTGCTGGTGCAAGCCGGCTGAGATACAGCGTATCGCCGCTGTGATCCCTCGAACCTGATCCGGATAATGCCGGCGTAGGAATGTGGTCATAGTGAATGGTTTCTTTCACCGCATTGCATCGCCGCAATGCGGTGTTTCTTTAAAAAGCCGCCTCCGGACAGAGTATGTTTTCTTAGGAGGTTACAACAAATGAATCACATGAAGCTTCGTGCCCTGTGCGAGGGCGCTATCATGGTGGCGGCCGGTACGGCCCTCAGCTTTATCAAGCTGTTTGAGCTGCCTCAGGGCGGCAGCATCGGCATCGGCATGCTGCCCCTGCTGTTCTACTGTGTGCGCTGGGGCTGGAAGGAAGGCCTGCTGGCTTCCTTTGCCTATGGCCTGCTGCAGCTGATCTTTGACGGCGCTTATGCGTGGGGCTGGACCAGCATGCTGCTGGACTACATCCTGGCCTATGGCGTGCTGGGCTTTGCGGGCCTCTTTGCCCACAAGAAGAGCGGCATCTTCACCGGTACGGTGGTGGGCTGCGTGCTACGCTTCATCGTCCACTTCATCAGCGGCGTGACCATCTACCGCATCTATGAGCCCACCGTGCTCTTCAACACCACCTGGCTGAATCCCTATCTGTACTCCGCCGCCTACAACGGCAGCTATGTGGGTATCGATATGGTCATTTGCCTGGTGATCTTCGCGGTGCTGTACAAGCCCCTGAAGAAGTACTTCATGGGCGAGGATCTGCGGGCCGCCAAATAATCAAGCTTTCTTCTGCTCTCTGCTTTGCGTTTTGATAATGTGCTCTCAACATATTGTCAGCCGGAAAACCCCGCCGTATGGCGGGGTTTTCCGGCTGTTTTGACGAAAAATGAGCCCTCCGGCTTGGCCGGAAGGCTCATTGCTGATGTTGTTTCAACTGCGCCCGCGGATCTCGTGCCTGCACTTGGGGCAGGTAATGACGATCTTGCCCTTGCCTACCGGCACGCGGCACACGGTCTTGCAGTTGGGGCAGGTGAAGTATTTGTGCTCCTTGTCCATCCGCTGCTGCTTGCCGCTGCTGAACTTCCGCTTGAGAGGCCACCAGACCTTTTGCAGAAAGACAGCGTTCTCCGCCCGGCGCTTTTCCAGATTCCGGGAGAACACCCGGAACAGTGCCCACAGCACCATCACCGTGGTAACAGCGCCGATGATGCTGGACAGCAGGGGGATCTTTTTCGTCAGCATGCCCACGATGTCCAGCAGGATGGCCGCCCAGATAATACCCAGACCCAGCTGGTCAGCGCCGTTGCGGCCATACATGAACCGGCTCAGCCCGTTGCGCAGACGTTGGAAGAAACTCATAACTCCGCCTCGATTTCCTAAAGAGTATACGATCACGACGAATTATTTTACCGGAAAATGCGGGAAAGGTAAAGGCCACATCAGGAAAATTAACAAATTGGTCAAATTTTTATTCATATTGACGGATTGCATGGGAACTCTTTGTTGCAATCCAACGGGGAAATTGGTATAATAAATCAGTTAAAAGCACAATGGAGGCCGGCAGGATGTGATCCCACCGGCCCCCCTATCTGAAAAGCGGCCCCTCAGCGCCGCACAGGACGAAAGCGCGCCGCGCGGGAGAGCGCCGGCGCTGCGCCGCTTACTATATCATATGCCGCATCGCCGGAACCGGTGCGGTGAAAGGAGCGCCACCATGATTAAGATCGCACCCTCTATTCTGTCGGCGGATTTCGCCAACCTCCAGCGTGATATCGAACGGATCAGTACTGCCGATTACGTCCATGTGGACGTGATGGACGGCCTGTTCGTGCCCAATATCTCCATCGGCATCCCCGTGGTGAAGTCCATCCGTCCCACCACCACGCTGCCGCTGGACGTTCACCTGATGATCGACCGGCCGGTGCGATATGTGGAGCAGTTCTGTGACGCCGGCGGCGATATCGTCACCTGCCATGTGGAGGCGGACACCGAGGAGAACATCCACGAGGCCCTGCGCCGCATTCATGCCAAGGGTAAGAAGGCCGGCGTGGTGGTGAAGCCCAAGACCCCTGCCAGCGCCGTGCTGCCCTTCATCAACGAGTGCGACATCATTCTGGTGATGACGGTGGAGCCGGGCTTCGGCGGCCAGAAGTTCATGGCCGACATGATGCCCAAGGTGCAGACCATCCGGGGTTATATCGACGCCATGAACCCCGCGTGCGAGCTGGAGGTGGACGGCGGCGTGGACGCCAGCACCTGCCATCAATGCATCCATGCCGGAGCCAATGTGCTGGTGGCCGGCAGCGCCGTGTATAAGGCGGAGGATATCCCCCAGCGTATCAAAGAACTGAGAGGTTAAGACCCATGGAATACTTTCCCGCGCCCCTTGAAAAGCTGGTGGAGCAGTTTGCCCGCCTGCCGGGCATCGGCGGCAAATCCGCCCAGCGTCTGGCCTTCCATGTGCTGAACCTGCCCATGGAGGAGGCGGAGACCTTTGCCCACGCAATCGTGGACGCCAAGCGCAGCGTGACGCTGTGCCCCGTGTGCCGCAACCTGACGGCGGGCGGTCTTTGTCCCATCTGCGCCGATCCCCGCCGGGACGATACGGTCATCTGCGTGGTGGCCGACCCCCGCGACGTGCTGGCCATCGAGCGTAGCCGGGAGTTCAATGGCCATTACCATGTGCTCCACGGCGTGCTGTCCCCCATGAACCATGTGGGGCCGGATGACTTGCAGATCAAGTCCCTGCTGGATCGCGTGGCCGGGGGCGGTATTCAGGAGGTCATTATGGCCACAAACCCCGACACCGAGGGCGAGGCCACGGCCCTGTATATCGCCCGGCTTCTGAAGCCCTTCGGCGTGAAGGTCACCCGCCTTGCCTACGGCATCCCCGTGGGCGGCCATCTGGAGTTTGCCGACGATGCCACGCTGATGCGGGCGCTGGAAGGGCGGCGTGAGCTATGAGAAAACTGACCTGCCTGCTGCTGGCCTGCCTGACCGCGCTTTCGCTGACGGCCTGCGGCACGCCCAAAACCGAGACGCTGGACATCTTCGCCATGGACACCTATATGTCCTTTGTGGCGGTGGGCGACGGCGCGTTTGATGTGCTGCAGCAGACCGCCAACGAGATCAACACGTTGGAGCAGCGGCTCAGCCGCACCATCGACACCAGCGACGTGGCTCAATTGAACGCCAATGGCACCGCTGTCCTCAGCGACGATACGGCGGCGCTGCTGCGGTCGGCGCTGCAATACAGCGCCGAAACGAACGGCGCTTTTGATGTGACCATCGCGCCGCTGGTACAGCTGTGGGGCATCACCACCGACAGTCCCCGCGTCCCCTCGCAGGAGGGGATCGACGCGCTGCTGCCGCTGGTGGGCAGCGAACATGTCCGGCTGGACGGCGATACCGCCGCGCTGGACGAGGGCTGTGCCATCGATCTGGGCGGCATCGCCAAGGGCTACGCCTCCGACAAGGCGGCGGAGCTGTTTGCCGGAAGCGGCATTTCCGGCGGTTTTGTGAGCCTTGGCGGCAACGTGTATGTTCACGGTACCACTGCCGAGGGAATGCCGTGGAACGTGGCCATTCAGGACCCGCGGCGTACTGACGGCTTTGCCTGCACGCTGCATCTGTCGGACGCCTTTGTGGTGACCTCCGGCGGCTATCAGCGCTACTTCACCGGGCCGGACGGTACGGTGTATCAGCATATCATCGACCCCGCCACCGGCTATCCGGCGGACAGCGGACTTTTAAGCGTCTCCATCGTCACCCGCCGGGAGAACGGAGGCACCGGCACCATGGCCGACGCCTATTCCACCGCCCTGTACGTCATGGGCGAGACCGCTGCCGTGGACTTCTGGCGGCAGCAGGGCACCTTCGATATGGTGCTGGTGACGGCGGACGGACGGGTGCTGTATACCGCCGGTCTGGCGGACTGCTTCGATCAAACGGAGGGCAGCGTCTATGACTACCAACTCCTCACGGCCTGAACTGAAATTCAACCGCTATGACGCCATGATGGCGGTTGTGGTGGCGCTGCTGGCGGTGGCCGTGGCGCTGTGGTTCTACCTGCCCAAGACGCAGGCCGGACGGCTCACCGCCGTTATCACCCAGCACGGGCAGGAGGTGCACCGCGTGGAGCTGACGCCCGGCCTTGACAAGGAACTGGTGGTGGAACTGGACGACGGCACATACCACCTGACCGTGCGGATCAGCGGAGTCGGCGTATATGTTTCCGACAGCGATTGTCCCACCCAGGACTGCGTCCACACCGGCACGATCCGCCGCGCGGGACAGTCCATCGTTTGCCTGCCCGCGCAGGTGGTCATCCATCTGGAGGGTGCGGCTTCCGCGGACGCGCCGGACGTGATCGTGGGGTGACGACTATGAAATGGACGACGAAAAATCTCGCCCTGTGCGCCGTGCTGACGGCGCTGGCGCTGGGCCTGAGTACGCTGGAGAACCTGTTTCCCGTGTCGCTGGTGGTGCCGCTGCCGGGCGTAAAGCTGGGCTTGGCTAATATCGTCACGGTGTTCGCCCTGTATGAGCTGGGGGCGGTTCCGGCGCTGGTGATCCTGCTGGCTCGGTGCGGTCTGGGCAGCCTGTTTGCCGGGAATGTGTCGGCACTGCTGTTCTCCCTGCTGGGCGGCCTTACCGCCATGCTGGTGATGATCGGCCTGAAGCATTGCCGCCGGCTCAGCATCTACGGCGTGTCCATCGGCGGTGCGGCGGCTCACAACGTGGGCCAGATGGCGGCGGCGGTCATTACGCTGGGCAATCCCATGGTGCTGGGCTATCTGCCGTTTCTGCTGGCGATCTCGCTGGCGACGGGAACGCTGACAGGCTTCGTGTCGGCGCTGCTCTTCCGGGCCATGGCCCATGTAAAACTCTCCCATTAAGGAGGAAGCCATAATGGATCAGAAGGATAAAATTATTTTGCAGCAGCTGGACGTGATCCGCTCCATGACGGAGAACGGCATCAAGCGGATGAACAGCGACTTCTGGGGCGCGCCCGCCGCGCCGCAGGCCCCCGCCGCGCCCAAAGCGCCCTCCGGCGGTGGAGAAGGCGAGAAGAAGGCCGCTGTATCCACCGGCCAGAAGGAGGCGGAGCCCAAGGAGGAGCTGCCGCCGCCGGAGAAGATGGAGGATCTTCTGGCGGAGCTGGACAGCTACATCGGCCTTGACGTGGTGAAGGACGAGGTGCGCAGTCTCATCAACATGGTGCAGGTCTATAAGCTGCGCCGTGAGCATGATCTGCCCACCGCCGATATGTCTCTCCACATGGTATTCACTGGCAATCCCGGCACCGGCAAGACTATGATGGCCCGTATGATGGCCCGCATCTACCGCTCACTGGGCATCCTCAGCAAGGGGCAACTGGTGGAGGTGGACCGCAGCGGACTGGTGGCGGGCTATGTGGGCCAGACGGCCATCAAGACCCAGAAGGCCATCGAGAAGGCCATGGGCGGCGTGCTGTTCATCGACGAGGCCTACGCCCTCAACGGCAAGTCGGAGAACGACTTTGGCCAGGAGGCCATCGACACGGTGCTGAAGGCCATGGAGGATCACCGGGATGATCTGGTGGTGATCGTGGCGGGCTATACCGACCTGATGGAGAAGTTCATCCATTCCAATCCCGGCCTTGAGAGCCGCTTCAACCGCTTCCTGCTGTTCCCCGACTATACGGTGGACGAGATGATGGCCATTTTCAAAATGCGCTGCGGCAAGGGCTATGTGCTGACGGAGGAGGCTGAGCCGCTGGTGCGGGACTATATCGCCGAGGAGAGCGCCGCCGGAGACAGCTTCGGCAATGCCCGCGGCGTGCGGAATATCTTCGAGCATATTCTGGTGGCACAAAACAATCGTCTTGCCAAGATGGAGAATGTCACCCGTGACGACCTGATGGCCCTGACGGTGGACGACGTGCTCCACGCAAGAGGCAAGATCGACGAATAAAAGAAAGCAGTTGATGGAGCGTTCCATCAACTGCTTTTTTCTTATATCCGCTCAAAGGCCACGCGGGGCGTGCCGTCCGCCACATGGATGACGCCGCAGAAGGTGAAGCCCTCCCGCAGGATGCAGCGCCGCATCACCTGATTGTCGGCGTGGGTGTCCACCCGCAGGTGAGATATCCGCCGGGCCGCCCACTCCACGCACTGGTGCAGCACGCCCCGGTGGGTGCCGTCGCTGCCGATGCGGTGGATGGTGCCGTAGGGGGTGGCGGTGTCCCGCCACGCGCCGTCGATCTCGGCATAGGTGGGATCGTCGCCCATGACCAGCGCAAAGGCGCAGTAGACGCCGCCCGCGTCCTCCATCACATACAGGTCGCCGTTGGCAATATCCTGCCGCAGCAGCGGCTCACCGGGGTAGCCGTTGACCCACTGCACCATGTTGCCGTTTTGCCGCATGAAGCGGCGGGCGATGTCGTAGATCTCCAGAATACGGGGGAGATCGTTTTCCGTTGCGTGTCGTATCATAGGCTCAGTTCTTCAGGCTTTGCAGCGGGGCGGGAATGCGGCCGCCACGGGCGATAAAGTCGACGCTGGACTCGGTGTGCACCGGCATCAGCGGCGCGCTGCCCAGCAATCCGCCCATTTCCACCACGTCGCCTACGGTCTTGCCCTCCACGGGGATGATGCGGACGGCGGTGGTCTTGCTGTTGACCATGCCCACCGCCGCCTCGTCGGCGATGATGGCGGAGATGGTCTCGGCGCTGGTGTCGCCGGGGACGGCGATCATGTCAAGGCCCACGGAGCATACGCAGGTCATGGCCTCCAGCTTGTCGATGGTCAGGGTGCCCTGCTGGGCGGCGGCGATCATGCCCTCATCCTCCGACACGGGGATAAACGCGCCGGACAGGCCGCCCACATGGCCGCTGGCCATAACGCCGCCCTTCTTCACGGCGTCGTTCAGCAGCGCCAGCGCGGCGGTGGTGCCGTGGGTGCCGCAGACGGCAAGGCCCATCTCCTCCAGAATACGGGCCACGCTGTCGCCAATGGCAGGGGTGGGGGCCAGAGACAGATCCACGATGCCAAAGGGGGTGTTCAGACGGCGGGACGCCTCGGTGGCCACCATCTGGCCCATGCGGGTGATCTGGAATGCGGTCTTTTTGATGGTCTCCGCCACCACGTCAAAGGGGGCACCCTTGCACTTCTGCAGGGCGTGATACACCACGCCGGGGCCGGAGACGCCCACGTTGATGACGCTGTCGGCCTCGCCCACGCCGTGGAACGCGCCCGCCATGAAGGGATTGTCCTCCACGGCGTTGCAGAATACCACCAGCTTGGCGCAGCCAAGGCCGTCCTTGTCCTTTGTGAGATGGGCGGTCTCCTTGATGATACGGCCCATGCGGGCCACAGCGTCCATGTTGATGCCGGCCTTGGTGCTGCCCACGTTGACGCTGGAGCACACCAGATCGGTCTGGGCCAATGCCTGCGGGATAGACCGCAGCAGCAGCTCGTCGCCCTTGCTGAAGCCCTTCTGCACCAGTGCGGAGTAGCCGCCCAGAAAGTCCACGCCGCAGGTCTTGCCTGCCCGGTCAAGGGTCAGGGCGAAGGGGACGTAATCCTCCGTATCGCAGCTGCCCGCCACCAGCGCCATGGGGGTGACGGAAATGCGCTTGTTGACGATGGGGATGCCGAACTCGCTCTCGATATCCCGGCCCGTCTGCACCAGCTTTTCCGCGCGGCGGCAGATCTTATCGTAAATTTTGTCACAGCAGCGTTTGGGGTCCTCGCTGACGCAGTCCAGCAGGGAGATGCCCATGGTGATGGTGCGGATGTCCAGATGCTGCTTGTCGATCATGTCGATGGTGTCAAAGATGTTTTGCAGATTCAGCATGGGATCACCTTCTTACAACTTGTGCATGGCGTCGAAGATGTCCTCCCGCTGGATGCGGATGGACAGGCCCCGGCTCTCGCCATAGTCCTTGAGGATGGTGCGCAGCTGATCAAAGGGCGTCTCGCACAGCGCCAGATCCACCACCATCATCATGGTGAAATAGCCCTCCATGATGGTCTGGCTGATGTCCAGCACATTGATCTTGCTGTCGGCCAGCGTGTTGCACACACCGGCGATGATGCCCACCTGATCCTTGCCCACCACGGTCACGATTGCTTTCATTATGATATCACTCCTTTGGTGTAAGTTGCGTAAAAAATGTTTCGCGCTCCGGCGCGAGTTACTTTTGCCCTTGGCGGCAAAAGTAACCAAAAACGCCATTTAAACCTGCGGTTTAAAAATCCGCACGCGCTGTTCCTGTTACGAATTTGCGGCCCTATACCGCACGTTTGCGGGGCATGGTTGTTTTCGTTGCGCGTGACGTATCGACTATCCTTCTTGCGCCGCTGCCGCTGATGCACGCGACGGTAGAAGCAACAGCGTTGTACGCGGCGGGCGGGGTAGAACCCCGCCCCTACGCTTACATTGACAGGGTGCTATGGCCGCAATTTTTGGCAATGAAATCGAAGGTTTCATGCCAGCTTTTTATTCCAATTCATCCAGCGTCAGCTTGAACGACGGCAGGAAGTGCTCCAGAAAATAGTCCACCTCCGGCAGCTCCATGTCGTCCAGCGCGTAGCGGGTCTGCTCCTCCGCCTGACGGAACTCGTTGTTGCCCGCCTTCAGTTCCTCTAAGCACTTGATGTAGGCGCTGAGCTTGTCGGCGGCCTTCACCAGCTGCTGGATCTCCGGTGCGGCGGGGGACAGGGCGGCGCTGTAAGTAGGGCGCAGCTCGTCGGGCAGCATGCCCAGCAGCTTTTCCTCCGCCACACGCTCCACCTGACGGTAGGCCTCCCGGATGGCGGGATTATAGTACTTGATGGGGGTGGGCATATCGCCGGTGAGGATTTCCCCGGCGTCGTGGTACAATGCCGCCACGGCCACCTGCCCCTCGTCGATGTGGCCGTCGAAGAACTGGTTGCGGATCACTGCCAGCGCATGAGCCAATACGGCAGTCATGTGGCTGTGCTCCTGAATGTTCTCAGTGTAGCTGTTGCGCATCAGCGCCCAGCGATTGATGAACCGCATCCGGCTGATGTAGGCGAAAAAGTGGTGATGGTTCTCCTTCATACCAGTTCCCCCAATAATGTCTCTCCATTGCATGCGGTAATGGTCACCTCCCGAACCTGATTGTGAAGCTCGCTGCCCTGCACCGCTACCGCCATATAGTTGGGGGCGTGGCCGGTGTAGAGGCCGTCCTTTTCCTGCTCGAACAGAACCGGATACGTCCTGCCGACGCAGCCCGCCAGATAGGCCTGATGCATCCGGTGGGCCACTTGAGCCGCCCGCGCGGCCCGCTCCTCCTTTACCGCTGCCGTCAGTTGGGGCATGGCCGCCGCCTTGGTGCCGGGGCGGATGGAGTAGGGGAAGATGTGCATGGCGGCAAAGCCGCATTTTTCGATGAACGCCAGCGTCTGGGCAAATTCCTCCTCCGTCTCGCCGGGGAAGCCGGTGATAAGATCGGTGGTGACGGCGGGGCGGTCGAAATATTCATTCAGCAACCGCACCGATTCATAGAACCGGGCGGTGTCGTATTTCCGGTTCATGCGCTGCAAGGTGGCGTCGCAGCCGGATTGCAGCGACAGGTGGAAGTGGGGGCAGAGGTTGGGCAACTTCGCCGCCCGGCGGCAGAAGTCCTCGGTGATGGTGCGGGGCTCCAGACTGCCCAACCGTATGCGCATATCGCCCGCCGCGGCGCTGACGGCTTCCAGCAGATCAATGAGGCCGGTGCCGTTTTTTAGGTCGTGGCCCCAGCTGGAAATTTCAATACCCGTCAGCACCAGCTCGCGATAGCCCTCCTGTCGCAGTTGCCGCGTTTGCTCCACCGCCGTCTCCAGCGGCAGCGACCGCACCGGCCCGCGAGCATAGGGAATGATGCAGTAGGTACAGAAGTTGACGCAGCCGTCCTCCACCTTCAGCATGGCGCGGGTGCGCTCGGCCATGCCGCCGGCAGGCAGTACCTCGAACTGGCGGCGGCGCAGGGCGTCGTCCAGCAGCGTCACCGGCTCCTTTTCGTGGGCGGCCTGCTCCAAAAGGTCGAGGAACGCCATCCGGTCGCCGGTGCCGGCGATCAGATCCAGCACCAGACCCGCCACCTCGTCGGGATGGGTCTGGACATAGCAGCCGCAGGCGGCCACCACGGCGTTTTCGTTGAGCTTGCGGCAGCGGCGGATCATCTGGCGGGACTTTTTGTCGCTGACGGCGGTGACGGAGCAGGTATTGACGATGTAGGCATCCGCCGTCTCCTCAAAGGGCACCAGCGTGTGGCCCCGGCGGACAAGCTCCTGCTCCATGGCCTGAGTCTCATATTGGTTCACCTTGCAGCCAAGGGTGTAAATCGCAACGCGCATCTTGCACTTTCCTTTTTGATACAGTATAATTAAAAATTACAGCACTGAGAAACTTCTGCTAAAATAATACCCCATTATACTTGATTCTGCCGGGTATGACAAGACCCGACAGGCGAAAAATAGAGAGGAAACCGTTATGATTTATCTGGATCACGCCGCCACCACCCCTGTGCCCAAGGCTGTTGCCGATGAGATGTACCGCGTGCTGACGCAGCAGTTCGGCAATCCCTCCTCCCAGTACCCGTTGGGACAGGACGCCAAGAAACTGGTGGAGGGCTATCGGGCTGTTATCGCCGGTGCAGTGGGCTGCCAGCCCAGGGAGCTGCACTTTACCTCCTGCGGCACGGAGAGCGACAACTGGGCCATTCAGGCCGCCCTGTGGCAGAATCGCCACATAGGTAAGCATATCATCACCACCACCGTGGAGCACAGCGCCGTGCTGGAGACCTGCCGTGCGCTGGAGCAGCAGGGGTATGAGGTGACGTATCTTAAGCCCGATAAGACCGGCCACATCACCGCCCAGCAGGTGGCGGACGCCCTGCGGGAGGACACGGCGGTGGTCAGCGTGATGCTGGTGAACAACGAGACCGGCTGTGTGTTTCCGCTGGCGGAGATATCTGCACTCTTGAAGGAGCGCAAGAGCCGCGCATTGCTGCATACCGACGCGGTGCAGGGCTTCCTGAAGGTGCCCAGCGATCCCAAGGCGCTGGGCGTGGACATGATGAGCCTTTCCGCCCACAAGATCGGCGGCCCCAAGGGCATTGGGGCGCTGTATGTTGGCCCTAACGTCCGCAATATCCGTCCGCTGCTCCACGGCGGCGGACAGGAGGAGGGCACCCGCTCCGGCACCGAGGCCACCGCCCAGATCGCGGGCTTTGCCAAGGCGGCGGAGCTGCGCGCCGAGGGGCTTGCGGACAAGCTGGCCCATATGGCGGAGGTGAAGGCCTACTGCCGCGAGAAGCTGCTGTCCATTGACGGCGTGGCGGCCGTGGGACAGGGCGAAGCGCCCCATATCCTGATGGTGTCGCTGGTGGGCTATCCCAGCGCCAACGTGGTCACCGACTTGGGAAGCCAGGGCATCTGCCTGTCGGCGGGCAGCGCTTGCCACCGGGGCAAGCTGAGCCATGTGGTGACGGCCCTGGGGCTGGATAAGCGCACGGCCAACGGCGTGCTGCGCGTCAGCTTCGGCCCGGAGACCACCTTTTCCGATATCGACGCGCTGTACGCAGCGCTTTTGCAGCACAAAAACACACGTTTTCCCATGCTATGAGGTAAGAAATGATTCAAGAACTGAAACGTCCCCGTTCCTTTTATGAGGGGCTTTTCCGCCTGACGGCGCCTATCGCCCTGCAAAATCTCATCACATTTTCGCTGGGCCTGATCGATACGCTGATGGTCAGCCAGCTGGGCAACAACGAAATGGCGGCGGTAAAGACCGCCAACGTGCCGGTGTTCCTGCTGATCTCCATTGTGTTCGGCGTACAGTCCGGCGTAGGCATCCTGATCAGCCAGTATTGGGGCAAGCGCGACCACCAGAACATCAGCCGCGCCATCGGCGTGGCCGCCGGACTGGGCGTGGGGCTGGCGCTGGTCATCGCGCTGGCGCTGTTCCTGTGGCCGGTGCAGATCATGGACCTCATGAGCAACGAGCATCATCTGTCGGTGCTGGGCGCGCCGTATCTGCGCATCATCGGTTTTTCCTATGTGTTCAATATGCTGTCGTCCATCTACGTCAGCGCCCAGCGCAGCGTGGAGAACTCCGGCTTCGGCATGAAGCTGTTCGGTATGTCCACGGTGCTGAACACCGGCATGAACTATCTGCTGATCTTCGGCAAGTGCGGCTTCCCCATGCTGGGGGTAGAGGGCGCGGCTATCGCCACACTGCTTTCCCGCGTGGCGGAGTTTGTGGTGTGTCTGGTCTGCGCCCTGCGCAGCAAGACCATTCCGCTGGATCTGAAGGCACTGGTACGCCCCGGCGGCGATATGCTGCGGCGGTTCGTGAAATACGCCTCCCCCGTCATGGGCAATGAGCTGATGTGGGGGCTGGGCAACAGTCTGCTGACGGTCATTTTGGGCCACACCACCGTGTCGGTGGCGTATCTGGCTGCCGACGCCGTGGCGGGCAACCTGAACCGGCTGTTCCTTGTGGTGTGCTTCGGCCTTGGCGCGGCCACCGCCGTGATGATCGGCAAGGCCATCGGCGAGGGTGCTGACCGGGAGGAGCTGATGGCGCTGGCCAAAACGCTGTCGTGGGTGACGATACTGGTGGGCGCTGTACTGGCGGTCGTTGCGCTGGTGCTGGTGCCCCTGCTGTTCCAGCCGGTGATCTTCCCGCTGTTCAAGCTGGAGGGAATGAGCGCCCATCTGGCCACCACGTTGATCGTAACGGGCTTTGCCTGCATCCCGCTCCACGCCTATTCCATCTCCGCCGTCACCGGTATCCTGCGGGCGGGCGGCGACGTGTTCTGGTCCACGGCGCTGGATCTGGGCCCCCAGTGGCTGGTGGCGCTGCCCCTGACGGCGGTGCTGGGTCTGGTGCTGGACGCCGACCCGTGGTTCATCTCTCTGGCCATCCAGATGGAGAGCTTCGTCAAATGCCCCATATGCCTGTGGCGCATTCGGTCGAAAAAGTGGATCCACGATGTGACGCTGCCGGAGGGTGAGAAGTGATGAAAAGTCTCTTTCGCTGCACCGTGTGCGGTGCGTCCCTTGCGCGGGAGGAAAAGACCTACCGCTGTCCCAACGGCCACTGCTTTGATATCGCCAAGGAGGGCTATACCTATCTGCTGCCGGTGAACCAGCGGCACTCCAAGTCCCCCGGCGACGACAGGGCCATGACCGCCGCACGCAGCGCGTTTCTCGCCAAGGGCTACTATGATTTCCTGCGGGACGACCTGTGCGATATCGCCCTGACCTATACCCGCCATGCCCCGGCGGTGCTGGATGTGGGCTGCGGCGAGGGCTACTACACCGCCGCCATCTGGAGCATCCTCGCCCATGCCGGAAAGGAGCCCCGCATGGCGGGCATCGATATTTCCAAGGACATGGCCCGCCGTGCGGCGAAACGGGTGAAGCAGGCGGAGATCGCCGTAGCCAGCGCCTATCATCTGCCGCTGGCGGACGGAACTGTTGATCTGCTGCTGGACTGCTTTTCGCCGCTGGCCATCGACGAGTTCCGGAGGGTGCTGAGACCCGGCGGGCACTTCCTGTATGTGGTTCCGGCGGCGGAGCACCTGTGGGAGATGAAGCAGGTGCTGTATGACCGTCCCTACCGCAATGAGACCGGCGAGACGCCCTATGAGGGCTTTCAATATGTGACCATCGCCCGTGTGCGGGATCAGATCACCCTGCCCTGTCAGGAGGACATTCAGGCGTTGTTCGGCATGACGCCCTACTGCTGGAAAACACCCCGGGCGGGGAAGGAACGGCTGGCGGCGCTGGATCACCTGACCACCACGGCGGCGTTCGACATCCACATTTTTGAGCGCGTGTGAAAGGAGAACATTTCATGAAATGCTGTGTCCTGTTTGCTTCTCCCAGAGGAGGCCAGAGCAATACCCGCGCCCTGATGACGCCGTTTCTGGACGAATGGCAGGCGGCGGGCAACACCTTCGTGGTGTATTCCCTCTATGACGAGGCTATCTCGCCCTGCATGGCCTGCCGGGGCTGCCAGTGGGACTGGGACGGCCCCAACTGCGTCATTGACGATGATATGACCGCTATTTATGAGGAAATTCTCGACTGCGACCTGCTGCTGTTGGCCAGCCCCATCTACCTTTGGAGCTGCACCGCGCCTATGAAGGCGGCGCTGGATCGCTGCATCTATGCCCTGTGCAAGTACTACGGCGACGAAAAAGGCCCATCCCTGTGGGAGGGCAAGGCCGTGGCGGCCATCACCACCTGCGGCTATCGGGTGGAGAAGGGCGCTGACCTGTGGGAGGAGGCCCTGCGCCGCACCTGCAAGCATGCCCACCTCCGGTGGCTGGGCCTGTACGGCGAGCGGCATCTGGGTTACAAGACCGCCTTCATGGACGAGGAAAAAGCGGCGCGTGCCCGTGAGTTTGCCCAGCGAGTCATGTGGAATATGATGAAGGCGGAGAAATGAGATGGAGACCATGACCAGACAGAGAAGAAAGAGAAGCCTGCTCCCGCTCGTGTTGGCCATTGTGCTGGCGGCGGTGGTCGCGGCGGCATTGCTGGTGATCCGTTCGCTGCGGCCCGCTCAGCAGCCGGAGGAGCCGGACCCTCACGAGGGACAGATCTATGTGAACGACGGGGCCAACATGGTGTGGCTGACGCCCCACGAGAACTTTGCCGTCAGTCCGCTGCGGCGCTGGCAGTTCGTGACGCTGAACGATAAGCCCCACTATCTGGGCAGCGATTTTACCACCCGCCGGGGCATCGACCTGTCGGTGTTTCAGGGCGACGTGGATTGGGATAAGGCTGCGGCGGACGGTGTGGAATTTGCCATCATCCGTCTTGGCTACCGGGGCTACGGCAAGGGCGCTTTGCAGCCGGACGAGCTGTTCATCAGCCATCTGGACGGCGCACACGCCGCCGGTATCGACACCGGCGCGTACTTCTTCTCGCAGGCCCTGACGGCGGAGGAGGGCAGAGAGGAAGCTCAATATGTGCTGGAGCAGCTGGACGGGCGCAAAATGGAAATGCCCATCTACTTCGACTGGGAGCCGATCGCGGTGGAGGATTCCCGCACCAACGGCTATGACTACGCCCACCTGACCGACAGCGCCGTGGCCTTCTGCCAGACCATCGAGGAGGCGGGCTACCGGGCCGGTGTTTACATCAACCGCCAGCAGGGGTACTATCACTACGATCTGAGCCGCTTGACGGACTATTCCCTCTGGGTGGCGGACTACAACAGCTATCCCGATTTTTACTACCGCTTCGACATGTGGCAGTATACCGCCAGCGGGCAGCTGGACGGCATCGATATTCAAGTGGATATGAACCTGATGTTTGTCCCGAAGGGTGAATGAAAAAGGACTCCGGGCGCCGCGGCGCACGGAGTCCTTTTTATCAGGGGAGACGGGCAAAGGTCAGGTGTCATTTTCAGGGGCGTCCTTGGTGCAGTGCTTTTTCCACAGGCGCAGAAGGGGATGATAAAAAGCCGCGCCCAAGCCGCCTGCCGCCAGCAGTACCAGAAATACGGTGTTCAGTACCGACAGCAATGTATATTGCTGTAACACCGGCGTCATAAAGCCGCCCGGAAAGCCAACGTCGTTTTCCATAAAGTCCAGTATGTCCGAGCCGAAATTGGAAAACATGGAAGCGGCTGCGGCGGCCCAGATGAACCGGATGGCCACCGAACCCACCGCGCCGACAATGGCGGCGGCCAGCAGATACTTGCGGGGCTTCGGCCATGCGATGGCCGGTGATGCCTGACCGGGAGCGGGGTCTTTGATTTCGTCCAGCAGCAGATAATCAGTAGGCACGCCGAACAGGCGGCTGAGGGCCACCACGTTTTCCGTATCGGGCACCGAGGCGCCACTCTCCCACTTGGACAGCGCCTGCCGGGAGACATTGATCCGCTGCGCCAGCTCCTCCTGACTCCATCCCCGTGCCTTGCGCAGGGCCTGCAGCTTTTCACCAAAGGTCATGGGCGTTTCTCCTTTCCATTTCTGCTCTTATTTTACCAGAAATGGGACGTAAAGTCTACCTACGGCGGCTTACAATCGCCGCAACCAGAGTTGACATTGTATAAAAAGCTGCAAAAAGCAGCCTGTTCAATGGACAGGCTGCTTTCAATTCTCAGCTTTTCTTTCCGTGCTGGGCCTTCATGCGGCGCTCGTGGTTCAGGATGGTCTTGCGGATGCGGAGATTCTTGGGGGTGACCTCCAGCAGCTCGTCGTCTGCCAGGAACTCCAGGCACTGCTCCAGGCTCATCTTCCGGGGCGGCACCAGACGCAGAGCGTCGTCGCTGCCGGCGGCACGGGTGTTGGTCAGCTGCTTCTTCTTGCAGACGTTCACCACGATGTCCTCCTGCTTGGGGCTGATGCCCACCACCATGCCCTCATACACGCCCACGTTGGCGCCGATGAACAGCACGCCGCGCTCCTGCGCGTTGAACAGGCCGTAGGTAATGGACTCGCCGGTCTCGCTGGCCACCAGAGAGCCGGTGTTGCGGCGGGTCAGCTCACCCTTATAGGGGGCGTAGCTGTCAAACACGCTGGCCATGATGCCCTCGCCGCGAGTGTCGGTCAGGAACTCGTTGCGATAGCCGAACAGGCCGCGGCTGGGGACGAGGAACTCCACCTTCATGCGGTTGCCGATGGGGGTCATTTCCGTCAGGTCGGCCTTGCGGGCGCCCAGCTTTTCAATGACTGCGCCCACGCTCTCGCTGGGTACGTCCACCACCAGACGCTCGATGGGCTCGCACTTCTTGCCGTCGATGGTCTGATACAGCACGCGGGGAGGGGACACCTGGAACTCATAGCCCTCGCGGCGCATGGTCTCGATCAGGATGGACAGGCTCATTTCGCCGCGGCCCGCCACGTTGAAGGCGTCCATCACTCCGTCGATCTCGCTGACCCGGAGGGACACGTCCTTCAGCGTTTCACGCCACAGACGGTCGCGCAGCTGGCGGCTGGTGACGAACTTGCCCTCCCGTCCGGCAAAGGGGCTGTCGTTGACGGAGAAGGTCATCTCCACCGTGGGGGCGCTGATCTTCACAAAGGGCAGCGGCTCCACACAGGAAGGCGCGCAGATGGTGTCGCCGATGGTGATGTCGCCGATGCCGCTGAGGGCGATGATGTTGCCGGCGGTGGCCTCGGTGATGGACACCTTGCCCAGACCGGCGAACTCGTACATGCTGACGGCCTTGGCCTTCTTGGCGGGCGCGTTGGGATCATGGTAGTTGCACACCGCGATCTCCTGATTCTGCTTCAGCACGCCCCGCTCGATGCGGCCGATGGCGATACGGCCCACGAACTCGTTGTAGTCGATGGCGCTGACCAGCATCTGGAAGGGCTGGTCGAGGTCGGCCTCCGGCGCGGGGATATAGTCCAGAATGGTGTCAAACAGCGGCTTCAGGTCGGTGCCCACCACGTCGGGCGAGTAGCTGGCGGTGCCGTTGCGGGCGGAACAGAACAGCATGGGGCTGTCCAGCTGCTCGGGGGTGGCGTCTAGATCCAGCAGCAGCTCCAGCACCTCGTCGATGACCTCGTGGATGCGCTGGTCGGGGCGGTCGATTTTGTTGATGACCACGATGACCCGGTGGCCCAGCTCCAGCGCACGGCTCAGCACAAAGCGGGTCTGGGGCATGGGGCCTTCGGCGGCGTCCACCAGCAGGATGACGCCGTTGACCATTTTCAGGATGCGCTCCACCTCGCCGCCGAAGTCGGCGTGGCCCGGGGTGTCCACAATGTTGATCTTGGTGTCGCCGTACTGGATGGCGGTGTTCTTGGCCAGAATGGTAATGCCGCGCTCACGCTCCAGATCGTTGGAGTCCATGACGCGCTCCACGGTCTCCTGATTCTCGCGGTATACGCCGCCCTGCTTCAGCATCTGATCCACCAGCGTGGTCTTGCCGTGGTCGACGTGGGCGATGATGGCGACATTTCTCAGTTTTTCGTTCTGCAAAGGAAAAACCCCTTTCTCTTGGGTATAATTTCATCAACCTTGCTATTATATTCCCTGAAGGATTCGATTGCAAGGGGTTTTGACAACTTTTTCTCTTATTTTCGTTGACAAACCGGCGGTCCATGGAGTAAAATACAGCTTGCATATGCCTCCGTAGCTCAGTTGTATAGAGCGACCGCCTCCTAAGAGAACCGAGCTGATT
>CAVHYW010000040.1:0-20705 GCA_963640475.1 bacterium | reverse complement strand
TGCTGCAGCAGGACTATCTGACGCTCATTGACCGGATCGGCGCACGGGAAGCCACTACACGCCGCTTCTTCATGGTATTTGAATATGAAGCGTGGGCAGGCCGAAAACGCGGCAGCGAGGAAGAGGAGGCCATTGCCTCTCTGCAAACGGCGGCCCGTACTGCGGTAAATTACCTGAAGCAATGCGGTAACGAGGTGCTGATTCCGGAAAACGACGATGAATTTACAGTCGATACCCTCTACCATTTGCTGTGCCGCAACGCAACTACGTCGCTGCCGGATCGTTGCCCAGTATCAGGAGAAAGGCATGGAATCTGAGATCGACGCCATTCCCTGTACGGAGTTTTTCGCCCCTGACAGCATCGACTTCACCAACGGGCGGCATAAGTACGACTACACCAATCACTATGAGGCAAAGAAGCTGCGGGACAGTACCGCATCGACTTCGGCAAGGAGCTGGAGAGCTATGCCGATCAGATGGCCAAGCGCATCGGGCTGGTGCAGGAGCACATCGACACGATGAAAAAGGTCATCGCAACCGAGGAGCTGGAGAGGGATGCACTCCGGCGGGGGATGATGAATAAGCCGGATCCCAATGTCTCCCCGTTCCAGCGCAGCGTAAAGCTTGAGGACGACATCTTTGAGGCGAAGGAGCGTGCCAAGGCGGAGGAGGCGGGGCGGGCAAAGGAGGAAGCGGCGCGTAAGGAGGAGGAAGAGAAAAAGATACAGGACGCGAAGGACGCGGTTGTCGGCGAGAAAATCGATAAGGCTCTGAGCGAGACGGAAAAGAACGCCCCGCAGATTGAGCTGCCGCAGGATATGGGCAGAACGGCGGGGCCGAAGCTGACGACCGCGCTGGACGAGGCGAAGAAGGCGTATGAGAATGCCCTCGAAAGCGGAAACGCGAAGGAGGCAGACCGTCTCGGCCGTGAACTGGTGGCTACGATGGCGGTGAACGAGATGGTCAAGTGCGGCTACGGCTGGACGACGCAGCTGGGCGACCGCTTCCGCAACCTTGCCGAGCGCGGCGGACTGAGCGTGATGACGGAGCAGATGATGCGGCACGAGAAGTTCGTCAGCCGCCTTGAGGGAAAGGACTTCTCCAACAGGCAGACCTTTATCGACAACGCCGACACCACGGCAAGCATCGTTGGCAGGCAGGCGGTCAAGGAGCTGATGGCAAAGGAGCGCAAGGACAGGGCGGCGCAGAGGAATATGCTGCGCAATGGCGGCAAAGAACCTCTGCAAAAGCAGGACAACGCGCTGCAAAACCAGAACAACGCACCTGTGCTGAAGCATCCGCAGCAGAATCAACAGCAGGCACCCATCATGGGCGGCCCGATGTAACGACACACGGCAAAACGATATTTGGCGAAAAAGGGGGTGAATCTATGCGACTATGGGTGGACAAAGCGCGAAAACTGTGATAAAATTTTCATGGGCAAAAACCTGCGCCGCGGTGGTGCATCTCACGAAAAGATAAAATACGGAGGGAGTATTTATTATGGGTTTTTTCGCTTGTCTCAGGGATCTTTACGGGAATATCAGCAAGGCACACCCCGAAATGACGGGGGCGCAGGTGCGCGCCGAGGCGGAACGCTATGTGCAGAATGTCTTGCAGCCCATGTTCTCCGAGGAAGAGGCATTTGCAATGCTGGAAAGCAGGGGGCGTCTGCGGGAGGGCGTGCCGCCCCAGAAGCTGCCCCGCTATTCCAGCGCCGAGCGGAATGCGCGGCGGGAGAAGGCAAAGGCCGTCCGGCAGGGCGTGTATGACTTCATCGCCTTTGACGGCGCGGGACTGGACAGATTCCGCTACAGAATAGACGAGGGCGGCCGGCACCCGGACGCGCCCGGCCTGACGGAGGAGCAGCGGCAGGAGATCAGGAACGACGCCCGCGCCTATTCCAACCGCGAGGAGCAGCGTATGTTCCGCTACATCCCGCCCACGGCCACGCCGGAGGAACGGAAAAAGCTGGAGGCATACAACAATGAGGCGGCGTTCCTGTTTGACACAAACGAGGCGCACTGGGAGAAGTATTACAGCGAGCAGGCGGCGATGCTGAAAAACAGCGGCGACCCCAGCTTTGCCAACAGAACCAACGAGGAGCTGCGGGCGGAGCTGGAAAAGCATGTGAAGGAACGGCGCGGCGAGATGATCATGGAGCGGCTGCACGAGGCGGGGGCGCTGGTCGAAAAGCTGGACGACATGAGCAACCCCAACCTGTCCGGCGAGGAGCTGGCCGCCAACTATATGCAGCTGAAGGTGGCCGCGAGCTTCTGCTGGGAGGCGGACAACTTTGCGGATCGCTTCAGGAGTGGCCGCAGCATCGTCAGTGAGGAGGATCTGAAATTTACCGAGAACCTGAAGGAGCTGCAGGGACGCTTTGCCACGGCGGCGGATCGTATCGCCGCCTACGGCAACCCCGCCTTCGAGCTGTTCGACCCGGGCATGCTGCTCGGCGTTGATACGGGGCTGGCGGCGGATGAGATAGAGTCTGAGCTGGAGGGCACGGATCGGGGGCAGAAATTCCAGAGTGACCGCGGGAAAAAGCACACGAACTGGGAAACATATGCCAAGGGCGGCAAGGTGCGCGACCATTTTGACAGCATGGTCGACGACGCGGAGAGCCTGATCTATCAGTACACGCAGACACAGCTGAGGTTTGACTTCCAGAATGTGGCGGAGGCCAACGGCTTCACTTTGGGGGAGGGCGGCGCGAGGATCACCGCGGAGTACTTCGACAAGGAGGGCAACAAGACCATCAAGGAGGCGGGGCTGGCGGATCTGCAGACAGGCCGGCCGCTGGTGTTTGAGCAGGACGGACGGGTGGCGGTGATGACGCTGAAGTATCCCGGCTCCATGACACTTGTGTGGGACAAGCCGGAGAAGCTGTTCAACTACTCCCTACAGTATGAGAACGACAAGCTGACGGAGCAGATGAAGGAGGCCGACAAGTGGTATAAGACCAGCTCCCCGGCGTTCAAGGAGATGCGCCAGAGCTTCGAGAGCCTGACCAAGCTGACGAAGGACGGTCTGACGAGCGACCCGCAGCAGCGCGCCGCGATACTGGAAAAGTACAGCGACCTGCTGCTGAAGACAAACGCCTATCTGGAAAAGAAGAAAAGAGAGGGCGTGGGCGAAGGCCACAACCCGCTGGAGCAGGGGCATATCCGCATGGCGAAGGCACTGAAGCAGTACGCATGGGATAAGCTGGGCGAGCTGGAGACGGTGGAAAAGGCGCACGACGCGCTGAAGCGGTACGCAGGTATGTCGCCGGAGGAGACCAGAAGGGCCGCCAGGCGCGACCTGTACAACGCGCAGCAGAAGGAAATCAGGGAGGACATGACGCAGTGGCTGAAGGATCAGTGCGCCGCGTTTCCCGCCGACCTGCCGCAGGGCTTCCTGATGGAGACGAAGAACCGCGCCGTCATGCTCGGTGCACTTTTGGAGGCAAACTACAACGAAGAGTGGGGAGAGCCCGTCTATATGTGCAGTGAGAAAACGGAGGACTTCGCCACCTATACGGTGGGCAGTCTGGTTGCTGCGGAAATGGTGAAGAATGAGCGGGCGCAGCGTCTTGCCGAGGGCAAGCAGGGTCCCGGTGCGTTCGAGACGCGGATGCAGAACGACTACCGCGCCGTCGTGCGCGAGCTGGGCAACGCCGCCGTGAAGTACACCGTGGGTGAGCCGAATGGCGAGATGATCGAGCAGTTCGGCGAGACGAAGCAGCTGATGAGCCACGAGCAGTTCACCGAATTCCTGACCATATTCAACACGGAGGAAATGGCGTACGAAATGCCGGAGGCACAGGTGGTGCAGCAGCGTGTGGAGGCGGAGCAGCGCGAGGCGGCAGACAAGCCGCTGCGCGAGGAACAGGACAAGCTGAGCAAGGTGGGTCTGGGCATCTACACCTTTGCGCAGAAGGACATCGTACCCCTGATGGACAAGCTGCGGGGTTCACTTGCCGACGGAAAAACGACCTACGGCCTCCGCGACTCCGTCGATCTGCTGAGCAGCTATGTCATTCTGGGTATGATACAGCTGGAGGAGCTCGGCGGCAGCAGTAAGCTGGAACGGGCAATGCGGGACGACGAGGCGGCAAAGACGCTGCAAGTCAATTTGCAGATGACGGACGGCTTCAGAGAGATGATGAAGGAGATCGCCACGGAGGACGGAAGCGCGGCCTCCATCGAGAAGATTTCCAAGGTGCTGGCGGAGAAGAAGCCGCAGGAGCTGGCACGGCAGATACTGACGGACACGAAGTTCAAGCAGAGCATTGAGAGCCATATGAAGGAGCACGGCATTGAGCTGGGCAAGGGCTTCAAGCTGGGCGGCAAGCCGCCGGTGGCCGGACAGAACAACCCGCCCGTGATGGGACAGCACTGAGCGTTCGATTCCATATTCGTACATAACATAGCGGAAGGAGAAATTTCTATGAGTACATATGATACCATGGCTTCCCTGAGAAAGGGCATCAAGAAGGCAAATCCGCAGATGACGGAGGAGCAGGTACAGGCCGAGGCGGAACGCTATTTCACCGAGGAGCTGCCCCCCATGTACTCCGAGCGGGAGATATTCGAGATGCTGGAGGACAACGAGCTTCGCCGTCCGGGCATCCCGCACCGTCCCATGCCGCGCTATACCGGCGAGGAGCGCCGCCAGCGGCGGGAGTGCTCCCGGCGGCTGCGGCAGGCCATATATCCTGTGATGCAGGATCACGCGGAGATCACTAACGAATATACATACTATCAGGATGAGGGACGGCCGGATCCGCGCACCAACTTCGTACTGTCGGAGGAGGAGCGGCAGCGGCTGGAGGCGGACAGGCGTATCTTCAGCCGTGGCTCGCAGTGGCTGTTCTATCCCACGGTGCGGCCCGAGCAGTTCTTCCGGGAGAACCCCGAGGCGACGCAGGACGATCTGGAGGCGGCGCAGCAGCGCAATACGCTGCGGAACGAGGAGATCGCCTTCCTGTTCGACACGAACACCAATCACTGGAATGCCTACTTCGCAGAGGCCGTTCCCCAGCGGCGGGCCAGCGACCCGGAGCTGGCCAATATGAGCGACGCGGAGATCCGCGCCGAGTTGGAGGCGGAGCTGGCACGGCGGCGCACCGACATGCTGATGGTGATCATACAGGAAACGCTGGACGAAACGAAAAATGTGTATGAGATGGCCGATGGCAGTCTGCCGCCGGAGGTGCAGGGCGAGAACCTGGCCAAGATCGCCAGAGCCAACTGCCTGCTGATGGACATCGACAACGACTACCGCCAGCGGACCGATCTGAGCCTGACGGAGCAGGAGAGGCAGCAGATGCAGGACTGGATGAAGCTGCAGGGGGCGTATAACGAGGCGTTCAAGCGCATTACAATACGCGCCAATCCGCTGTATGAGATACTCGACCCCGAGCTGCTGACGGAGCAGTATGATCTCGGCAAGCTGAAGGAGAGGTATGACGATGACCTCTACGCTGACGAAAGAGGCACGGAGTTCAGAGCCGAGCGCGAGCGAAAGTGCCCGGAGGTTAAACGGTATACACAATTGGGCGGCGGCGATGCCGCCGACGGACTGCGGAATCTGCTGGGCGATCTGGATTCCAGCGTTGCCGCGAGCCGCGATCTTGAGATAGACAAGGTGTTCCAGACCACGGTGGAGCAGTACGGCTTCACACTGGGCGGCGAGGACGGTGCAGAATGCTTCTGCGATGAGTTTGACGCGAACGGCCGACGCAGACTGAACGATGAGGCGGGCGTGAACGAGCTGAAGAGCGGCCGCCCGTTGCTGTTCCGGCAGGGCGAGCGCGTGGCGGTGCTGACGCTGAAGAACCCGATGTCCGCCGCGATGACATGGAGCAAGCCCGAGGCACTGTTCAACTACGGGCTGGCGGCCGAGAACACGGCGATGCTCAAGCAGATCGCCGACTCCGACAAGTGGTATCAGACCCGCTCCGGCAATTTCAAGCACATGCGCGAGGCGTTCGAGGCGCTGGCGGCCGAGGGTAAGACACTGGGCGACACCGAAAAGGAGCGCACGGCGCTTGTCAAGCAGTACAAGGATGTGCTGAAGCTGTGCGATACCTATCTGGATGCCAAGGAGCGCGAGGGCGTGGGCGAAGGTCACAACCCGCTGGAGCGCGGCCATATCGCCGCAGCGCGGGCACTGCGTGCGCACCTGACGACGAAGCTGGATGAGATCGAGCTCGTGGACAAGGCGCGGCAGGATTTGCGGAAATACAGCAATATGACGGCGGAGCAGGTTCGCGCCGATATTGCCCGCGAGCAGAAATACCCGATGAACGAAATCCGCCGCCAGAACATCTCCAGATGGCTGGAGGCCACGGGCCGCAGCTACAGGAACGAGATATTCCCTGCGGCGGTGGGCGCGGCCATTAATGAGGGCAGCGCGGGTCTGATGCGCTACCTCACCATCGACCCCAAGAGCACGATGAGCGTGCGGCACAATCTCATCAACACGAATGTCTCGCAGATGAACGCCGTTGACTTCGTCGGCGGCATGATCGCTGCGGAGATGATCAAGGCGGAGCGCGAGCAGCGCGCTGCGCAGCAGCTGGAGGGCGCAGGCCCCATCGAGCGCAGCTTCGAGGATGCCGAGACTGCCAGGGAGCGGATAAAGGATCTGGGCGAGGACGCCGTTGAGGAGGTCATGGGCAAAATGGCCGGTTCGCTGCTCGGCGAGGAGCTGGCGAGGTTCATTTCGACCGTTGATGCCGAGCAGCTGGCGCGTGAGATGCCTGCGGCACTGCAGCTGAAGGCGGATATCGAGCAGGACGCGCACGAGGCGGCGGAACAGGCCGACCGCGAGGCGCGTGAGGCGGCGGACAAGCCGCTGCGCGAGGAGCAGGACAAGCTGAGCAAGGTGGGTCTGGGTGTCTACACCTTTACGCAGAAGGACATCGTGCCCCTGATGGACAAGCTGCGCGGTGCGCTTGCCGGCGGGCAGACGACCTACAGCCTTCGCGACTCCGTCGATCTGCTGAGCAGCTATGTCATTCTGGGTATGATACAGATGGAGGAGCTCGGCGGCAGCAGTAAGCTGACACGGGTAATGCGCGACGACGAGGCGGCAAAGACGCTGCAAGTCAATTTGCAGATGACGAAGGGCTTTGGAGATATGCTGAAGGAAATCACTGCGGAGGACGGAAACGCGGCCTCCATCGAGAAGATTTCCAAGGTGCTGGCGGAGAAGAAGCCGCAGGAGCTGGCACGGCAGATACTGACGGACACGAAGTTCAAGCAGAGCATTGAGAGCCATATGAAGGAGCACGGCATTGAGCTGGGCAAGGGCTTCAAGCTGGGCGCAAAGAACGAACAGAAGCACGAGCAGCAGCCCGTGCAGCAGGTACCGAATAAATAACGGCGGCGCGCCGTCCCGCAGGGGGCGGTACACCCGAAAGGAGGCAGGTAAATGAAAACGATGCGTGTACCGGCTGAGGTAAAGCAGCTTACCGCCATCAATGAGTTTATCAGCGAGGAACTGGGAAAATACGGCTGCTCCATGGCCGTGCAGATGCAGGTGGAGCTGGCGGTGGAGGAAATCTTTGTGAATATCGCCAACTACGCCTATCACCCCGAGCTGGGCGAGGCGGAGGTCGATGTGGACGCGGGCGGCGACCCGCCCACCGTCACGATTCGCTTCCTCGACCACGGCAAGCCCTTCAACCCGCTGGAGCGAGAGGATGTGGATGTGACCGCCGCCGCCGAGTCCCGGAGCATCGGCGGGCTGGGCATCATGCTCGTCAAAAAAAGCATGGACGATGTGGAGTATTCCTATGAGGACGGCAAGAACATCCTCACCATCCGCAAAAAGCTCTGAGCGCGGGACTGCGAGGTGCTAAGGAGCGAATGCGAATGAAAAACAGGTACAAGATCCGCTTTTCGATGGGGATGAAGAGCGTTCTGAACATCATCCTCATCGCCGTGATCATCGGCGGCGCGGCGGTGCTGTTCAGCTATCACGAATACTGCGAAAATCTGGACACGCAGATGACGCAGACGGCGGAAAACCTCGCCGGGGCAACGGCGGCACTCGTCGAGCCGGAGTCCATCGACCGCTATCTTGAGCGCGGCACAACGGACGAGAACTACATCAGCGTGCAGACGCGGCTGATGGAGATCCAGCAGTATTACGGCGTGGTGGCGATATGCTGCCTCAAGCCCACGAACGATGGCTTCTATGTGGTCTACAACACCGACATGCGCACGGATGCGCTGAAGCTGGGCGATATACAGCAGTTCACCTTCAAGGAGTTCACCGAGATACAGGATGAGCTGATGGCGGGCGAGGCTGTTCCCGCCATACGGCAGGAGAGCCGCGGCGCAGGCGCGGTGTATGCTCTGGCGCCCATACGGGACGACAGCGGCACGACCTGCGGCTATATGGCGGTCATCTTCTCCATGAAATCGACAGAGGCGGCGGAGCAGGCATTTCTGACGAAGCTCATTCGTATTCTGGTTATCATCACGGCCGTGCTCGTGGTGCTGTCCGCCATCTCCGCGCAGCTCCTGCTGGTCAGGCCACTCAACCGCCTGTCCACCATCGCGGATAACTTCATCCAGAAGCAGAAGGCGGGGCTGGTGACGCATGAGGAGAACATGCTCGCCGTGCCGCAGCTCCACCGGGGGGATGAGATGGGGCGGCTGTATCAGGCGGTGCGCGAGATGGAGCAGAGCATCTACGACTACATACAGAACCTGACCGCTATCACGGCGGAGAAGGAGCGCATCGGCGCGGAGCTGTCCATTGCCACGGAGATTCAGTCGAGTATGCTGCCGTGCATATTCCCGCCGTTCCCCAACCGCACGGAGTTCGACATCTACGCCACGATGACGCCCGCCAAGGAGGTCGGCGGCGATTTCTACGACTTCTTTCTTGTGGACGATGACCATTTGGCACTCGTTATCGCGGATGTCTCCGGCAAGGGTGTGCCCGCGGCACTGTTCATGGTCATCACCAAGGTGCTGCTCAAGAACAGCGCACAAAGCGGCAAGTCACCCAAGGCGGTGTTGGAGGAGGTCAACAGCCAGCTCTGCGCCAACAACCCCATCGACATGTTCGTCACGGTGTGGCTGGGCATTCTGGAGCTGTCCACGGGCAAGCTGACCTGCGCCAACGCGGGACACGAGTACCCTGCGCTGTGCCGCGCCGACGGTCAATACGAGCTGGTCAAGGATCCGCACGGGCTGGTGCTGGCCTGCATGGACGGCAGCAAATATAATGAGTATACCCTGCAGCTTGCGCCGGGCGACAGACTGTTTGTCTACACCGACGGCGTGGCGGAGGCGACCGACACACACAACGAGCTTTTCGGCACGGACAGGATGCTGGCATCACTGAACAGGAACATCGATGCCGCGCCCGGTGCGCTGCTGCCCCGTCTGAAGGAGGATATTGACGCCTTCGTGGGCGAGACACCGCAGTTCGATGATATTACGATGCTCGGTGTCCGCTATTTGGGCAGTACGCCGCCCGGCGGCGATAAGCCGCAGGCGTAAGGCTCATTGGTGTATATAATAAAGAGGTTCATTACGATGAAAAAGCTTTGTTCACTCTTTCTTGCACTTGTGATGGTGCTTTCTCTCGCCGCCTGCGGCGGGAAGACGGGGCAGGACAGCTCCGGCACGGACGATGCGCAGGAGCTCGGGCTGCATGTTGAGCTGGAAGCGACGCTGACGAAGGAGGAGAGCTTTACAAACGACGACGGCGTGGTGCTGCTGACGGAGAAATACACGCTGCCGCAGCTTGCGCTGTATACGCAGAGCGGCGAGCTGTACGAGTTTGACGGCTCCATGCTCGCGGAGTGCTGCGCCAACTTCAACGAGGAGATCGTCAAGGCGGCGGAGGATCTCGATGCCGCCGCGCAGGAGTCCCTTGAGGCAGCAAAGGCTGCCTATGACGCGCTGGACGAAGAGGGAAAGAATAACTGGGCATCCTACGCCGAGGAGCTGACCTACGAGAGCAGCTATACGACCGATGGCCTGATCAGCGCGGTATGCACCGCGTACAGCAGCGGCGGCGGCACGCACCCGAACAGCGGCCTCAAGGCGTGGAATTTCGACCTGCTCAATGGTGAGTTTCTTACCTTCGACCCCCTCTCCAATAAGGAAGACCCCCTCAGCAAGAACCTGACAGGTCTGCTTGCCTCTAAAATTTCCGCGCAGATATACGACAACAATTTGAGTGAAGGCTACTTTGACGACTATCTTGACAAGGTGAACGACCTCGCCGAGAACGCCAGCTTCTACTTCACCGAAAGCGGCATGACCGTCTATTTCGATGTGTACATCCTCGCCCCCTACGCCGCCGGTGCGCAGAGCTTCGACATTCCGTACAGCGAGTTCTACTATGCCCTGAGTACGAAGGCACAGCTGCTGCTGACCGTCCCGCAGGAGGACGCGGTCGTATCCGATTACTACGCTGCCCAGACGATGTGGTCATGGTTCTATATGACCATGCCTCCGCTGGCCTCTGAGGAGCCTGCGGCCAAGGCGGACGACGGCACGGAGCTGTACGCGGTGGATATGGGCTATGTCACCACGCTGGACGACCTGCGCGGGCTGCTGTGTACCTATGTGAGCGAGACCCTTGCCGACGAGTGGCTGGCCACGGGCAAGTTCGTGGAGAAGGACGGCGTTCTCTACGCCACCATGGGTGAGCGCGGCAGCGACATCACCATCGGCAAGCTCGGCTATTCCGTTACCCTCAACGGCGAGAGCGGCGTACTGACCCGGACCGTGAGCTATCAGGACTTCGATGAAAACGGCAAGCCGTCCCTCACCTGCGAAACAGCGACCCTTGAATATCCGTTCACGCTAACCGGCGGCCACGCGGTGTTCACGGCCTTCCCCTGCCCGCTGTAAGAACCGTATACAACAGACCGAACAAAGTCGGCGGGTCTGACGCGGCATTTTCTGACGGAATGACCAATCTTGCGGAAGAATTTCCTGTCTGAGCTTGACCTTTTATGTCGCTTGCATATAATAAGAGAATAAAGCAAAAATGTGTTAAGTCTGTGTTGAGACTATAAAAAATCAGGAGGTAAATTACATCATGGAGAAGCTTATCAAGGGAACGACCCTGCGCAGGAGACTGATCAGGTGCTGCATCGCGGCGGCCATGCTGGTGCTGATGACCACGCCCGCGTTCGCCACGAGCTATGACACGGTGGTCAACCCCGTTATCAGCCTGATCAACAACCTGCTCGGTCCCATCCTCGGCATCGTGGGCGCGGTCGGTACGCTGTACTGCGTGCTGCTGGGCGTAAAGTTTGCTAAGGCGGAGGAGCCGCAGGAGCGCGAGAAGGCCAAGACCCATCTGAAAAACGCCATCATCGGCTTTGTGCTGATCTTTGTGCTGATCGTTATTCTGAAGATCGGCATGGGCGTGATGATCAAGTGGGTGAACCAGTCCGCCGGCATGAATATCACCAACATTCCCACCGGAAACTGATTTCCGTGCTGAGAATGCGGCGCAGCTTTAATAAAAGCGTGAGGCGGAGAGCTGCGTATGAGA
Source organism: bacterium (assembly GCA_963640475.1). Taxonomy (GTDB): domain Bacteria; phylum Bacillota; class Clostridia; order Oscillospirales; family Oscillospiraceae; genus Vescimonas. Next base: position 9,176 of record CAVHYW010000040.1, on the reverse strand, counting down.
TCTCCGTCTCATATGCTAAAACGGGGCGGCTATTCCCGAGGCATCGGTGACGAAAGAGGGACTGCAAACATGAAAAAGACGAATATTTTGCGGCACGGGCTTGTACTGCTGCTGGCACTGACGCTTCTGATACAGCTTGGCACTGTCCCCGCCTCGGCGGATACGCCCGTGGCCGGCGCGGACGGAACGGTGGAGATCTGGCGTTGGGAGCGCGTGGACAGTCAGGACGACCTGCCGCGCCGCGACAGCGCAGGCTACCGCCACCCCGTGCTGCTGCTCTACGAGTGGAACAATGGCAAATACATGGTGGACGGCTCCCGCCGCACCAGCAACAGCCCCTTCCAGTTCATCCGCACCGACCTGTCAGAGGGTGTGGCCTATGGGGAGAAGTCCTTCCGCACACTGAGCAACATCGCCAATTTGGAGCTTTACTACCGCGGCGAGGATAGCGACAACGGCAACGCAAGGCAGTATAGCTTTATCATCAGTACATCGAACGGAACACTGGATTCTCTTGCCTATTCCGGGCAACATAAGGGCTTTCTGTCCGGCAGCGGGACGACCAACACCGTGATCAGTGTGCTAACCCCCGGCATGGTCAGCTCTGCCAATATTGCCTCGGGACATGTTGGTCTGCTCTATAATGTCGCATACGACCGGGATGTCCGCATCTACGCCGATGACGACAGCGGAAATATCAACTGCGAACACTCATGGCTGTGGAGCAGCATGACCCAGTTCGTTATGTATGTCGGATACAAGGAGCAGCTTTCCGCCATCCGCAGTGATGTCACCATCGGCAGCGGACAGGTGGCCAATTACAACGGCTATGTCTACATCGAGCCGAATGTGACCGTCACCATCGAGGAGGGCGGCGTTCTGAGCGTCAGCGGTGTGCTGTACAACAACGGCACGATCGTCAATGCCGGCGGAGACATCGTGGTGCAGAAGGATGCGACCATCGAGCAGTTCTGCCTCGGCGACGGCGCGGGCGGCACGATTACCTGCAAGGGAGGGAATCTTGTTATTCTCAGCGGCGGCTGCGTCACCACAGGGGTTGGCACGGCGAGCGCGTCCCTCACCCTGAGCAGCGGCGCGACCTGCACAAATTTCGGCACACTTGCAGTGGGCGCATCAGCGCAGGTGGACTCCGGCGCAACGCTTGACAACCGTTCCTCCGGCACGATGCTCTTCGCCTACAGGCCGAAGACGGCGTACAGCGGTACGCTGAACACCCTGAGTACCGCCGTTAAGTCGTCTGCGAGCACCTATGTGAATGTCACCGACAACGGAACGGGCAGCTTGCAGAATGCGGAAATGCTGGTCGTGGGCGAAGACGTGATGCTGAAAAATGAGGGGATCGTTCGCGTCGGCTTCTGGGTGATGCAGGAAGCGAGCGGCACGGACTCTGTTACGGCCGGCGGCAGCGGCAGGTTATACATACCGTCGTGGGCGGTGCAGTGTATAGAGCAGTGGACATGGACGAATACCTTCCCCTCCGCGTGGCGGGACATGCTCACCGTATCGTAAGAGGGCAAAAGCACACTAGAAAGAGAGGATGAAGCAAAATGCTCAAACAGATGGTGGAGAAGCTGACTGCGCTTGAGCCGAAGAAGATGCTCAAGTGGCTTTTGCTGTTCATTATCGGCGGCGCGCTGCTGGGCTATATCCTCCGCCAGCTCATCCACGGCCTCATCACCGCGGCGAGCGGCAGCGGCTTTGAGCTCGATTTGATGCTCCTGCTCAAGCCGGGCACATGGATCATGGGCTACGCGGTGCTGTTCGTGTTCTGGATCATCCTGTGGCTGTGGCCGATGGTCTTCGGCGGCAAGGGTGCGGGCAAGGGACTGCTCGGCACGCGAGGCAAGAACAATGTAATCAGCGACAGCGCACTGGAAAACAGCCGCTTCCTGACCGACAAGGAGCGCGACAAATACTTCCCCGCCACGACCTATGACCAGCTTCAGACCGTGAAAAAGGACGGTATCCCTCTCCGCGCCCTGATGGACAAAAAGGGCAAGCTGGAGATCAACTTCCTCTCCGGCGCACATTCGCTGGTCATCGGCTCCACCGGCTCCGGTAAGACGACGACCTTCATCAACCCGATGATCCAGCTCATCGGCGCGACAAACTGCGGCAGCTCCATGATCATGACCGACCCCAAGGGCGAGCTGTTCTCGCTCCACTCCAAATTCCTCAAGGAGCGGGGCTATAATGTGTTGCTGCTCGACCTGCGCGATACCTATTCCTCCAGCCGCTGGAACCCGCTGGAGAGTATCTGGGACATGTACCAGCACTATGTCCGCATTGCCGACGGCATCCGCGCCCACCGCGACGCCATGGCCGCCTATCCCGACCTGAAGCAGCCGGACGGCCCTGCGGAGGACGGCGCACTGTGGATCGAGTGGAACGGCAACGCCTACGCCGATCCCACGCACTGTCAGGACGACATTGCCGTCACGAAGCAGCGCATTTACGATGAGATGTTCGAGGATCTCAACGACCTCATGTCCGTCATGTGCCCCGTGGAGAATGAAAAGGATCCCCTGTGGGAAAAGGGCGCACGGTCGCTTATCATGGCGATCTGCATCGCCATGCTGGAGGACAGCGAGGATCCGCGCCTCGGCATGACGAAGGAGAAGTTCAACTTCTTCAATATCAACAAGGCACTGAGCAACAGCGAAAACAACTTCCAGGCACTCAAGGATTACTTCGAGGGGCGCGGTCCGCTCTCGCAGGCGGTGACGCTCTCGCGGCAGGTGCTCTCTGCCGCCGACCAGACGATGGCGAGCTATATGTCCATCGCCTTTGATAAGATGAATATGTTCAATGACCGTGGATTGTGCGGACTGACCTCCGCTACGGATATCGACGCGGCGAGCTTCGCCGAGCAGCCCACGGCACTGTTTTTGAAGATACCCGATGAGAAGGACACGCGGCACGGGCTGGCGGCGGTGTTCGTGCTGTGCATGTATAAGGCACTCATCAAGGTTGCCTCCGCACGGGAGGATCTGAGTTTGCCGCGCAATGTGTACTTTATCCTCGATGAGTTCGGCAATATGCCGAAGATTGAGAAATTCGACAAGATGATCACTGTCGGTCGTTCGCGCAAGATATGGTTCAACATGGTCGTGCAGAGTTATTCGCAGTTGAACAATGTCTACGGCGAAAAGGTGGCAGACATCGTGAAGTCCAACTGCGGCATGAAGATGTTCATCGGTTCGAACGACATCGGCACCTGCAAGGAGTTCTCCGAGCTGTGCGGCAACATGACGGTGCGCACGACCTCGACCTCCTCGTCGCTGGGCAGCAAGGAGGGCGATGTGAATGTCTCCACGCAGACGCAGACCCGTCCGTTGATCTATCCCAGCGAGCTGCAGAAGCTGAACAACAAGGAATCCACGGGCAATGCCATCATCGTGACCTTCGGCAATTACCCGCTGAAAACAAAGTATACGCCCAGCTACAAGTGCTCGCTCTATCAGTTCGGGCAGATGGAGATGGGCGACCTGCGCAGCAATATCTTCCGCGCAGACAGCGTGTACTACGATCTGGGCACGAGAAACAACACCGTACTGGGCGAAGGAGCGTGAGGTGTGCTATGAGAAAACGACACGGCTTTACCTGCCTGCTGCTTGTCGCGGCGGTGCTGTGTGTGCTGTGCGCACCGGCGTATGCGGACTTCGGCTACAGCGGCGCACTTGACCCCGAGACGGGCGAGCCGCTGGAGAGCTCCACCACCTCGGCGAGCAGTACCCGCGTCACGGTGTCCGACGGCGTGGTCTATGACCGCGACAGGCGCGGCTATCTCTACACGGTGGGCGACAGCGCACAGCTGCTCTCCACCGTGGTGGACGGCATGGTCGTGCAGGGCGAGGTGCGTCTGGAGCCGGACGAGGGCATGGAGGTCACGCTCTACAAGAACGGCACGGCACTCGATCAGCCCGACCTGACGCATATCTACGAGACGGGCGACTATGTTGTCGAGGAGACCGTGAACGGCCAGAAGTACCAGACCATCGCCTTTTCCATCGTGGGCGATGTCACCTGCCGCCTTTCCGGTTATACGATGCCCAGCGGCTTTACCGTCACCAATGTGACGCTGGACGATCAGGAGATATACTTTGACCGCGGCTATGTGTCCATGGAGAAGGAGGGGCACTATGTCGTGGATTACACCTGTACACGCGGGGGAAGAACCTACACGCTCGATGTGACGGTGGACACCACGCCCCCGACGCTGGCACTGGTCGAGCTGAACGAGAAAAATCAGGCAAGAGGCCCCGTCTCCCTCGCGGATGTCGAGGAGGGAGCCAGCATCGGCATCACGCTTGACGGCAAGGCGATCAACTACACAAGCGAGCTGACCGAGAGCGGGGAGTACAGCATCGTCCTGATGGACAAAGCGGGGAATGTGACGAACTATAATTTCACGATCCTACTGTATTTCAACTGGAGCAGTCTGCTGTTCTTCGCCATCGTGCTCGGCGTGGCCATCGCCGTCACCGTGTACATCGTCGTTTCGCGGAAAACGCTTACGGTGCGTTAACAGCCTATTTCAAGCTTCCTACGGAGGGAATTTGTTATGAATGTCTTGAGTGCCTTTCAGAGCGTCAGCGGTTGGTTTTCCAACGGCATAGAAGGCCTGTTCTCCCGTATACTCTATGTCCTCGAATCGGGGCTTGTGTGGGTCGTCGGCATTATGGATGAATGCTTCTCCGTGATGAGCGGCATCACCAAGGTGCGCTATCAGGGGGAGACAAAGACGCTGCTGGATGTGTTCTTCGGCAACACCATCGTGGAAAAGATATACTGGGCTATGGCTCTGCTGGGCATATTGCTGTGCTTCGTGTTCGCTATCATCGCGGTGGCGAAGAAGGCGGTGGACTCCGGCGACAAGATGAAGCAGTCTATGGGCGACATACTGACGGGGACGCTCAAGGCGATACTCATCATCGTCAGCCTGACCTTCATATTCAACGCGGTGCTGAGCCTGTCGGACAAGCTGTTTACGCAGATCAACTACGCCTTCAACCACGCGGATACGCTCGGCAAGGAGGACACGATAGAGTTCACGGACGAGCAGTACGCGACAATGGCGCGTGTGCTGGAGACGGTCGCGAACTACTCCCTCATGCCCTCGTACAACAGCCGCTACAACCTCAACAGCTGCTATAACGAGATACGCGGCGACCTGCAATCGCTGGAGCAGGAGGGCGTGTTCGACTTCTACTATGTCTCGGAGGACGGCACTACCTCGTGGCAGGCCGCCTTGCAGGGGATTGTCAACGCGGGCGATCTGAGTCAGGATCTGCGCTTTGATACGTATAATACGGAGATTTCCAACGCTTTGCTCAAGTGCATGAAGACCATGCAGACGGACAGCTCGTTTGCCCCGCTGCGCAGCTACACGCGCCAAATCATCACAAGCAGCTACAATGCGCCGCTTGACCGCATGGTGTTTTTAATGTGTACAATGCGTGCTGCCCGCAATCCTGTCTATAACCAGAATGCGTCCATGGATGATCCGCTGCGCAGTGCCTATTACATGGGCGAGAAGAGCATCTACAACTACACGGATGTCACCGGCGATTTCGACATTGCCAACTTCGACCATATCCTGCTGCTGATGGTGTCGTTCAAGCTGATTTGGGATCTAGCGGTCATTATCTTCGACTGCGTGGCGCGCATATTCAACATGATATTCCTCTACCTCATCGCGCCGCCCTTCATCGGTGTGATGCCGCTGGACGAGGGCGGGAAGTTCAAGCAGTGGACGACCGCCTTTGTGGTGCAGTGCTTCGGCGTGTTCGGCACGGTGATCGCCATGCGTGTGCTGCTGATATTTATTCCCATTATCTCCAGCAGCGACCTTGTGCTGTTTGACAACAGCTTACTTAATCAAGTCGGAAAATTCGTGCTCATCCTCGGCGGTATGGCGACGGCCAAGCGCGCCAGCGGCGTGATCACGGGTATTCTTGCGGACAACGCGGGCTATCAGGCCGTCAACGCCAGCAACATGGGCGAGAGCGTCCGCCATACGATGGATCATCTGCGCAACCGCATCACCGGCTACGGCGATGTCGGCAACCTGCGCAAGAACGATTTGGGTCTGCGTAGCATGTTCGGCGGCAAGAAGGACGGCGGCGCACAGGAGCAGGGCAGAGGCTACCCCGGCGGCGGAAAGGACAGCGGACCCTCCGGCGATACCTCCGCCACGGGCGGAGGCACGAGCACCAGATCCTCCGCGCCCACCGAGCCCGCCAAGTTCACGAACTCCACGCAACCCCAAACCACAGAACCCACTAAGGTCACAAATCCCACACAGCCCGCGGGCAACGAGTCTCAAAACCCTGCCCCCGAGATTCCCGAAGCCCCGCCCATGCCGTACTACGACACGAGCAACCCGCCGCCCGAAGCGCCGGATGTGCCGGCTATGCCCCATTGGGACAGTGAGCAGAGACGGCAGATGCCGACGATACCGGAGGCACCGCCCGCGCCGCATTGGGACGAGGAGCAGAAGCGGCAGGTAGCCACCGCGCCGGAGGTACCCCCGATGGCACCTTCCCTGCCGAAGCTGCGTCCCGTACCGCCGCCGCGCTATAACAACAATAGTAACAGCAACGGCAATTGATAAACGACATCCGTACAGACTACGATAAGGTGGTGACAGCTCCCCATGCGCATGATACCGGGCAAAACAAAAGTTGAGATCGAGTTGTTCAAGGGCGTGACGCTGCCTGATATTCTGGTTGGCGGCGTGGCGGCAGCCATGGTCGTGTTTGTGGTGCTGTCCAGTCTGCCCGGAAAGATATTCATCGCCATCGGTGTCGCACTTCTGGCCGTTGGCCTGATCGTCCGCATCGACACCGTGCCGAACTACCTCTATCTGCTGCACATCATACGCCATTTCGGGTATGTGCGCATGTTCGGCAGGGTATTTGACGACAGTATGCTGGTGGCGCGCAAGGCGGGCACATTGGACGAGATGTGCTTCGACCGCCTGTTCAAGGAAAAGGAGCAGGAGGTGCAGCCGACCAAGAGCCGCAAGGAGAAAAAGGCGGCGGAAAAGGAGCGTAAGCAGCTCGAAAAGGAACGGCAGGCCGAGCGCAAAAAAGAGGACAAGATTCTCAAGAGCAAGGCGACCCCTCCCGAGGAAAAGGAGGCAATACGCGCCCGCCGCGCCGCCGCCGCAAAGGAGAGTGCCCGCAAAATAGCGGAGGCGAAGGAGGCCACCGCCGACCGCGCCCCGATGGAGTGCATCATGGCGTTCACGGGCATCGGCGGCGGCTATATCGAGTACGGCGGCAAGTATTTCGGCGCGGTGCTGGAGATACCTGCGGTGGAGTTCCGCTTCTTCAGTACATTCCGCCGCAGCAACGCCATCGAGAACGGTCTGGGGCGTGTTCTGCGGGCGATCAACGCCGATTACGCGGCGAATATCGTTAAGATCGAGCGTCCCATCCGCTACGACGACTATCTGCAAATCGAGTACGACCGTCTGGACGGCCTGAAAGCGTCCTTTGAAAAAGGTATGCTGGGCGAGGAGGAGTACAAGGCGCGTGTCGAGATCATGTACGACCGCATCAACGATGTGCGCTCCCTGTGCAGCGACAATAAGGTCATCGAGCCTTTTTACTATCTGGTGATGTTCGAGAGCGACAAGCGGCAGCTCTACAATCAGGTGCAGTCCGCGCTGACCACGCTCCGCGCTGCGGAGATGTCCCCCAAGCTGCTGGACGACAAGGGGCTGGCCATGTTCCTGCGCTATACGAACCAGCTGGATTTTGACGAGTCGGATATTGAGAATATCGAGCCGCAGGACTACGCGGCGTGGGCGATGCCGCAGACGGTGGATGTCAAGGCGCGCACGGTGCAGGTCAACCACATCGTCACGCACAACCTGCGCATGGTGGCGTATCCCACCGCCGTGGGCGATGCGTGGCTGGCGGGCGTGATGTCCATGCCGGGGACGAAGGTCGTCGTCAAGTGCCGCCCGATGGAGCGGGCAAAGGCGATACGCGGTATCGACCGTTCGCTGCAGGAGCTGCGCGGGCAGTATATGGCCACGGGTGTGGACTCGCGCCGCATCGAGCTTCAGGAGCACATCGAAACGCTGTGCGGGCTGCTGGCTACCCTACAGCAGGACAACGAGTCGCTACTGGAGGTGAACATCTATGTAACGGTCTACGACATTGCCGCCACCCGCGCCGACAGCTCCATCCCCCAGCCGCCCAAGTCCGACAGAACCGTTATCACCAACATGAAGCGGGCGGTGCGCCGCTACTATCAGGAGTACGGCTTCCGCCTGAACAACATGGAATTTGACCAGATGCAGGCGTTCATCGGCTCGCAGGTCAGCGGCTACGACCCCATGTCGCGGCAGAGCCGCGGCATACCGAGCAATTCGCTGGCGGCGTGCTTCCCGTGGATATACGCGCATGTCTCCGATGTGGGTGGCATCAAGCTGGGAAGCAGCGACGGCGTGCCCGTGTTCATCGACTTCTTCCGCCGTGACAGCGAGCACGTCAACTCAAACATGGTCATCGTGGGTAAGTCCGGCTCCGGTAAATCCTACGCGACCAAGAGTCTGCTGGCGAACCTCGCGGCGGAGGACTGCAAGATCTTCATCCTCGACCCCGAAAACGAGTACACCGAGCTGGCAGACAATCTGCACGGCAAGTTCATCAATGTGGGCAACGCGCAATTCGGACGGCTGAACCCGTTCCAAATCATCACCGCACTGGACGATGACGAGTCGGTCGGCAGCACCGTCTCAGGCAGCTACGCCACGCACCTGCAATTTCTGGAGGAGTTTTTCCGCCAGATACTGCCCGACTGCGACAAGGACGCGATGGAGTACCTCAACAGCCTCATCGACCGCATGTACACGAACCGCGGTATCACGGGCGAAACGGATCTCAGCCGTCTGCGCCCCGAGGATTACCCCATATTCGATGACCTGTACGACACGGTGCTCACCGAGTTCCAGCGCACGGACAACGAGTATATCCGCACCATTTTGCGGACGCTGATGAACTACATCGCCAAGTTCTCCACCGGCGGGCGGAACGCTAACATCTGGAACGGGCCGTCCACCGTGACCACGGAGGAGAACTTCACGGTGTTCAACTTCCAGAGCCTGATCTCCAACCGCAACAGCACCATTGCCAACG
>CAVHYW010000039.1:0-21717 GCA_963640475.1 bacterium | reverse complement strand
CCCAAACACAGAGCTGGACGCTCTGCATTTGGGTGATGATGCAATCGAAGTATTGAGAACGGGCAGGTTCAACCATCGGCTGCTGTCGGAGCTGATCTGCCATAAGGATTTCCAGCGTTTCATGCTGGACGCCGAGATTTACGTTGACCGGATCGCGGATATGCGGATCAACGACATGAACGCCGTGTTGGAAGCCGTCCGGCAGATGGTATTGATGAAGAACGGCGGCGATGCAAACGATCTGCACCTGCGGACGCTGGAAGTTGCGCAGATCAGAGAGGATGAATATTTCGGAAGTCTGATTGCGGATGATCTGCAAGGCATCCTCCGTGACATTCGGAATGAACATCGTCCTGACACCATGACTGCGGATGAAAGCTCCTTCGTAGCAACCGTACAAGGTCAGTTGCAAGATGCGATGAATTTTGAAGGCAGCTCTGAGGAGAAACAAATCCGGTCGTTCCTTGCTACGTTCGGTATTGATTATGACAAGCTCACCAAAGAGCAGTTCGTCACGCTGATTGAAGTACTCAAGCTGTCCAAATACCTGAAAAGTCCAATCAACCAGCGCGGGAAAGCAAGACCGCAGTTGGCGCACGGCAAAGGCAAAAAGAAACGCAAATAAAAAGGAATCGGACATATCTGAATCGTGGATATGTCCGATTCTTTATACAGAATGTGTAGTATATAGTTGTCACATCAAAGCTCTTTCGCAAATGGTGTAATTGTGGTGTAGTAAGCGCCGTTTGAGCGATGAAAACTATTGATATAACAGGCTTTTTCGGGGCTTCTTAGGATATTGCCGTGGCAGATAAATAATATACGAGTCATTTCCTTCGCTGCATCCCCTTACCTTACATGCGTGTATATATTTGATGGCCGCTGCTATGCATATATGAAATATTACCCGAACCGAATTTATTGATCGATTATATCATAATAATCACTTGCCGCGGCGCTGTCAAGGAATATGTCAAAAACGCTTCAGCCCTTCAAACGACTAACAGCTCCTTTGCGTTTTGATGGAAATTCATCGTTACGCAAAGAAGCTGTATTATGATATTATGATGTATATTACGCCTGCTGCGGCGCGTACTTCTCCAGGATCCCCCGCAGAGCTGACAGCGAACTGGTGTGGCACCGCTCGATAATGGTATCCGCGCCCTTCATCTCGCTCAGTGCGCCCTGCACCAGCTTGTGGGACATGGTGTTGGTGAAAAAGATCATCAGGTCAGGACGGCCCAGCTTGTTTTTCAACCCGCCGGAGGTCTTCGTCACCACCTTTGCCTGACAGCGATAGGACTGGCACAATTCTTTATAGCGGCGCTCCATGCACTCATTCCCGCCCAGTATCACAACGCTCATAAATCGTCTCCTTTTCCGCAATTTCCTATGGTCAGGGTCAATTCCCTATACACGTTTCGTTTTAGTTAGCATATGCTAACCGATGTACAAAGTATAACATGTCTTTTTGCGGTTGTCCAGTGCTAACTGCAAAAAAGACATGAAAATTTTAGATGACATCTGTCCCATCCACCATCAGACGGTAGGACTCGTCCTTATCATAGACCCACGCATACCAGTGATAAAGGCCCACAGTTCCAGTTTCCGTCTCAACGGTCTCCTGCGCTGCCGGATAAAACACCGAGCCACAATCATCCGCAACCACCGCGTCGCCGCTGTTTACCGTCACGGAAACATAGTAGTCACGGCTGTCCTTCAGATGATAGACAATGACCGTCGCCGTCTCGGATGCATTGACCGTCCGCTCTACCGAAAGGCCGCCGGACGGGCTCCACCCGTCGCCGTTTCTTGCCACGCAATCCACCTGATAGCCGGACGTGCCGTCCCTTGCCGCCACAAACGCACTGTCCTCCCCCTGCAGCGTCAGGATGACCTCACCCTGGTTCTTCCACTGAAAAGCCTCTTCCGGTGAGGAAAACACCTGCGTCCGGTGGATCGTAGGGATCAGACCGATCACGGTCACAAGGACGGCGGCGCCCATGACCGTTCCGATCCTGAACCAGCGCTTACGGAAAACCGGGCGCTTTCGCGTCAGGGCAAACACTACCGCCACCGCCGCCAGCCAGATCAATGTCAAAATGGTTCCATACCACATGATATCCGCTCCTTTATCCCTCTGGCTGACAGCATGAAAAGGGCGGCGTGTTACGCCGCCCTTTTCATATCGCGCGAGCCGATCTGTAAGCCGGGTTCTGTCTTGACAGTCATCTATCTAGGCGTACCGTTGCCGGCACGCTCAAGCCACCCCGGGGACGGCCGGGCCAGCCATCGTCCCCATACCGGTGTTGCTCCGGATAGAGTTTACAGCATCGGACTGTTCCCAGCCGATGGGTGAGCTCTTACCTCACCTTTCCACCCTTACCTCAAAAGAGGCGGTATATCTCTGTTGCACTTTTCCTGAAGTCGCCTTCGGCGGGCGTTACCCGTTATCCTTGCCCTGTGGAGCCCGGACTTTCCTCATCGGCAGGCTTTCGCCTTGCCGCCGCGACTGTCTGATCCACTCGCAGCTTCCATTTTACCCAACCGCGCCGCAAAAGTCAACGGCAAATCCCGGTTGATATTTCAAGAGAAGCTCTTGTTCTGAAATGCGTTTTCGATTATAATTGTTGTAACCGAAATCAGCAAACCGGATATCAGGGAGGCTATTATGGATAAAACATTTAATTGCAGCAAGATCGAACCGGCTGCTCCGGAATGGAAAGTCTACTTCGATGGAAATTTCTGGGGACACTTGGGAAATGGCCGTGCTGGGACAGAGATCAAATTGAATCAGCAGTTTGATTGGGCAGGGCATCATTGGATCATCCCCGCGGTATATTCCTGCGGCAAGGGACTGGTTGTAGATTTCTGCATGCGTACCGAGGCGGAGGACATCCGCAAGTTCATCGCAAAATGGAACCTGACTGCCGAGAATGACTCGGAGGAAAACTTTACCCAGGAAGAGCTGATGCAAATGGAACTGGAGAATCCGCTTGGCCTTGATTTCAGCGCAAAAATAGCGTTGAACGGAAAGACAATGCCGTCTTCTCACGGCTGTGCGGTAGGCATCAGTCCATGTTTGCCGGATGGTGCAAAAAATGAGAAAGTGGCGCAAGCGGCAGCCGCTCATTATGGCTTAGATGACTCCTACGGCTGGACGATTCACAGACAATGTTATCCGTGGACAAGCAAGCGCCGCCCTGAAATAAAATCACTTTCCCTTACGATGGAGCAGCGGCCGTGCCGTGTACCCGGGCCGCATTTCAAGGCACACGCTCCCGGCGATTCGTTTTCCTTTGTTCATCCGGTCAGCGGAACCGAATACACATTGACGGTGCAGGAATTGGAGCAGCAGACAGCTCCTCACGAACAATTTGACTCGGATCGCTGGGTCTACCCGACGCATTTTACCGCCATGAGCTATACGCTCTCTCCTGAGACGGACAATGATATTTCGATCTGCGATTGTGCCGAGGGTGACAAGCCTTTGGAACGAAACGATACTGCCTGTGTCGGTGTGATCGGCGGCGCGGTCAGCCCAGCCGTGATCGTGTTCGGAAAAAGCGCCCGGGAAAATCTGCACACGGTTTGCTCCGCGCTGCACTTTGAACCGACAAAGGAAGATATCGAATGGCGCGTTGAGTTTCATACCGTTCAATTTTTGAACGAAACCTTCCCGCTCATGTAACGCACATTGTGCCGGAGATCAACGTTTGGAAAGGGAGTGTGATCGTATGAAAAAGCGGAAAGTGACGGTACTGCTCATACTCCTTTTCGCAATCGCGGCGGCGTTTTGCCTGTGGTTTGACTTCAACTCATATGAAAGCCAGTCCAAAACGATCCCCTGCGAGGACGATGGCATTATCTTTTCCATCACGACATTCAACGGTGACAGTGAATCCAAGCCGTTTGTCAAATGCCTTGGGCATACGTGGCTGTCTATTGATAATCAGTCCGGTCATCCGGTGTATCTAAAGGATCACGAGATCAAAAACGACGAGATGGTTACCTTCTCGGTTTGGGCCGTTTCTGATCTTCCGGGGCTGCTTTTCAATCTGGAATCGGCCTATATTTCGGCGTATGACCGGTACATCGGCCGGAAGTCATTGAACGTCAATATCGAAGAAGCACAGCTAAAGATCGTCGAAGCATATATCGACCGGAGCGGCAAATGGACGCTCAGCAAAAATTGTAGTTACTGGTCAGTCCATCTATGGAACGAAGTGGTGGACGAGGCGTTCAGACTCAAGACACAGGCCCTTTTCTATACGCCAAAGAGACTGGAAAAAGCTTTTTGTGAATTCGATGGCGTCGAGGTGGATAAGGACTTTTCACGGGCGGGACGTATTTTCTGCTACCGTGACGACGTCAGAACGGAGCTGCAATTATGTTCATGAAAGCTATGAGAAGCAAGCCCGTGCGCTTGGTTTTATACACCGTGTTGGGCGCTTTCGGCCTTTATAACGGAGCTTCCTGCCTTGTTACACTGTATAAAGCCGGAAATCAGCCCTACCTGCTGTCGGGGACGGAGCGGTTCGATTTTATGGGCTATCACATGATGGCCGCGATGCATGGCACTATTTGTATTGTCCTTGCCGTCACTCTCATTCTTCTCGTCAGATGGATACGGAAAACCGAATCAAATCAGGCGTAAGTGACTGCAAACTATCAAAGTCCCCTCGTGAGCCTCACGAGGGGGCTTTCTTTTCTTCGCCGCCTGCTTATGGAAAGGAGTTGTATTTTCCGGCGGCATATGCTATACTGGTATATTGATATAATAGGTATATTGTTAGCATCTGCTATCAAAAGGAGGTCTTTTATCATGAAGATCGTGGTTTTGTCCGGCGGTTTCTGCACCGAACGCCATGTGGGACTGGTCAGCGGCAGCGGCGTGTGCCGTGCCCTGCGGGAAAAGGGCCATCAGGCCATTTTCGTGGATATGTTCATGGGACTGGAAAACTACCATGGCAAGCTGGAGGATATCTTTGACGCGCCCGACGGCCTGCTGGAAAAGGTGGCCATCGAGGAGACGGCCCCCGATCTGGAGGCTGTCCGGGCCGCGCGGCAGGACAAGAGCCCTTCCCTGCTGGGTAAGGACGTATTGAAGGTCTGCGCCATGGCCGACGCGGTGTTTCTGGCCATGCACGGTGCCAACGGCGAAGATGGCCGTATTCAGGCGGCGCTGGATCTGGTGGGCGTGCCCTATACTGGCTCCGGCTATCTGGGCAGCGCCATGGCCATGGATAAGGCCGTCACCAAGCGGATGATGGACTCTCTGGGCATCCGCACCGCCCCGTGGGTGGACGTACATTATACGAAGAATGATATTCCCCGCCTGACGCAAGAGCTGATGGTGCCCTGCGCGGTGAAGATGGTCAACGGCGGCAGCTCCATCGGTATGGCCCTGCCCGACACCCGCGAGGAGCTGGAAAAGGCCCTCTACGACCTGCTGCCCTACGGCGGCCATGTGATGGTGGAAAAGAAGATCAAGGGCCGCGAAATTCAGATCGCCGTGCTGGGCGACACCTATCTGCCCGCCGTAGAGATCATTCCCAAGGGCGAGTACTTCGACTATGTATGCAAGTATCAGAAGGGCGGCGCGGAAGAGATCTGCCCCGCGCCCATCTCCGACGAGGAGTGGCGTCAGGTGGGCGAGATGGCCCTGAAGCTCCATCAGGGGCTGGGACTGGCCGTCTACTCCCGCAGCGACTTCCTGCTGGACGCCGAGGGCAAGGCATGGTGCCTTGAGATCAACACTCTGCCGGGCATGACGCCCACCAGTCTGGTGCCGCAGGAAGCGGCGCAGGTGGGGCTCAGCTACGCCGACCTGTGCGAGAAGATCGTGCTGGATTCCATCGAGGCCAGAAAGGCGGAATACAGATGACCGGCTGCACCGTAAAGGAGCTGTGCGCCGCTGTGGGCGGCACGCTGCTGCAAGAAAGCGGCGCGGTGGTGACGGAGGTCTCTACCGACAGCCGCAGCATCCCCGCCGGAGCGCTGTTCGTCCCGCTGGTGGGCGAGCGGTTCGACGGCCACGACTATCTGGACGCGGCGCTGGAGCGCGGCGCGGCAGGCTGCCTGACGGCCAAAAAGCCCACTTCCCTGCTGAAAGACAAATTCTACATTCAGGTATCCGACACGCTGGAAGCCCTGAAAGCGCTGGCTGCGTGGTATCGGGCGAAGTTTGATCTCCCCATGGTGCAGGTCACCGGCAGCGCCGGAAAGACCACCACCAAGGAGATGATCGCTGCCGTGCTGAGCCAGCGGTTTTCCACGCTGAAAACCCAGGCCAACTTTAATAACGCTATCGGTACGCCGCTGACGCTGCTGAACCTTGCCCCGGAGCATCAGGCCGCCGTTATTGAGACCGGCATGAACCACTTCGGCGAAATTCGCTATCTGGGCGAGATGGTGCGGCCTACTGTGGCCGTTATCACCAACGTGGGCGACGCCCATATCGAAAACTTAGGCGGCACGCGGCAGGGCATTTTGCAGGCCAAATGCGAGATCTTCGAGAATCTGCAGTCCGGCGGTCTCGCCGTGCTGAACGGCGATGACGAGCTGTTGTCCGGTCTTGCGCTGCCCTTCGAGACGGTGCTGTGCGGCAAGCATGAGCGCTGCGGCATCCGGGTCACCAACGTGGCCGAGCACGGCATCGAGGGCGTCACCTGCACCATCACCACGGCGCGGGATGTGTACGAGGTATCCATCCCCTCCCCCGGCGCGTACATGATCTATCCCGCCGCCATGGCCATTGCCATCGGCGAGCATCTGGGGCTGACCAAGAGGGAGATGCTGTCCGGCATCGCCGCCTACCGCCCCGTAGGCAGCCGCATGCATCTGGTGCGGTGCAGCAGCGGCCGCATCATCATTGACGACTGCTATAACGCCAACCCCCAGGCCATGGCGGAAGCCCTGCGTATTCTGGCCCAGACGGAGCATCCCCGCCGCATGGCGGTGCTGGGCGACATGGGCGAACTGGGCGATCTGACGGAGCAGGCCCACCGGGATATGGGCGAGCTGACCCGCACACTGGGACTGGATACCGTGGTGGCTGTGGGCTCCAAGGTCAAGGCGGTTCAGGATGCCAACCCCGACGCCCTGTGGTTCCCCACGGTAAACGACGCGTTGCCCGCCATCCGGGCGTTGTTCACCGCCGGAACGGCAGTGCTGGTGAAGGCGTCCCATGCCATGCATTTCACCGATATTGTAAAGGATCTGGAATCGACAGAGTAAATTTTTATGGTAGACATTTCTGTGAAGGACGTGGTAAAGTCCTTCGATCTGGAAAAGAAAATACTGGACGGCATCACCTTTCAGGTGGACACCGGCGAGCGGGTGGGTCTGCTGGGCAAGAACGGCGCGGGCAAGACCACACTGTTCCGTCTGCTGACCGGCGAACTGGAGCCGGACAGCGGCCAGATCGTCATTGCCACCGGACGGCGGATCGGACTGATCTCCCAGATTCCCGTCTATCCCGCCGGATACACGGTGGAGGATGTGCTGGACTCCGCTTTCGAGCGGATGCAGGCCCTGAAAGCCGAAATGGACGAGCTGACCGACCTGATGGCAAAGGGCGAGAGCGACAGTGCCATGCTGCGGCGGTACGATCACCTGACCGCCAGCTTTGAGGCGCTGGGCGGCTATGACACCGCCACCGCCAAAAACAAGGTGGCCAACGGTCTGTCCATCGACGGCGATATGCGGCAAAAGCTCTTTGACCAGCTGTCCGGCGGTGAAAAGACCCGCGTGAATCTGGGGCGGCTGATCCTGGAGGACACGGACATCCTGCTGCTGGACGAGCCCACCAACCATCTGGACTTACAGGCCACGGAATGGCTGGAGGAGTACCTCCGCAAGTTTCACGGCACGGTGGTGGCCATCAGCCATGACCGCTATTTCCTTGACCGCACCGTGTCCCGCGTCATCGAGGTGCTGGACGGCAGGGCGGAGTTTTACAGCGGCAATTACAGCTTCTACGCCGTGGAGAAGGAGCGCCGCTATCAGGAGCGGATGAAGCAGTATCTGAAGGAGCAGGCCAAGATCCAGCATCTGGAAAAGGCCGCCGAGCAGATGCATCTGTGGGCCTTCATGGGCAACGACGCCCTTCACAAGCGGGCCTTCAGCATGGAAAAGCGCATTGAGCGCATGCGCACCACCGCCAAGCCCACCAAGGCCAAGAAGATGGACGCCCGCTTCGCCAGCCGGGAGTTCAAGGGCGACGAGGTACTGCAATTCCGCGGCGTGACGAAGGCCTTCGGAGAAAGGACACTGTTCTCCGACGTATACCTGCGGGTGGAGGGTGGCGAACGCATCGCCCTCATCGGCGAGAACGGCACCGGCAAGACCACGCTCCTCAACATGCTGACGGGGCGGGAGAGCTGCGACGGCGGCTCCATCCGTCTGGGCCCGTCGGTGAAGTGGGCGTATCTGGAGCAGGTCATCCACTTCGACCACCCGGAGCGCAATCTGGTGGACACCATGCTGTACGCCAAGAAGAACATCACACCTCAAAGTGCCCGGAACCGGCTGGCGGCCTATCAGTTTCAGGGGGAGGATGTGTTCAAATCCGTCAGCGTCCTGTCCGGCGGCGAACTGAGCCGCCTGCGGCTGTGCATGCTGATGGATGAGGAGATCAACTTCCTCATTCTGGATGAGCCCACCAACCATCTGGATATCGCCAGCCGCGAGTGGATCGAGGAGGCGGTGGAGTCCTTTGACGGCACGCTGCTGTTTGTCAGCCATGACCGCTACTTCATCAACCGCTTCGCCACCCGTATCTGGGAGCTGGCAGACGGCACCATCACCGACTATCCCATGGGCTTTGCCCAGTACCGTGTCATGAAGGCATCGGAGCCGAAGCAGGAGGCCGCGGCTCCAGTAAAGAAGGGCGACACCCGTCAGCCCAGGGGCAATCGCAGCCAGCAGGCGGCCCGGCGGCAGCTGACCATTTGCGAGACCGGCATCGCCAAATTGGAAAAGGAGCTGGCGGCGCTGGACGAGGCCATGGCCGCCAACGCCTGCGACGCAGGCAAGCTGAACGAACTATTCACGCAGAAGCAGGAGACGGAAGCCCGGCTGGAACAGGAAATGGCCCGCTGGGAGGAGCTGTCCCTAGCATTGGAGGAATCTTGACTATGAGCGACGTATTGTGTATCTATTACTCATTCAGCGGCAACACCCGCCGCGCCATGAAGGAGATCGCCGACGCGGTAGGCGCGGAGATCGTGGCCATCGATGACGGCGCCGACCGCAACGGCTGGCGCGGCCGCCTGCGGGCCGGTAAGGACGCCATGCGCCGCACCACCGCCCCGCTGAAGCCCTTCACCACGGAGCGGAATATCGAGGACTATAAGCTGGTGATCGTCGGCACCCCCGTGTGGGGCGGCCGCTGCTCCAGTCCCATCCGCGGCCTTCTGAAGCGCCGCGGCCTGGAGATGTCCCGGGTGGCCTATGTGCTGACCCGCAGCGGCAGCCGCCGCTGTGTCAGCGTCTACGACCAGATGGACCTCTACACCGCCGAAAAGCATATTCTGGAGGTGTCCCTCCAGCCCGGCGGCGTGGGCTACACCTTCTGGCGGGATAAGTTTATTTCCGACGTGCAGAAGTATCTGGAGACCGGCCATGTTGGATAAGCTGGAAAAGATCGTCCGCCGTCTGGACGAGGTGGAGCGGCAGCTGTCCGACCCGGCGGTATACAGCGACCGGGAAGCCATGACGAAGCTGAGCCGCGAACAGAAGGAGCTGACGCCGGTGGCGGAAGCCTACCGGGCCTACGCCCGCGCGGAGGCGGATATCGCCGCCGCCACGGAGATGCTGTCCGACCCCGAGTTGAAGGAGTTGGGACAGGAGGAGCTGTCCGCCGCCAAGGCGGAGCGTGAGCGGCTGACAGAGGAGCTGAAGCGTCTGCTGCTGCCCCGTGACCCCAACGACGACAAGAACGTGGTGCTGGAGATCCGGGCCGGTATCGGCGGCGAGGAGGGCGCGCTGTTTGCCGCCGACCTGCTGCGGATGTATTCCATGTATGCCGAGCGGCGGGGCTTCACGCTGGACGTGGTGTCCCTGAACGAGACGGAGCTGGGCGGCGTGAAAGAAGCCGTAGCCACCGTGGAGGGCGCGGGCGCTTACTCCCGTCTGAAGTTCGAAGCAGGTACCCACCGGGTGCAGCGTGTGCCGGAGACGGAGTCCTCCGGCCGCATCCAGACCTCTGCCGCCACCGTGGCCGTCATGCCCGAGGCGGAGGAGGTGGAGTTCTCCATCGACCCCAAGGACTTACAGATCGACACCTACCGCTCCAGCGGCGCAGGCGGCCAGCACGTCAACAAGACCGAGTCCGCCATCCGCATCACCCACCTGCCCACCGGCACGGTGGTGGAGTGTCAGGACGAGCGCAGCCAGTATAAGAATAAGGAGCGGGCCATGAAGATCCTGCGCTCCCGCCTGTACGAGGCGGAGCAGGAGCGGCAGAACGCCGCCATCGCCAAGGAGCGGAAGTCTCAGGTGGGCACCGGCGACCGCAGCGGCAAGATCCGCACCTATAACTTCCCCCAGAACCGTGTCACCGACCACCGACTCACAGGCGACAGCAAGAATTTCAACATCGCCGCCATCATGAACGGCGACCTCGATCCTCTGATCGACGCACTGACCCTGAATCAACAGACACAGCGCCTGCAGGAGGGCGCAGAATAAGAAAGGAGCAAATCACCATGTTAGCACCTATGAAAATGCACTATGACAAGTCCGGCCCCAATGTTGTCAAGGCCATGAAGAAGCGGCAGTTTGACGCCTACTACTGTCCCACCGCCGAAGAAGCCGTGGAGAAAGTGCTGGAGCTGATCCCCGCCGGCGACGTGGTGAGCTGGGGCGGCGTGGCCACCGTGGATCAGCTGGGCATCAAGGATCGCCTGCGCCAGCGTGGCCAGTCCCTCATCGACCGCGATACCGCCAAGACCCCCGACGAGCGCATGGATATGCTGCGTCAGGCCCTGACCTGCGACACCTTCCTCATGAGCAGCAACGCCATCTCCGAGGACGGCCAGCTGGTGAACATCGACGGCATGGGCAACCGCGTGGCCGCCCTGTGCTTCGGCCCCAAGCAGGTCATCGTGGTGGCCGGCATGAACAAGGTGGCCGGTGATCTGGACAGCGCCATATCCCGCGCCCGCCACATTGCCGCCCCCGCCAATGTCCAGCGCTTCGATGTCAAGACTCCCTGTGCTGTCACCGGCCAGTGCGGCAACTGCACCAGCCCCGACTGCTGCTGCGCCCAGATCGTCACCACCCGGTTCTCCAAGATTCCCGGCCGCATCAAGGTCGTGCTGGTGGGCGAAGAATTAGGACTCTAATAGCTCATAAAAGGAAGTATCCACTGTGAATACCATCGTATTCCACCCTGAAAAGGACAAAAACGCCATCGCCGAAGCCGCCGCCATATTGCGGCGGGGCGGCCTGCTGGGCATCCCCACCGAGACGGTGTACGGTCTCGGTGCCAACGCGCTGGACGAAGAAGCCGTGCTGCATATTTTCGAGGCAAAGGGCCGTCCGCAGGACAACCCTCTGATCCTCCATGTCCCCGGCGCGGACTGGCTGGAACGGTACTGCCGCGATATCCCTCCGGAAGCCTACGCGCTGGCGGAGCGGTTCTGGCCGGGGCCTCTCACCATGATCCTGCCCCGTCGGGACAACGTGCCGCTGCGCACCACCGGCGGACTGGACACGGTGGGCGTCCGCTGCCCCGACCACCCCATGACGCTGGCCATCATCCGCGAAGCGGGCATTCCCGTGGCCGCACCCAGCGGCAACACCTCCGGACGGCCCAGCCCCACCACCGCCCAGCACATGCTGGAGGACATGGACGGCAAGATCGACGGCATCGTGGACGGCGGCCCATGCGCCGTGGGGGTGGAGAGCACCATCATCGACCTGACGGTGACGCCGCCCCGTCTCCTCCGTCCCGGCGGACTGCCGCTGGAAGCGCTGGAGGAGGTGCTGGGCGAGGTGGCCGTGGATAAGGCGGTGCGGCAGAAGCTGGCGGACGGTGAAAAGGCCAAGGCCCCCGGCATGAAATACCGCCACTATGCCCCCAAGGCTCCCGTCACCGTCATTACCGGGACACCCGGCGCTTCCGCCGCCTACATCGCCGCCCATCTGACGGCGGACAGCGGCGTCATCTGCTTTGACGAATACGCCCCCTTATTTGAAGGACATATCATCCACCGTCTCGGCCCTGCCGCCGATAAGCTGGCGCAGGCCCGGCATGTGTTCGACGCCCTGCGCACCTTCGACGACACCGACGTGCCGGAGATCTTTGCCCAGTGCCCCGACGAGAGCGGGCTGGGTCTGGCCGTCAGCAACCGGCTGAAAAAGGCGGCAGGCTTCCATGTGATCGAAGCGCCCCGCCCGCTGGTGGTGGGCATCACCGGCCCCACCGGCGCAGGCAAGACCAGTGCCCTGCGGGCGCTGGAGCAGCTGGGCGGCTGCGTGCTGGACTGCGACGCCATCTATCACGAGATGCTGCGCACCGATGATGGTCTGCGCCACGCCATCACCGACGCCTTTGGCGATGTGTTCACCCCTGACGGCCAGCTGGATCGCCAGAAGCTGGGGAATCTGGTGTTCGGCGACACGGCGCAGCTTCAGCGGCTCAACGCCATCATCTATGACCAGCTGCCCCGTGAGCTGGAACGGCGGATGGCCCTCTCCCCCGCCCCTATCATGGGCATCGACGCCATCAACCTGGTAGAGTCGGGACTCTCGAAGCTCTGTGACCGGACGCTGGCGGTCATTGCCCCGGCGGAGGATCGCGTCCGCCGCATCATGGCCCGTGACGGCATCACCGAGGAATACGCCCGTCTGCGGGTGGCCGCCCAGAAGGACGACGATTTCTACCGCGCCCATTGTACCGACGTGCTGGTGAACACCTCCGCCACACCGGAGGACTTTCAGACCGCGGCACTGGACTTTTTCCGGGAAATTGCCCGCAAATAGCGCTTTTCAACCCAAACGTAACCGCCGGTTGACAGACTTCCAAGCCCGCTTTCTGGCGTGCAACCGCGCGATCCGGTATGCTATCCTCATCAAATGCGCTGCGGCGCACATCACATCAGGAGGAATAACACGATGATCTTAGCGGATAAAATTATCAGTCTGCGGAAGAAGGCCGGTTGGTCGCAGGAGGAACTGGCATCACAGCTGAACGTCAGCCGCCAGTCGGT
Organism: bacterium; assembly: GCA_963640475.1. Lineage (GTDB taxonomy): Bacteria > Bacillota > Clostridia > Oscillospirales > Oscillospiraceae > Vescimonas. The sequence goes on along the minus strand of CAVHYW010000039.1, from coordinate 8,497 downwards.
CTCCAAGTGGGAGGGCGCACAGTCCGTCCCCGATATGGATAAGGTGGTGCAGATGAGCCGCCTGTTCGGCGTCTCCACCGATTTTCTGCTGAAGGATGAGCTGGAGCTGGAGGAGCCTGTCCAGAGCGTTCCCGTCGACGAGCCGCCGTTGCGGCGGGTCACCATGGAGGAGGCCTCCGCCTATCTGGCACTGCGGCGGGAAGCCGCGCCGAAGATCGCGCTGGCCACCTTTCTGTGCATCATCTCCCCCGTGGCGTTGCTGATGCTGGCCGCCATGAGCGAGGTCTCCCGCTTCGGCATCTCCGAAAACGCCGCGGCCGGTATCGGCCTGTGCGCGCTGCTGGTGCTGGTGGCTATCGGTGTGGCGCTGTTCCTCACCTGTGCCGCCAAGGTGCGGGACTTCGCCTTTCTGGAGGAAACACCCTTCGAGACGGAGTACGGCGTCAGCGGCATGATAAAGGAGCGCAAGCAGGGCTTTGCCGCCGCCGTCTATACCCGGCTGAACATCATCGGCACGGTGCTGTGCATCCTGTCGGCGGTGCCGCTGTTTGTCACCATGTGCATGGAGACCGCCGACATCGTCTATGTGGCAGCGGTGTGCCTGCTGCTGGTGATCGCCGGTATCGGCTGTGTGGCCTTCACCTATGGCGGCACCATCAACGCCTCCATGGAGCGGCTGCTGGAGGAGGGCGACTACACCCGCCAGAATAAGTCCCGCCGCAGCATCAAGGGCGCGGTCAGCGCCATCTACTGGCTGCTGGTAACAGCCCTCTTCATGTGGTACACCTTCGGCCCCTCCGGCAACGGTCAGGCCAGATACAGCTGGTTCATCTGGGCCATCGGCGGTGTGGTGTATGCCGCGGTGATGCTGGTGGTGAATCTGATCCAGCGCGGGAAAAAATCATAAAAGCTTCATCGAGGTAACGCCATGGCAAGACGCAAGTGGGATCTGAATACCGTTTACATCTCGGAGCGGCTGCAGGAATGTCTGCGGCCCATTTCCCGCTGCGCCCTGACCACCGTGGTGGCGCCTATGGGCTACGGAAAGACCACGGCGGTGAACTGGTATCTCGGTGAGCGGATCAGGACAGAGCCGCTGCGGGTCATCCGCATCAGCGTCTATTCGGACAATCTGGCGATCTTTTGGAAAAGTGTACAGGACGCTTTTTCTTACGCCGGGCTTCCCTTCCTGCTGGATTACGCCTGCCCATCCGACACCGCCGGAGCCAGTCTGCTGGCGGACGATCTGTGCCACGCTTTGGCCGGGCCGGAGAGCTGCTACATTTTCATCGATGATTTCCACCTGCTGACGGATGGTCAGGTAGTGAGCTTCGTCTGCACACTGGCCAACCGTCTGCCGGAAAACGTACATCTGATCATCGCCAGCCGCGACCGCTTTCTCCCCAGCGAGGAGGCTCTCCGGCTGGGGAAAAAGGTCTATCAGATCGGTACGGAGCATCTGCGGCTGAACCACACGGAGCTTTCCATCTATGCCCATCGCTGCGGCATCCCGCTGGACGACCAGCAGATCGAGACGCTGCTCTATTCCAGTGAGGGCTGGTTCTCCGCGGTCTATCTGAATCTGCGCACATTGACCGAGCATGGCGCGCTGCCGGATCGCACCTCGGACATCTATACCATGTTCTCCGCCGCCATGATCGATCCCCTGCCGCCCAGACAACGGGAGTTTCTGGCGGTGATGGGCCTTGCCGACGAGTTTACGGCGGAGATGGCGCAGTTTATCACGCAAAACAAGTCCACCGCCGGACTGCTCACCGCCATGACCGAGCAGAACGCCTTTGCCAAACGGCTGCCGGACGGTGTGACCTACCGCTTTCATCACATGATGAAGGACTGCGCCGAGCAGGCGTTTTCCCGCCTGAAGCCGGAAAAGCAGCGGCTCTACCGTGACCGCTACGGCGAATGGTACGAAACGCACCGACAATACCTGCACGCTATGTCCGCCTATCGGAAGAGTGGCAATTTTGACGCGGTGCTGCGGGTCGTGGAGCGCGACGCCGGTATCCTGCTGGCCGCGCTGGCGCCTGCCGACGTGCTGGCGTTTCTGGCGGAGTGCCCCGTCCCGGTGCTGAAGGCCCATCCGCTGGCGCTGCTGGTGCTGATGCGCCGCATGTTCACATGGCGGCAGATCCCCAAGATGATGGAGCTGAAGGCCCTGCTGCTGGCCTCTATCGAGGAGCATCCCGACATGCCCCGGACGGAGCGGGGCGACCTGCTGGGCGAATGTGACCTGATCCTCAGCTTCCTGTGCTATAACGACATCAGCGCCATGAGCCGCCTGCACCGCAGCGCCAGCGCCCAGATGTCCCGTCCCGTCATCAGCATCCGCAACGATGGCGGCTGGACCTTCGGCTCCCCGTCGGTGCTGATGATGTTCCACCGTGAGCCGGGGCAGCTGGACAAGGAGCTTGCGGAGATGGACGAATGCATGCCCCACTACTATAAGATCACCAACGGCCACGGGCAAGGCGCGGAGCACATCATGCGGGCGGAGGCCGCCTTTTTGCAGGGCCGCTTCGCCGACGCGCAGATCGCGCTGGAAAGCGCCTACGCCTGCATCGAGGGCAACGGCCAGATGAACATGGCGCTGTGCTGCGACTTTCTGGCGTGTCGGCTGTCACTGTTTACGGACGCCCTCCCCCGCCACACCTTTGCCCAGCGCCGCGCGGTGCTGCTGCGGCAGCACAACGCGGACTGGCTGAATATTCTGGACAGCACCGGCGCCTATCACTACGCGCTGCTGGGCCAGCCGGAGAAGATCCCGCCGGTGTTTCGGGAGCATCAGCTCTCCTCCATCAACTTCCTTGCACCGGGCAAGCCCATGATGGAGCTCATCGAAAATCAGGTCTATCTGGCGCAGGGCGCTTATGCGCAGGTCATCGGCCGCAGTCAGGGTCTGCTGGCCCTGTGCGCCGGGATACACTATGCGCTGGTGGCGCTGCACATCCGGATCCAGACCGCCGCCGCCTATGAGCTGCTGGACAAGCATACCGAGGCTGCCGCATTGCTGGAACAGGCGCTGCACGACGCCGCCCCGGACGGCTTTGCGATCCCCTTCGCGGAAAACTACCGCTATTTGGAGCCGCTGCTGGCCGCATGCCCGAAAACGGCACTCACCACGCAGATCATAGCGCTGGGCGAGGAGGCTGAGCGCCGCCGCAGACAGTCCTCCTGCCCTGCCGCGCTGGCCGCTTTGACCGGGCGGGAGCAGACGATCGCCGCGCTGATCGCCGACCGTCTCAGCAACCGTGAGATCGCCGGGGAGCTGTTCCTCTCCGAGGGCAGCGTGAAGCAGTATGTCAACCAGATCTATGCCAAGCTGGGGATCGAGGGCGATACCCGCACCAAACGGAAGCGTCTGGCGGAGCTGGCAAAGTCCTAACCAGAGGTTAATAGAAAAAGAAAAGGATCCACTGTATACTGTTGGTACAGTGGATTTTTTATGCCATGAGAAAGGAGGAACCGCACTTGAACCGGAAATATATATCAGCCGTGTCCCCCTTGGAGAACTATATCCTACAGGTTGATTTTGTGTCCGGCAGCCGATTGCTATTGGATATGAAGCCCTATCTGGATAAGCTTCGCTTCCGTCCCCTGAGCGACCCACAGCTGTGGAGCAGCGCCGTTACCAACGGCATTTTCATCCGCTTCGGCAACGTAGAGCTGAGCCATGACGAGCTGTTCGCCATGGCGGAACAGGCGCACTGATTCATCATAATAAAAAGGAGAGAGCAAACAATGAAAAACTGGAAAAAGTATTTAGCCCTGATGCTGGCACTGGTGATGTGCCTGACGCTGGCCGCCTGCGGCGGCACCGACGATAACGGCGACGAGCCCAGCAGCGCCCCGGATTCCTTCGAGGGCATGGTGAAGGACGACCAGCAGCTGGTGGACTATGGCATGTATAAAGGCCTCTGGTCCGGCGACGACGGCAGCCAGCTGGTGGTGGCCTTGAACGATGACGGCGATGAGATGCGCTTCGCCCTGTACGATGTCAACGAGGAGCTGACCGCCAGCGGCTACATCCAGATGGTGCAGGAATACGGCGCCGATTATTTCTATAACGAGCATGACGGCGTGGCCCATCACAGCTGGATGGACGATGACGGCACCCTCAATGTGGATTCCTTCGGCAGCTTCGTCTATGTCAGTGCCGTGGATGACAGCGAGGGCGGAGACAGTGCCACCGGCGACTACGCCTCTCTGGCGGGTGCGTGGTTCATGGATGCCGATGCCGCCGCCGACAGCATCATCGAGATCGACGAGTACGGCAACTGGTCCCTGTCTGAGCGTCCCGGCGGCGACGGCGATCCCACCGAAGTGGACTGCGGCACGCTGCAAGTCAACGCTGACGGCGACGGTCAGTATTATGCCGTTTCCACCATGTTTGACGATGTGGTCTATGATATGACCGTCATCGGCGATGACGTGATGTACTGGGGCGGCGAGAATGACTACTATCAGAAGATGGCGTAACGGATAAGGAGAGGAAAATATGATGAAAAAGCTTTTTGCCCTTATGCTGGCTCTGGTGCTGTGCCTGAGTCTGGCAGCCTGCGGCGGCGACCAGAATGATGACCCTAACGACGTGGTAGGCGACGACTGGCGCGTGAGCGGCATCGTCCGGAACTACGGCAGCATCACCCGCAACGGTGAGGACACCGACGTGCTGGTGTGCATCAATAACGACAGCACCGACTTCTATCTGGATGACGAGACCCAGACCCTGTACGACTATGTGGACTATCCCATCACCCTTCAGGGTGATCCGTGGGAGGAGTTCCAGAGCATCGATTTTGCCGACCGGAACGGCGACGACAACGGCGACGTGGCCATGCTGTTCGAACTGGATGGCCAGCAGGTGCTGATGGTATGGTTCTGGGACGCGGACACCGAGAGCTATGTGTTCCAGCCGGAGGAATCCCAGGTGTCGGACTTTGCCGACGGTGAGAGCGTGTCTCACATAGGCTTCGAGGGTACGTGGTATCTGGACGGTGACGAGACAGAGGATAGCGTGATCATCATCGGTGTCGTCGGCGACTGGGTGCTGTATGACCAGCAGGGCGATACCCGTACCGCCATCGACAGCGGTCTGCTCCGCGTGGTGGATGAGGCACAGGGACACTACGCCGCCGACTCCGAGCAGTTTGACGATGTCTCCTACATCATTGCGACAGCCGGCGAAAACGGTATGTACTGGGGCGTTACCGGCGACTACGATTACTACGAGCGCCTGGACTAAACGGCGCGGAAAGGGGCGAGCCATGAAGAAAAATTGCCTGACCCTTTTGCTGATCCTGCTGCTGGCCCTGAGCCTGATGGCCTGCGGCGGCGATACTTACGACGATTCCAACGATCCGGTCAACGCATGGGAGGTGCTGGCCGGCGAGGATCTCAGCGACGATGTCACCGCCTGGCAGGGCGATGACGGCAGTCAGCTGCTGCTGGACATCTCCACCAGCAGCTACACCTTCCGCACATGTTATGGCCGTGTCGGAACGGGCAGCCTGTTCCGGGATGAACACGGCATCGGCCTCCGGTACAGCGAGATCGACTCCGACCGGTACTACTATCTGGTGAAGGAGGGCGGCGGCTTTACCGTGCGCCATGAGGGCGCCGGCGAGGGCAGCAGCTACGGCGAGATCAACGACCTGCACTTCGAGCCCTCTCAGGGCGAGATCGCCCCCTATGACATCAGCCTTCTGGACGGCGTGTGGCAAAATGCCTTGGGCGAGACCTTCGCCTTCGACACCGCCCAGATGCGTGTCATCGAGTGCTTTACCGACCGCACCATGAGCAGCGGCCCGCTGTACGAGAGCACCGACGGCCGCGGCCCCTATGTGACCGGCCCCGAAATTCTCTATCCCTGTCTCAGCGCCGACGGCAACGCCTTTGTGCTGTTCTCCGACGGCAATGTTCCCCGTGAGGAGGACGCCGAAAGCACCGGTGTGTTCTACCGCAATGGCGACATGGCGGCGTATGCCGATCCGGAAAACGCCTGTTTTGAAGAGTCGGATGGACGCATCTGGTACTATGACGGCGTGAACTACTTTGCCCTGCCGGATGGCTATACGCTGGACGGGGACGGCATGGCCTATGACGCATACGGCAGGCCCTTCGCCCCCGAATGGCCCGAGGAGCCGTATGATCCCGCGGAGGTCTGGGGTGAGAACTGGCTGGAGGAAAACTGGTAAGGAGCGTACAGACATGAAAAAAGAGAAAGAGCCCGCCGTCGGCGCGGAGAAGATGACCGACGCGGAGCTGTCGAAAAAGCTGGGAAGCTATCAGAGAACGGAGAGCATCGGCATCTTGCTGGGCGTTATTCTGGTGATCGCCGGGTGTATTATGGCCTTTGTGTATCGCAATGTTATTGTGATCTGCATTCTGGTCTTTGCTGGTGTGGCGCTGTTCCTGCTGGTGGCACAGCCCGCCCAGAAGAAGAAAAAGGCCCTGCTGCAGCAGCAATTAGGCAGCTTCTTCCGCACGGAGCTGACAAAGGCCTTTGGCCCGGAGTCGGAGACCCCGACGCTGCCCATCGACTGGGCGTACCTGAATGCGGCAAAGCTGTCGACTTTTCCCTTTACGGAGTGCACCGTGACGGACTTCCACGAGGGTGAGCACAAGGGCCTGCGGTTCTCCGCCGCCAATGTGGAGCTGCGCCGCACCGTGGAGGAAAAGTCCGGCCCCGACAACGACAACTGGATGACCCGGACCGAGACGCTGTTCCGCGGCATTGTGGTTCGCTGCAAGGGCATCTGTGACCCGGCGCTGGACATCACCCTGAACGACCGGTTTCAGGAGCGGAAGAAGGACGACATCACCGCCCCCGCCGCCTTCCGGAAGCACTTTGCCGCCCGCACAGCGGACGGTCAGGAGGCGGACGGTCTGGTCACGCCGCAGCTGCGCGATCTGGTAAAGAAGCTGGAGACCACTTCCAGCACCGCTAAGCTGTGCGGCCTTATCCTCCGTGACGGCGATCTGACGCTGGCGCTGAACACCCAGTATGTGTTCGCGGGCGTTCCGGAGGAGCTGGATCTGCGGGACATCGACGGTATCCGCAAATGGTTCACTGCTTCGCTGAACGGTATGGGCGATCTGCTGGATCTGCTGATGGATAGCCCCGCCCTGAACGGCGCGGAAAATAAGGAGTAACAAATGGAAGAACAGAAAAACAAGATGACCGACCAGCAGCTCACCAAAGAGATGCGAAAGGGCAAGCAGAGCGGCGCCATTGGCGATATTTTACTCATTCTTGGCGCTGTCGTATTTCTCGTTGCTATCCTTGTTCTGGACCGCTCGATACCTGTGGCCCTCGTTGGCGTAGCGATCGGCTTTCTCGGCAAACACTTACAGGCAAAAAGCAGAGGTGCCATCGGCCAGCAGGTGTATGATAATATCGTGCCGGATGTGATAAACGCCGTTTTTGATAACGTGCAGATGGAGCCCGCTCCTCACCTGCTGGACGCGGAGGATACCAATATTCCCCTGCCCGACCACACCTATTGCAGCGGCAGCGGCTATATCCGGGGAACGTATCAGGGGCTGACCACAGAGCTGTGTACCGTCAGGCTGACGGACGTCAACGAGGTCCAGCGGGAGGAGACCGGCCTGTGGGAGAAAAACGAGCAGGAGGTCTATGTCGGCCAGTGGATGCTGTGTGAGTTGGATCAGGAATTTCCGACATGGCTGACCATCTGGCCGCGAGGCAAGCTGGATAAGCTGTTCCATTCCCGCACCATCAAGACGGAGAACGAGGACTTCAACAAGCGCTTCAATCTCACCAGCGACGACGAGCAGGCAGCTCTTCGCATCCTGAACCCCAGCCGGATGGAGCGGTTCATGAGGCTGGCGGAGACATCCGGCAAATTCGCCGTCAACCTCAACACCGACGGCAGGCTGTATATTGCCTGTCACTGCGGTCACGGCTTCTTCGACACCGGTAAGGGCCGGGAGAAGCCGGAGCAGCTGCGCCAGCGCTTCGCCGGCGAGCTGAAGCGCTTCACCGACATGATCGACACCTTCCGCCCGCTGTAAAGGAGGAACAGATATGCCCTTTGGACTTGCTGTGGTACTGCTTCTGGCCGCTATTGCCGGTATCGTGCTGGCCTGCAAGCTGCTGCGGAAAAACCGCACGGCACGGATCCTGTGTATTGTAGGCTGCGCCCTGATCGCGCTGGCTTGCGCCATCTACATTGGCCTGACGCTCATTTTTGTTGACGCGGCCATGAATCAGCCCGCAGACGCGCTGTAAAAAGCATTTTCGGTTTCGCCGGTCTCTTCCGGCAGAATTTTAGGCAAAGCGAAAAAGCACGCTGCGGCGTGCTTTTTCGCTTCTCTCTACCCTTCGATAAAATCACACAATTTTTTCAAAAAGGTCTTGCAAATCAGAAATCAATCGGTTATAATAACACTGTTCTGAAAGATATGCACCTTTAGCTCAGTTGGTAGAGCACCTGACTCTTAATCAGGGTGTCCA
>CAVHYW010000038.1:0-22552 GCA_963640475.1 bacterium | reverse complement strand
ACGTCACCATGCAGATCGACACCGTGATCTACTTCCAGATCACCGACCCCAAGCTGTATACCTACGGCGTGGAGTACCCCATGAGCGCCATCGAGAACCTGACCGCCACCACCCTGCGTAACATCATCGGTGAGATGGAGCTGGATCAGTCCCTGACCAGCCGCGATGTCATCAACGCCAAGATGCGCTCCATTCTGGACGAGGCCACCGACCCCTGGGGCATCAAGGTCAACCGCGTGGAGCTGAAGAACATCCTGCCGCCCCGTGAGATCCAGAACGCCATGGAGAAGCAGATGAAGGCCGAGCGTGAGCGCCGTGAGTCCATCCTGCAGGCCGAGGGCCAGAAGGCCAGCCAGATCCTGGTGGCCGAGGGCGAGCAGCAGTCCGCCATCCTGCGGGCCGACGCCGCCAAGCAGGCCAAGATCATGGCTGCCGAGGCCGAGGCGCAGTCTATCCTGAAAGTGCAGCAGGCCATGGCCGACTCCATGCGGCTGCTGAACGAGAACGCCCCCAACGATCAGGTCATCAAGCTGAAGGCGCTGGAAGCCATGCAGAAGATCGCCGACGGCAAGGCCACCAAGATCATCATTCCCAGTGAGATCCAGGGGCTGGCCGGTCTGGCCGCCAGCACCAAGACCCTGCTGGAGAGTGACAAGGCGGAGTAAATCATGGCAAAGAAAGACACCCGTTTCATCAAAGTTTTGGAGGAAGGCGGTTTCCTTGGCAGCAGCGAGGTGTGGGTGGATACCCAGACCGGCGTGCAGTACCTGTATCACGCTGCCGGCAACTCCGGCGGCATGTGCATGCTGGTGGACGCCGAGGGCAGGCCCCTCCTGTACCGCCGCACACCGGACGCGCCGGAATATTGACCCGTGAAAGGGGCAGGGCATTGCCCTGCCCCCTTTATGTTGCGTTTGTATTGGGTTGCTCCGCGCCCGGCGCGAGGACGGCCTCCGGCAGGCTACTTTCGCTGTGCGTTGCAAAACCAGATGGATGCTACGGCAGCATAGCTGCCGAGATCGGATGCTAAAAATATGCCACCGGCATATTTTTTAACGCACCGACTGGAAAAGTAGCCAAAAGAGCCGGAAGAAACCAATGGTTTCTTCACTTCCTTGCGCGCTATGTATTGTACAGAATTGTAACTGCCTGCCGCACGTTCACGGGAAATGTCCTTTTTCGTTTCGTTATCGAATCGCCTCTGCTCCAGCGCCGCTGCCGCTCACGTTCTCAACGGTAGACACTGAAGCGTTGTTCGGCGGCGCGATGCACACCAAGGGTACTTGTTCCGCTTCACTCCACTGCGTGGGCATCGCGCCCTACGAGATTCTATCGGCGGCTGGCCGTAGGGCGGGGTGACCACACCCCGCCGCACACAAATGCAAAACGGCCCCCTACAATAAAGAAAAAGAGACGGCTCAGCCGTCTCTTTTTCTTTATACATCTTCGCTTTGCGCGTTGTGCAGCAGCTCCTCCGGCGACACGCCGTACAGCTTGGCCAGCGCCAGCAGATTGGCGGTGCTGGGGTCTGCCGCGCCGGTCTCCCACTTACTGACGGCCTGACGGCTGACGCCGATGGCCTCCGCCACAAACTCCTGCGTCATGCGGCAGCGCTCCCGGTGGCCCTTCAATGCCTTAGCCAGCGATTCCACTGCCGCCCGGTTCTCCTGCCGCACCTCGCCGCTGCGCAGGTACTTCCGCAGGGCGCGGATCAGCAGATACACCAAATATACAATGGCCGCCGTGACTGCAAAAACCAGTGGGACCGCCACCAGTGTCAAAATAAGGCTCATCTGCATAACAGACACACCCCCGTCACCAGCAGCGCCATCAGCGCCGCGCCCAGGGCCATCAGGCCCAGATAAATTGTCATCATCGGTTTCGCTCCTTTGCGTTTGATGACGTTATGATACCGGAAATGCCCCGTTGCCGCCACCAACTATGGCGCAACTTTCGGTTGCGGAGAAATTTTTCGCGCCGCTACCGCATTTCCAGCACCAGCTGCTCCAGCAGCTCCAGCTGATGGCTGTTGAGCCGCTGCATTTTTTCGCACAGTTCCCGCAGCCGCACCGGATCGGCAGTCCCCACCCGGAAAAACTCCTCCGGCGAGACGCCCAGATAGTCGCAGATGTAAAAAAACATGCCCATGGAGGGGAGGTTCACGCCGTTTTCGATGTTGTTGATATACCCGGCGCTCTGCCCCAATGACAGGCTCATATCGCGGGCGGAAATATTTTTGGCCTGCCGCAGCTCCACCAGCCGCCGGGCAAATTGCTCTTTTTCCATGGCGCACCTCCGTTGTTTTCGATAATTGTACTATACAGCGGAGGATATCCTGTCCAGCCAGACCGAATATATTCTTGACATTGCTATTTTAACCAGATATAATTGAAAAAGCAGTCATAATATGTAGATACAGGGTGGTGGACGATAATGGGGGTACTAGTCGTAATTTGGCTTATCGTTGGTCTTGTCGGCCTTATCGCAAAGAGTGACTTTTTGGGCTTCGTTTTTCTGCTGGGCGCAAGCGGCCTGGCGTATTTGTTCGTTTATGGAGTAACCGAGGAAAATTGGATCATAGCGCTTGTTGGCGCCGGCGTACCCTTTTGGATCGTCAGCCATGGCCATGCCAGAGAAGGTAGTTGGACATTTTTCTTCTGGCTGCTGACGGCCGCTATGCTGTTTGGAACGGGCTGGACAGTGACGGGCGGAAACGGAATAACCGCGGCGATATTGACGGTGATCGTCATTGTGCTGTCCCTTATCATGAAAGCAGTGATTGGAAAGGCGGCTGACAACCGGCGCAAGTTCAAGGCCGCCGCCGAGAAGGCGGAGCAGAAGAGACAGGAGGAGCAGAAACGGCAGCAGGAAATCGCCCGTCAGCAGGAGCTGGAAAACCGCTACGCCGCCAGTCCGCTGACATGGCAGATCATCTGCGCCATTTCCGGCGGCACGGACCGCAAGCCGGAAATCATCGAGGTCTACGACGACCACGTGACGGGCTGTACCAACGGAGTCGTGCGGAAGTTCGACTTCTACGTCAACCGCGTAAAACCTCTTGATGCTGTCCTTGAAATTACTTATGATAATAATTTTGATAGCGAAAGGAAGCTTCGGCCCCAGATGGCGTTAGGCGCGGCCATTAACCGGCAGCTGGGCGGAGAATATGACCTTGTTGACAAGGGAAGGGTGTCTTGTGAAACGAAGATAGATGCAGACAACGAAATTTATCATAGGTATGTATATACGTCCGATCACGTAAGGCTGACCCTCAAGGCCAACAATCGGTTTTGATGACAAAAATAGATATGCTATTTCAGGTGGGAGGTGAGAGTATGGATCAGTGCGCGACGTGTCGTTTCTATCAGCCGGACGGAAACGGAAAGGGCTATTGCAGCTATTGGGAAAAGACGGTAAAGCACGGTGGAAAATGCAGTGAGTATCAGGAGCAGTAAAGGAGAGGAAACATGAGAACGAGCTGGTTTTCTTATATTAAGCGTATGTCCTCCGATATGTTCAAATGCAGCGGCTGCGGACGTGTCGTGCGTATGCGGGTGCTGGGCGATACCTGCACATGCAGAGAGTGCGGCGCCGTGATGCACCGTATCTAGGGGTTTCTTTTGAACGGATATACTCAACAAAACAAGAGAAGGCGCGTCTGCCGCAAATGCGGCAGACGCGCCTTTTTCAATTCTTTTACAGCTTCGTCACCATGGGGATGATCATGGGGCTGCGCTTGGTCTGCTTATAGAGATAGCTGCTGACGGCGGACTTTACCGTGCGGCAGATCTCGCCGTCGTCCTTGCGGCGGCGGTTGGACATGCCGTCCACAGCCTTCATGGCCACGTTCCGCATCTCCTGCATCAGCTCCTCGGACTCCTTGACGTACACGAAGCCGCGGGTGACGATCTCTGGCTCGCACAGCAGCTGGTGATCGTGGCTGGAGATGGACAGGACCACCACCACCATGCCGTCCTCGGCCAGGATCTTCCGGTCGTTCAGCACCACGGCGCCCACCTCGCCTACGCCGCCGCCATCCACGAACACCTCGCCGGAGGGGACGGTGGTCTCGCACTTCATGTGCTTGGTGGTCAGCTCGATGACGCTGCCGTTGTCGGCCACGCAGATGTTATTGGGGTGCATGCCCATGCTCTCCGCCACCCGCTTGTGAATTTGCAGCATGCGCTGCTCGCCGTGGAGGGGGATGAAGAACTTGGGCTTGGTCAGGGCGTGGATGATCTTCAGCTCCTCCTGACAGGCATGGCCGGACACATGCAGCATGTCCGCCTTGTCATACACCACGTCCGCGCCCTTGCGGAACAGCTCGTTGATGACCCGGCCCACCGTCACCTCGTTGCCGGGGATGGCGCTGGCGGAGATGATCACCTTGTCTCCGGGGCCGATGTCCACCTGCTTGTGGGTGGAGAAGGCCATGCGGTACAGGGCGCTCATCTCCTCGCCCTGAGAACCGGTGGTGACGATGACCTGCTGGTTCAGGGGCAGGCCCTTGATCTTATGGATGTCCATCAGGGTGTTCTTGGGCACCTTCATATAGCCCAGCTCCGTGGAGACCTTCATGATGTTCTCCATGCTGCGGCCGGTGACGGCCACCTTGCGGCCGCAGGCGGCGGCCGCGTCCAGCACCTGCTGGATGCGGTGGACATTGCTGGCGAAGGTGGTGACGATGATGCGCTTGTCACAGCCGTTGAACTGACGGGCAAAGGTCTTGCCCACCGCCTTTTCGCTCATGGTATAGCCGGGGCGCTCCACATTGGTGGAGTCCGCCAGCAGCGCCAGCACGCCCTCCCGGCCCAGCTGGCCAAAGCGGGCCAGGTCGATGACCTCGCCGTCGATGGGCGTGGAGTCGATCTTGAAGTCGCCGGTGTGCACTACCGTGCCCATGCGGGTATGGATGGCGAAGGCCACCGAGTCGGCAATGGAGTGGTTCACATGGATGAACTCCACCTGGAACTTACCGGCCCGGATGGTCTGGCCCGCCTCCACCGTAATAAGCTTGGTGGATTGCAGCAGGCCGTGCTCCTGCAGCTTCAGCTTGATCAGCCCTGCCGTCAGGCGGGTGCAGTAGATAGGCATGTTGATCTGCTTGAGCACATAGGGGATGGCGCCGATGTGATCCTCGTGCCCGTGGGTGATAAACAGGCCGCGAAGGCGGTTGTGGTTCTTCACCAGATAGGTCACGTCGGGGATCACGCAGTCGATGCCGTACATATCATCTCCGGGGAACGCCATGCCGCAGTCCACCACGATGATCTCGCCGCCGTATTCGTAAGCGGTCATGTTCTTGCCGATCTCGTTAAGACCGCCAAGGGGTATGATCTTCAATTTTTCAGCCATAATAACTCCTTTACTGTATCGAAAAATGGTTAGATACACGGCGTTACCGGAGCTGACCGCACCAAAAATCGCGCGGAAAACGCACCGTTTCCCGCAAAAATGTGCAGCAAAACAAAGGCGGCCCGATGTCCTGCCGGCCCTGCATCGCCGGAGGAGCATCGGAGCGTTCGCCCCGGATGACCGTGTGTTGAATTGTGCTATAGGAGACCGCCTTCGACAGCGGTCTTTTATATCACCGCAAAGCCGCATCCGCTTTGCGAAACAACCAAAAAAGTCGCAGAAAATTCTACGAAGTGTATAAATTATAGCATACTTTTTGCCGTTTGTATACCCCCAACTTTTCGCCGCGTTTTGTCAGGCTTCGCGCCCCGGCGGAAATCGGATGCAAATCCGCATTTTTGCTGTTGTGATACGGAAAAAGGTATGATATAATAAGTAATGATTGTAAATTGGAGTGATATTCCCATCGGAAATCCCGTTTTGAAATGAGGTGTCACCTTGAGTAAAAAGCTGATCCGCGGCTTCCGCACCAATATCATGCTGTACGGCCTGTGTCTGGCCGCCTTTGTGATCGCCGCCATCCCCTTCTCGCCGCTGCTGGCCGTTGCCGAGGCGCTGGTGTCCGCGCTGGTGATCTATGTGGGGATCCGGCGCAACCGGATGGCACAGCACAGCGTGCGGCAGTATCTGGACCGGGTCAGCGGCGGCATCGACACCGCCCGCTCCAGCAATATGCTGTACGCGCCGCTGCCCATGCTGGTGTTCGACCTGAACACCGGCGAGATCCTGTGGGGCAATGACCGTTTCCTGGCGCTGACCGATATGAAGGAGAAGATGTTCGAGGCGCTGGTGAACGACGTGATCCCCGGCTTTGACGGCCACTGGATGCTGGAGGGCAAGCGGGAAGCGCCGGAGCATGTGGTGTGGAACCACCGCACCTACCGGGTATACGGTGCGCTGAGCCATCCCGACCAGCTGGAGGGCGACCACAGCATGCTGGCCACCACCTACTGGCTGGACATCACCGAGAGTGAGCAGATGCGCCAGACGCTGGACATGACCCGTCCCGCCGTGGCCATCCTGATGATCGACAACTATGAGGATCTGATGAAGGCCTGCCCGGAGAGCAAGCGCTCGGCGCTGCTGGCGGATATCGAGGGCAAGCTCAACGACTGGTGCGCCGGAAGCGGCGCGCTGCTGCTGGGCTATGACCGCGACCGGTATCTGTTCGTGATGGAGGAAAAGGACTTCACCACCTATGCCGAGAAGAAGTTCGACGTGCTGGACGCGGTGCGCACCGTGGAGAGCGGCGGCGTTACCGCTACGCTGTCCATCGGCGTGGGCCGGGACGGCGACAGCTTTGAAAGCCTGTTCAAAAACGCCGATCTGGCGCTGGAGATGGCGCTGAGCCGCGGCGGCGATCAGGCCGTGGTGAAGGATCGCAACAACTTCGAGTTCTACGGTGGCCGCTCCAAGACCACCGAAAAGCGCACCAAGGTGAAATCCCGCGTTATGGCCAACGCCCTGCGGGAGCTGATCGACGATGCCCGCAACGTGTACGTTATGGGCCACAAGTACGCCGACATGGACTCTCTGGGCGCGGCGGCGGGCATCTGCTGCATCAGCCGCAAGCTGGGCAAAAAGGCCCAGATCGTCATTGATACCGAAAACAACGCCGCTCATCCTGTGCTGCGGGCTTTGCAGCAGATGCCGGAGTACGCGGGCGTGTTCGTCAACGGCGACGCGGCGTTTCTTCACGCCCAGCCGGATACCCTGCTGGTGGTGGTGGACACCAACCGCCCCGACAGCGTGGAATCCGAGCCGCTGCTGGAGAGCTGCACCCGCGTGGCGGTCATCGACCATCACCGCCGGGGCAGCAGCTACATCGACAAGATGACCCTGAACTACCACGAGCCCTACGCCAGCTCCGCCAGCGAACTGATCACGGAGCTGATGCAGTATCTGATCGAGCCGGCCGACATGCTGAAAAGCGAGGCGGAGGCCCTGCTGGCAGGCATCGTGCTGGACACCAAGAACTTTACCAACCGCACCGGCGGCCGCACCTTCGAGGCGGCGGCCTACCTGCGCCGCTGCGGCGCGGACACGCAGGACGTGCAGCGGATGTTCCAGAGCGATCTGGATGCCATGGTGACCCGCTACGCCATCATACGGCAGGCGGAGATCTACCACAGCGATATTGCCATCGTGGCGGCGGATGAGGCCTATGACCGGGTCACCGCTGCCAAGGCCGCCGACGAGCTGCTGACCATCCGGGGCATCCGGGCCTCCTTCGTCATGTACCGCAAGGATGACGGGGTGTATATGTCCGCCCGCTCGCTGGGCGAGGTGAACGTGCAGGTGATCCTTGAGGCGCTGGGCGGCGGCGGCAACTCCACCACCGCAGGCGGTCAGGCAAAGGGCATCACCGTGGCCGAGGCCAAGGATAAGCTGCTGGCGGCCATTGATAAGTATTTCGAGGATTGACGATCCTTCACATGCCCAATGACGAGATGGATTTTCAACAACGGCGTGTAGGGGGCGGCGTCCCCGACGCCCCGTCGTTTATCGGAATCACCTTCGTATATTATGCGGGCCGTCGAGGACGCCGGCCCCTACGAAAGGGTATCAAGTACCATTCCACAACAACAAACAAACCAATCTGACATAGACATAGGAGGATATACAGATGAAAGTCATTTTAACGCAGGATGTACGCGGCAAGGGCAAGAAGGGCCAGATGATCGAGGCCGCCGAGGGCTACGCCCGCAATTACCTGATCCCCCGCGGTGTGGCGGTGCCCGCCACCGCCGACGCGGTGAACACCATGAAGCTGCGGGATAAGGCCAAGGCCAAGGCCGACGCCGAGGCCAAGGCGGCTGCCGAGGCCATCGCCGAGAAGCTGCAGGGCTGTCAGGTGAAGATCGCCGCCAAGGGCGGCAACGAGGGTAAGCTGTTCGGCGCCGTAACCAGCGCCGCCATCGCCGACGCCCTGAAGGCCCAGTACGATATGGACGTGGACAGCAAGAAGCTGGTCATTGACGAGCCCATCAAGTCCTTCGGCAGCTATCAGGTGAAGGCCAAGCTGGGCTATGAGATCAGCGGCATCGTCAACGTGCTGGTCATCGAGGAAAAGTAAAATTTACTGGCATGAAATCTTCGATTTCATTGCCAATAGGATTGCGGCCGACTGCGCGCACCCGATGGGTGCACTTGCTGGCCGATAAGAATTTTTCTGACGCACATGTCGTCAGAAAAATGATTTGATTATTTCGCGCCTGCGGGCGCGAACTCTGCGAGGCTTTTTAAGGCAGGTGTGACAATGGACGAATTATTGATGCGGGGCATGCCCCATTCCGCCGAGGCGGAGCAGGCGGTGCTGGGCTCCATGCTGATCGACGGCGAGTGCGTCAAGGACGTGATGGATCAGTTGCAGGCGGATGATTTCTACCTGCGGCAGAACCGGGAGATCTTTGAGACCATCGCCCACATGTTCGTCTACTCCCAGCCGGTGGACGGCCTGACCGTCGCCAGCGAGATGGAGAAAAACGGCCTGTATACCGAGGCCACCCGTCCCTATCTGATGCAGCTGATGGAGGTCACGCCTACCGCCGCCAACGTCAACGAGTATGTGAAGATCGTGCGGGACAAGGCGCTGATGCGGCAGGTGGCCACCGCCGCCGCCAACATCACCGCCATGGTGCAGGAGGGCGGCGCATCCGCCGGAGACATGCTGGAATCGGCGGAGCAGAAGGTGTACGCCATCCGCCGGGGCCGCAGCGCCCAGAGCATGGTGCCCGTCAGCCAGGTACTGTCGGACGTGATGAACCGGCTGGAGGAGCTGTCCAACAGCGAATCCAATCTGCCGGGCCTGTCCACCGGACTTTCCGCCGTGGACAGCAAGATCAACGGCCTGAACAAGTCCGACCTGCTGCTGCTGGCGGCCCGTCCCGGCATGGGCAAGACCAGTATGGCGCTGAACGTGGCGCTGTCGGCGGCCAGGACCTCCGGCAAGACCGTAGCCATCTTCTCGCTGGAAATGTCCCGCGAGCAGCTGGTGACCCGCCTGATCGCCACGGAGGGTCTGGTGGAGAACACCCGCCTGACCACCGGCAACCTGCGGGAGAGCGACTGGCAGCGGATCGCCGAGGCGGCCTCCAACCTCAGCCGCATGGACATCCGCATCGACGACAATCCCCTGCTGACGGCGGCTGACATGAACGCCAAGTGCCGCCGTCTGGACAATCTGGGACTGGTGGTCATCGACTATCTGCAATTGATGACCAGCGCCGGCGGCAAGAGCTATTCCGGCGAGAACCGCCAGCAGGCGGTGTCCGACATCAGCCGTATGCTGAAGATCATGGCCAAGGAATTGCAGGTGCCGGTGCTGTGCCTCAGCCAGCTGAGCCGTGCCAACGAAAAGCGCGACAACAAGCGGCCCATGCTGTCCGACCTGCGTGAATCCGGCGCCATCGAGCAGGACGCCGACATCGTCATGTTTCTGTATCGTGACGACTATTATAATGAGGACACGGAAAAGCGCAACATCGCCGAATGCATCGTGGCCAAAAACCGCCACGGCGAGACCGGCAAGGTGGAGCTGCGGTGGATGCCGGAGTATACCGCCTTCGGTACGCTGGAAAACCGCTACGGCGACAACGAGGAGTAAGACATGGATCTGCTTCTCTGGATGGAACGGTGGCACATGCTGCCGCCGGAGGGCGGCGTGCTGCTGTGCGCTGTGTCCGGCGGACGGGACTCCGTGTGTCTGCTGCACTATCTGGCGTCTATCGCGCCGGAGCACGGCTTCACCGTGGCGGCGGCGCACCTGAACCACCAGATGCGGCCCGAGGCGCAGCGGGATGAGGATTTCGTCCGCGAGCTGTGCCGGGCACTGGACGTTCCGTTCTACACCGAGGCCGCGCCCGTCTATGAGATGGCGGAGCGCTGGGGTCTGGGCGTGGAGGAGACGGGGCGGCGGCTGCGGTACGACTTTCTGTTCCGCACGGCGGACGCCATCGGTGCGCAGCGAATCGCCACCGCCCACCACGCACAGGATCAGGCGGAGACCGTACTGCTGAATCTGCTGCGGGGCACCGGACCGGAGGGTCTTGGCGGCATCCCGCCGGTGCGGGGCCGGATCGTGCGGCCATTGCTGCAAACCAGCCGGACCGAGATCGAGGACTATTTGCAGGCGCACCAGCTGTCCCATGTGGAGGACAGCACCAACGAGGATACCCACTATGCCCGCAACCGGCTGCGGCGGGAGCTGTGGCCCCGGCTGGCCATCATCAATCCGGCGCTGGAGCGTGCCATCGGCCGCACGGCGGAGATCGTCCGGAGCGAGAACGCCTATCTGGACGCGCTGGCGGCGGAGCGCCTTCCGGCGGAGGGCACTGCGGTGGAGACGGCGGCGCTGCTGGCCGCGCCGGAGCCTTTGCGTCCCCGGATGGTACGGCTGCTGCTGGAGCGGATGCCCACCGGCAAGAAGGACGTGGGCGCGGTACACATCGACGCGGTGCTGGCGCTGACGGAGGGCGGATCGCTGGATCTTCCGGAAAACCTGCGGGCCGTATGCCGGGACGGGTGGCTGCGTCTGACATTGAAGCAGACCGCGCCGCCGGAAAAAGTACTGGTGCAGGGCCTCAACTCTTGGGGACAATACGATATCACCCTCCGTGGCGGAGAAGAACACCACGTCACCGTTCGGACATGGAAAAGCAGCGACCGCATGGCCGCAGGACGGGGCAGCCGCAGTCTCAAGCGGCTGTTTGCCGACGCGGGCATCAGCGTCGAGGAGCGGGACAGCGTTCCCGTGGTCTGCGTGGACGGCCGGCCCCGTGCCGTATACGGGGTACAGGAGAGATCATCGCCGGAGAGCGGCGAACCCATACAAATCATTATCAACAAACGAGGAAACCATAAGGAGGACACCAAAAATGGGTAAGAGCAATATGGAGCAGGACATCCTGAAGGTACTGCTGTCTGAAGAACAGCTGCACGCGCGGGTGCAGGAGATGGGCGACGAGCTGTACGATCGCTTCCACGACAAGGATCCCATCTTTGTAGGCGTACTGAAGGGCTGCTTCATTTTCATGGCGGATCTGGTGCGTGCCACCCAGATGAAGAGCGAGATCGAGTTCATCGGCGTGTCCTCGTACAACAACGGCACCAAGAGCTCCGGCGTGGTGCAGATCACCCGTGACCTGCAGAAGGACATCACCGGCCGCCACATCATCGTGGTGGAGGATATCCTCGACTCCGGCAACACGCTGTTCTTCCTGAAGAACTATCTGAACACCAAGGGTGCGGCCTCCATCACCATCGTGACGCTGCTGGATAAGCCCGCCCGCCGGGAAAAGCCCATCGTGGCCGATCTGGCCGGCTTTGAGGTGCCTGACGAGTTCGTGGTGGGCTATGGTCTGGACTACGCCCAGCAGTACCGCAACTATCCCTGCATCGGCGTACTGAAGCCGGAGGTATATAGTAAGTAACTGGCGCAAAATCTTACGATTTTGCTGCCAAAGAGGTTTGCGGCCGCTGCGCGGGTCTTTGACCTGTTGTAGGGGGCGATGCCCACATCGCCCCGCCGGTTTGTAGGAGAATAGCCGCATATGGAACGGGCCGATGTGGGCATCGGCCCCTACAGGCTATTCTGAATGGCCTATCTCCCGCCGTGCGGCGGATGAAACAGGAGGGCGATGCCCTATGAGCAAAGAGGGAAAGCGTCTGGAGAAGGGCAACCCCGCTCCGGAAGCGAACGAATACAAAAAGTGGAGCCTGAAATGGTTCTGGAAGGAATGGGGCGAGGTCGTCGTCTTTCTGGCCGCGGTCTTTGTGATCTTCAAATTCATCATTCAGATCGCGTGGGTGCCCAGCGGCTCCATGGAGACCACGCTGCCCACCAACTCGGCCATGCTGGGCTGGCATCTGTCCTACGTGCTGGCCGATCCCATGCCGGAGCGGGGCGATATCGTCACGTTCTGGAACGAAGAGCTGGGCAAGGTGCTGGTCAAGCGTGTCATCGGGCTGCCCGGCGACGAGATCACCTTCTCCGGCGGCTTTGTCTACGTCAACGGAGAGCAACTGGATGAGCCGTATCTGATGGCGCAGGGCGTTACGGAATGTGACAATTCCTTCACTGTGCCGGAGGGCTGCTTCTTCCCGCTGGGCGATAACCGCACCGGCTCGCTGGACGCCCGGTCCTGGAACGAGCCCTATATCCCGGCGTCCGCCATTCAGGCCAAGCCCTTTGTGGTCATCAGCTTTGGCAGCAGCCAGACATGGCAGGGCATCCGGCTGGTCAAACAGGGAGGCAAGACGTAATGGAGCGCAGATTTAATTTCCGGTCACTGATCCTGCTGGTGCTGTGCCTGCTGGTGGTGATGTATCTGGCCCGCAGCATGACGCGGCAGGGCGACATCACCTACGGCGAAATGCGCCAGCTGTTCGTGAACGAGAAGGTGCAGTCCTTCGCCATCAACGACACGCGGCTGACGGCCACGCTGGCGGATAAGACCACCGTCACCTGCCAGCTGTACAGCTTCGATCTGTTCTTCGACGATCTGAACGATCTGGTGGTGCAGCAGTATGAAAAGGGCATCATCACCTCCTATAACTATCCCGCCCGCTCTACCAACTGGCTGCAGCTCCTGCTGCCCTATGTGCTGGCGGTAATGGCCTTTATCCTGCTGATGAACCTGATGACCCGCATGAACGGCGGCGCAGGCGGCGTCAGCGACAAGATGGCTCACTTCGGCGAGGCGCGGGTCAGCAGCATCCCGGAGGGCGACAAGAAGGTCACCTTCAAGGATGTGGCCGGCGCCGACGAGGAAAAGGAGGAATTGCAGGAGATCGTGGAATTCCTCCGTGATCCCGACAAGTACCTGAAGCTGGGCGCCCACATTCCCAAGGGCGTGCTGCTGGTGGGCCCTCCGGGCACCGGCAAAACGCTTCTGGCCAAGGCGGTGGCCGGTGAGGCTGGGGTGAAATTCCTGTCCATCTCCGGCTCCGACTTTGTGGAGATGTATGTGGGCGTAGGTGCCAGCCGTGTCCGCGACCTGTTCGTGCAGGCCAAGAAGGACGCGCCCGCTATCGTGTTCATCGACGAGATCGACGCGGTGGGCCGTCAGCGCGGCAGCGGTCTGGGCGGCGGCCACGACGAGCGCGAGCAGACCCTGAACCAGCTGCTGGTGGAAATGGACGGCTTCGGCTCCAACGAGGGCGTTGTGGTGCTGGCCGCCACCAACCGCGTGGACATCCTCGATCCGGCACTGCTGCGTCCGGGACGGTTCGACCGTCAGGTCTATGTGGGTCTGCCGGACATCAAGGGCCGCGAGGAGATCCTGAAGATCCACGCCCGCAACAAGCCGCTGGCGGAGGACGTGAATCTGGGACAGGTGGCCAAGGGTACCCCCGGCTTTACCGGCGCGGATCTGGAGAACCTGCTGAACGAGGCGGCGCTGCTGACGGGCCGTCAGGACAAGGCGGCCATCGACAAGGCCTGCATCGACGAGGCGGTCATCAAGGTCATCGCAGGTCCCGAGAAGCACAGCCGCGTCATCCCCCAGCAGGAGCGGAAGCTGACCGCCTATCACGAGGCGGGCCACGCCGTTGTCATGCGTTCGCTGCCCCAGCACGATCCGGTACACCAGATCACCATTGTGCCCCGTGGTCAGACCGGCGGCATGACCATCTCCCTGCCGGACGAGGATCGCTCCTACCTGAGCCGGGAGTACATGATCCAGCAGATCGTGTCCCTGCTGGGCGGCCGCGCCGCCGAGCAGCTGATGCTGGGCGATATCTCCACCGGCGCGTCCAACGATATCCAGCGGGCCACCTCCATGGCCCGGAAAATGGTGGGCACCTACGGCATGTCCGCCAAGATGGGCAACGTGGCCTTTGATACCGGCTCCGACGAGGTGTTCATCGGCAAATCCATGGGCCATACCCGCCCCTACTCCGAAAAGACCGCCGCCGAGATGGACAGCGAGATCCGGGCCATTATCGACGAGGCCTACGACAAGGCGCTGGCCATCATCAAGGCCCACCAGCAGCAGCTGACGGGCATCGCGGAGTATCTGCTGGTCAACGAGACCATGGACAGCGATGTGTTTGAGAGCTTTTTCACCGGAAACGCACCTGCGGAGGCTTGATTTGATACGAAAAAATGTGCGCTTACCCTTCGGTAAGTGCACATTTTTTGTGTGAAACGCGCGGAAACTCACACTTTTACCCCGCACCGGGCAAAAGCTTTGTGCAAAATCACGAAAAGGGTGTCCCCCAAACGGGGACACCCTTTTTCCACAGCTTCTCTGTACCATCCTCCTTTGGGCTTTCGCGGCAAAACATAGAAACAATTTATATTGATATGAAATTTGTGCTATGATTACTGTCATTTCCTGTTGTTTCTGTTATTTTTACGCCCTATTTTGACGCAAAATCCATATTGATGCCGAATCTCCTTTCCGGTGTATGTTCGCCGCACAAGTCTGGCTGTTTTTCATTCACGGACACCTCCGGTGTCCGCACCGGCTTTTGCAAGCCAGCGGCGGACAAATGCCCGCCTAATTTCAGTGCATGTTACAATTGTTTTTTTCAGGTGATTCCTTTAAAATGATATTGTTCTACCGAGGTAAACTCTTCGGTAAGAGAGATTTTTAGGAGGAAAAACCATGAAAAAGTTTCTTGCAATGCTGCTGGCTCTGGTCATGGCGTTGTCTCTGGTCGCCTGCGGCGGCGACAACTCCGTCGATGAGCCTGCCAATAATGATGCTCCCGTAGCCTATGTGCTGGCGGAGAAAGGCGATACCTATTCTCTGGGTCTGGCCAGCAACTTCCAGACCGCGTTTGAAGCGCTGGGCGGTACTGTTGTGATGGAGACCTTCCCCACCAACACCACCAACTTCTCCGACTATCTGCAGAAGGCCATTGATAAGGGCGCTGATGTGATCTTCGCCCCCAACTCCATCACCGTGGCCTCCAGCCTGCTGCCTCAGGCCAACGATCTGGGTGTCGAGTGCCCCATCATGGCCGGTGATACCTGGGAGTCCTCCGTCATTCTGGACGGTATGGCCAACACCGGTCTGGATGTGTACTGCTCCACCTTCTTTGATGAAAGCGACTCCAGCTCCACCGCTGCTGCCGACTTCGTCAACGGCTTCAAGGCCTGGCTGAACGCCAACCCCGACGCCCTCAATGATAACGGCGGCAACGACATCGTGGCAGCCGTCTCCGCGCTGGGCTTCGATTCCTACAATGTGGCCGTGGCCGCGATCCGCGCCGCTGCTGAGGCCAAGGGCGCTGACATGACCTCCGTGGACGTGGCTTCCGCCCTGTGGACCCTGACCTATGACAATGCCGTTACCGGCAAGATCCAGTTCAATGCCACCGGCGACGCCATCAAGAACTGCGCCTACATCAAGAAGGCCGCTGCCGACGGCTCCAAGTTCGAGTTCGTCAAAACCCAGGAGGTCGAGAACAGCGACGTGCAGGCTACCGGCTTTGATTACGGCGATGCTGCCGGTGTGAAGCTGGATACCGCCAACCACAAGATCGTCATCGGCGTGTATGAGCCCCTGACCGGCAACAACGGCGGCGGCGGCAAGCAGGAAGTGCTGGGCATGAAGTACGCCAACTCTCTGGATAACAAGATCGAGATCGCCGGTGAAGAGTACACCGTCGAGCTGTACGTCTCCGATAACGGCTCTCTGGAAGAGAACGCCGTGTCCGCGGCTTCCGCCATCGTGTCCTCCGGCGCCCTGATCTCTCTGGGCTCCTACGGCTCCGGCGTGTCCATCGCGGCTGCTGACACCTTCGCTGAGGCGCAGATCCCCGCTATCGGCGTGTCCTGCACCAATGCGTCCGTCACCGACGGTCACGACTGGTACTTCCGCATCTGCTTCCTGGATCCGTTCCAGGGCTCCGTTATGGCACAGTTCGCCTGGGATCTGGTGGCGGCTGCGTAACTATCCTGATTTCGCCTGCAGAAGTACGGTGGCTCACACCACCGTACTTCTTTCGGTTTGAGAGGTGACATACATGAATCTGACTCCTTACCTGATCCGAGGGTTGGCGACGGGCGGGCAGTTTGCGCTGGTGGCCATCGGATACACTATGGTATACGGCATCCTGAAGCTTATCAACTTTGCCCACGGCGATCTGTTCATGCTGTCGGGCATTATGATGATCTATCTGGCGGCCTCCTTCCCCACGATGCCCCTGTGGGTGACGATCCTTATCATGATCGCGCTGACTGTATTCGTGGGCTTTGCCATCGAGAAATGCGCCTATTCCCCGCTGCGCACGGCGCCCCGTATGTCGGTCATGATCTCCGCCATCGGCGTCAGCTATCTGCTGCAGAACCTGGTGTGCTACATCACCGGCGGTCTTGCCAAGCAGTTCCCTGATATCCCCCTCATCAGCCAGAGCGTCCGCGTATTCGGCGTGAAGGACAAGCTGGCGGTATTTATCTCCCCGCTGGTGGCGGTGGTGCTGATGGTCGTTCTGGTGCTGATCATCAACCACACCAAGTTCGGCATGTCCATGCGGGCGGTGTCCAAGGACTTTGAGACGGCGCAGCTCATGGGCGTGAAGATCAACCGCGTCATCTCCATGACGTTCATCATCGGTTCGTTCCTGGCGGCGGTCGGCGCTCTGCTGTACTTTGCCAAGAATACCGGCATCAACCATATGGCCGGTTCCACTCCCGGTATCAAGGCGTTTATCGCCGCGGTGGTGGGCGGTATCGGTTCCGTGCCCGGCGCTGTGGTGGGCGCACTGATCATCGGCGTGGTAGAGAGTCTGGCCAAGGCCTTTGGACTGGCGGACTTCAGCGACGTTATTTCCTTCGCGCTGCTGGTCATCATTCTGGTCATCAAGCCCACGGGCCTCTTCGGAGAGAAAACGACGGAGAAGGTGTGAGAAGATGAAAACGACATTTATGGAAAAAAACAAGCGCACCCTCTGCAACCTGATTCTGGTAGCGGTGCTGGTGGCGCTGGTGGGCTGCGTGGACGCCTTCGCACCGGCCTCCTCCATGTGGTTCCCCGTGCTGCGTAAGGTGTGCACCTTCGCGCTGGCGGCGGTGGCCATGAACCTGCTGAACGGCTTTACCGGCCTGTTCTCTCTGGGGCAGGCAGGCTTTATGCTGCTGGGCGCTTACGCCTACGCGATCCTGACCATTCCCGTGGAGCTGCGGGCCACCGTGTTCCGCAACTACGGCGACAGTCTGGTGCAGTTCCAGATGCCGCTGGTGCTGGCACTGCTGGTGGCCGGTGTGGTGGCCGCGTTCTTCGCGTTCCTGATCGGTCTGCCGGTGCTGCGGCTGAAGAGCGACTATCTGGCCATTGCCACACTGGGCTTCGCGGAGATCGTCCGCGGTCTGGTGCAGCTGAGCCAGTTCGGCCCGCTGACCAACGGCCCCGACCCCCTGAACAACTTCACCGCGCCGAAAAACGTGATGCCTTACGCCGCCATTGCGGGCGTATGCATCCTGCTGATCGTGCTGCTGATCAACTCCACCTACGGCCGCGCCTTTAAGGCCATCCGTGACGATGAGATCGCCGCCGAGGCCATGGGCATCAATCTGGCCCGGCACAAGATGATCTCCTTCGTGGTCAGCTCCTTCTTCTGCGGTGTGGCTGGCGCGATGCTGGCCATGTGCAACACGTCCGTGTCCTCCGTGTCCTTTACCACCAGTATGACGTATCAGATCCTTCTGGTGGTCGTAGTGGGCGGTATCGGCTCCGTGTCCGGCTCCATCATCGCGGCGTTCATCTACTACGCCAGCAGCGAGTGGTGGCTCCGCTTCCTGGATCTGGAGACCTACACCCAGGCCGGTACCCGTATCCCCCTGCTGGGCTACGGCTTCCGTATGGTGGTGTTCTCCGTGCTTATCATGATCGTGGTGCTGTTCTTCCGCAAGGGCATCATGGGCACCCGCGAGATATCCGTATATGATGACGCCAAGGCTGTGGGACGGTTCTTCAAAAGACTGTTCGGCGGTAAGGCGGCGAAAGGCGGTGCTGCATAATGGCGGAAATGAAGAATGTTCTCCGTGTAGAGAACGTGACCATGCAGTTCGGCGGCGTTGTGGCCGTGGACGATCTGAGCATGGAGGTCAACGAGGGCGAGATCGTGGCGCTGATCGGCCCCAACGGCGCCGGTAAGACCACGGCGTTCAATGTCATCACCGGCGTATATGCGCCCACCAACGGACGGGTGCTGTTTAACGGAAAAAAGGTGGTGGAGAACCACCCCCGCGGAAAGATGCGCCGCCAGTATAAAGGCAAGCATCTGGGCGACTATAAGGCCGTGCTGGAGCCTACGCCGGATAAGCTGACGAAGATGGGTATGGCCCGTACCTTCCAGAACATCCGTCTGTGGAAGTCCATGACGGTGTTCGACAACGTGCTGATCGCCAAGCACCTGCGCCGCAGCAGCAATATGTTTACCGCGACGTTCCGCCTCAACGCCAAGGAAGAGGCGCGGCAGCGGGCCGAGGTGCTGGAGCTGCTGCAGGTGGTCGGTCTGGAGGACGTGAAGGACGAGCTGGCCACCAGCCTGCCCTACGGCAAGCAGCGCCGTCTGGAGATCGCCCGCGCACTGGCGACCGATCCGCAGCTGCTGCTGCTGGATGAGCCGGCCGCCGGTATGAACCCGCAGGAGACGCTGGAGCTGGCGGAGTTCATCCGTGAGATCCGCACCAACTTCCACAAGACGATCCTGCTGATCGAGCACCATATGGATCTGGTCATGGACATTGCCGACCGCATCTATGTGCTGGACTTCGGCGAGCTGATCGCGCAGGGCACGCCGGTGGAGATCCAAAACAACGAGCGCGTCATCGACGCATACTTGGGGGTGGCAGACGATGCTGAAGATTGAGAACTTACATGTGTCCTACGGCGGCATCAAGGCCCTGCGGGGCATCAGCCTTGAGGTGCCTGACGGCAAGATCGTCACCCTGATCGGCGCCAACGGCGCCGGTAAGTCCACCACGCTGCGCACCATTTCCGGCCTTGTCAAGGCTGACAGCGGCTCCATCACCTATGACGGTCAGGAGCTGCTGGGCAAGCCCATCAACAAGGTTCTGGAGGCCGGTATCGCCCAGTCTCCTGAGGGCCGCCGCGTGTTCCCCAACCTGACGGTGCTGGAAAACCTGAAGATCGGCGCGTACCTGCGCAAGGACAAGGACGGCATCGAGAAGGACATCAAGTGGGTCTATGAGCTGTTCCCCCGTCTGGAGGAGCGCAACTGGCAGCAGGCGGGCACCCTGTCCGGCGGCGAGCAGCAGATGCTGGCCGTGGGCCGCGCCCTGATGAGCCGCCCCAAGCTGCTGATGCTGGATGAGCCGTCCCTGGGCCTGGCGCCCCTGGTGGTGCAGGGCATCTTCGACATCATCCGCACCGTGAACCAGCAGGGCGTCACCGTGCTGCTGATCGAGCAGAACGCCAACATGGCCCTGAAGATCGCCGACTACGCCTACGTTCTGGAGACCGGCAACATTACCAAGTCCGGCACCGGCGCGGAGCTGCTGGCCGACGAGTCCATCAAGGAAGCCTATCTGGGCAAGAAGAAAAAATAACGCATTACCGCAGGAAAGCCGACCTTACGGTCGGCTTTCTGTTTTTCTCTCTATGTAGTCTACGCCGCTTCCAGCTGATGCTCCAGCCGGTACATGATGCAGCCGTGATGGTCGATCTGCGTGTTCAGGGCCAACAGCTGCGGCGAGATGCCGCTCTCACGCATCATTTTTCGTCCCTGCTGCCGGTAGTGCAATACTCTGCTCCGGTGAAATTCCAGCCGCAGAAGGGACATTGTACGCACAAAACAGTTCATTTGCGACCTCCTTCTGCCGCCATAGGCGGCATGATAAATTATCGATGGTATCTATCCCCCGGTGATGTCGCCAATTCTATCACAGCGCCCGTGTCGAAATGCGTCTCATCCTGTTAAATGCCATCAACTTTGTTCGGTTTATGCAAAATGTTGCGCATATCCCTTGTGAACACGCATAATATTGTGTTTTTCCGCCAAAAACGTGTTAAGAGTTTTTGGTATTTTCTTGCCGCTGCATCTTTCTATTTGATGAAAAGTGTGGTAAGATAGCCGCATGTGCAAAGGAGGGGTTCGACATATGGTCTGGTTCGTAGTCGCTGGTGCCAGTCTGGTGGCCGGCATCATCCAAGCGGTGACCGGCTTCGGCTCGGTAGTCTTCCTCATGATGATCCTGCCCTTTTACTTCGATATGATCGACGCGCCGGCGCTGGCCATCGTCGTCAACCAGCTGTTCTGCATGGCGCTGTGCTGGAAGTACCGCAGGCACATCCAGTGGCGCGTGGCGCTGCCGCCCACCATCGCCTTCGGCCTTGCCAACCTGCTCACCATGCCCTTCGTGAGCCGTCTTGACCTGCGGGTGCTGGTGCTGGTCTTCGCGGTGTTCCTGATGCTGCTGGCCCTCTATTTTCTGGTGGTGGCACGGCGGGTACGCATAGCGCCCAAGCCCGCCGTGGGCATCGTCTGCGGCACGCTGTGCGGTGTCAGCGCAGGGCTTTTTGCCATCGGCGGCCCGCCTATGGCGGTGTACTTCATAAGCGCCACGGAGGATCACCCCAGCTATCTGGGCTGCATGCAGTTCCTGTTCACCGTTACCGGCTTTACCGGCATTGTGGGCCGTCTCTGCAATGGCCTGCTGCGCCCGACGATCCTGCCCTATGCGGCGGTCGGCACGGTCTGCATCCTGCTGGGCGCCGTCGTCGGCGGCAAGATCGCCAGCAAGCTCAACGCCGACCTCATGCGGACAGTGGTCTATCTGTTTGTCGGCGTCTCCGGACTGATCCTGCTGCTCCAGCAGCTGTGACAAGCAAAGAAAAGGAGCACTTCCACCAGATGTGGGAGTGCTCCTTTTTATGTATTTTCCTATTTCTCATCGTCCAGCTTATAGAGAAGTACGGTAGAATAGCATTTACGCAGCTGTTTGCTGATCTCCGGTGGTGTGTGCTCTACAAGCTTATTGTAGGCTTTTTTATAGTATTGCACCCGCATGCAGTCCTTTTTGAATTTCAGTCGATTGATCCGGTGATAGTACTTCATTGGAATTTCCTTTTCGCTGAAATAGATCCAGAACTGCTTACTCCCCTCCAAGACGCCATAGTCAACACCGATATAGCGCATATCCTTGTAATAGGATGCGCGCCGCGTGAACAGAGCTTTGAACAAAAGCCGATCTTCCTGGATCTCTACGATCGTCGCCCATTCATAGCGGATGCAGAAAAGGGTTAACAACAGCACAAAGTAAAGCGAGAAAAGCAGTATCATTACTTCTTTACCCCCGGGATATCGCCACATTGTAACAAGAGTAAGGTCACATGCCACGAGCATGCATACATATCCACCTATGCATGCGCTCATCAGTACTATTGCCATCACGAACATATACGGCGCGGCAATAAAGCGCTTTTCTCTTTTCATCAGATTTTCTAACCAAGCCTTTCTTATGTTCGCCCCATCCAGTTCTTACAGGATCAGTATACCATACCCCGCCACATGTGGCAATCGGAATAACGAAAATATCCCGCAGAAGTTGTCGTGCGGCGCATGCGGGCAAAGGGGATGTTGGGTCTACGACTGGGGGTAAATAAAATGACCACCCTATTGGGCGATGTCCTACCAATCCTCACTGCACACTGATGGCTGGTGGCTCCTCCCTCGGCTCTTTTCTCGCTAATGCAATATGCCACCGGCATATTGCTCCCAGCTTCAACGTCCTACGGACGTGTGAAGCTGGAGCTCGTTTCGAGCCTTAACTGACACTGATAAGAAAAATAACCACCTCATTGGGTGAAGTCCTACCAAACCCAGCTGCACATTGATGGCTGCTGGCTTCTCCCTCGGCTCTATTCTCGCTAACGCAACGTGCCACCGGCACATTGCTCCCAGCTTCAACGTCCTACGGACGTGTGAAGCTGGAGCTCGTTTCGAGCCTTAACTGACACTGGTAAGAAAAATAACCACCTTATTGGGTGGTTATTTTTCTTGGCAGGGGCAGAAAGGCTCGAACTCTCGACACGCGGTTTTGGAGACCGCTGCTCTACCAACTGAGCTATACCCCTGTATGAAACAGCTTGCGCTGTGATTGTAAAATGGTGGGCCTTCGGGGACTCGAACCCGGGACCGGACGGTTATGAGCCGTCTGCTC
>CAVHYW010000037.1:0-23999 GCA_963640475.1 bacterium | reverse complement strand
GGAACCGGAGGTTCCTTCCGGTGCTTTTGCCTACTTTTGTCACTGTTGACAAAAGAAGGTCGCGCCGGGGCGCGAAACAACCCCCGCTACGGGTACGGTACGTCGGGAGAAAAGGGAGGCCGGGCATATGCAGGTATCTATCGGAAAGAGCGGAGACAAAAAGTGTGCGGAGTTGATGCTTTGCCATCGGGAGCTGAAGGAGCTGATCGACGCTCTGTCCGCCTTTGAGCGTAAAATCGCACAATATAAAAAAGATAACGAGGGAAAAACGAAGCTGGGCGTTACCCATCTTCATTTCATCGATTGCGGACAGACCGGCAAAGAGAGCAAGGACGACGTTGCATTTTACGTCGATCTGGATCGGTAATTGGCAATGAGATCGCCAGCTTTGAAAGGAGGAGATCACCATGGCGGGCTATATCACACGGGGACAGGAAAAGAGCGTGGTGCTCTCCGCCACGCAGGTGGATGCGCTGGTGCGCGGCGGCAACGGCGACGCGGCGCTGCTGTACCTGCTGCTCCAGCGGCTGGAGGGCCCCGTGACACCGGAGACGCTGGCGGAAAGGCTGGGCTGGAGCCTGCTGCGGTGCGCCGCGGCGGAGACGGCCCTGCAGGACATGGGCTTCTTGCAGCGCAGCCAGCAGCCGCCCGCCCCGTCGGACGAGCACCGGGCCTACTCCGCCGACGAGCTGGCCGACATGCTGGAGACCGATGAGGGTTTCCGCATGCTGGTGCCCCAGACGGAGGAGAAGCTGGGCAAGCGGCTGAAAACCGCCGACCTGCAAATTCTGGCGGCGCTGTACGACGATATGGGCCTGCCGGTGGATGTGATCTATCTGCTGGTGTGCCACTGTATCGAACGGGCGCAGCGCTGGTTCGGCCCCGGACGCCGTCCCACCCTGCGGCAGATCGAGAAGGAGGGTGCCTATTGGGTGCGGATGGGCATTTGCGACCAAGACAGCGCGGCCCAGTACCTCAACGATTATACCCGCAAGCTGGAAAAAACCGCCGCCTATATGCAGGCGCTGCGGCTGGGCGGCCGCCCACCGGTGGACAGCGAGCAGCGGTATATTCTGGACTGGATCGACATGGGCTTCACGCCGGAGACGGTGGCGATGGCCTATGATAAGACGGTGTTCTATAAGAAGGAATTGAACTGGCGGTATCTCAACGGCATCCTGCGCCGCTGGCACCAGCAGGGCTGGCACACGGTGGAGGATGTGGAGTCCGGCGAGCGGAAGGCACCCAAGAAGGCCGCCGTCCCCGCCGGCGGCAAAACCGACTGGATGGACGAGTATATGTAAAGGAGGCACCCATATGGCATATGACGGACGCATCATGCGTCAGGCGCTGGCCCGGTTCGAGGAGGACAAGCAGCGCCGCAGCGCGGAATTTAACCAGCGGCGTGCCCGCCTTTACGACGCAGAGCCGCGTTTGAAGGAGATCGAGCAGCAGCTCCGCGCCACCATGCCCAAGCTGATCGCTTCGGCCCTGCGGCGGGGCGCCGACCCAGTCCCGGCGGTACGGGTGCTGCGGGACGAGAATCTGGATCTGCAGAAGGAGCGGGCCTCCCTGCTGAAGGATATGGGCTATCCGGCGGACTATCTGGAGGAGAAGCCCGCCTGCGCCCTGTGCGGCGATACCGGCTATCATGAGGGGCAGGTATGCCGCTGCCTGCGAGAGTACTATAAAAAAGCGCAGCTTTCCGAGCTGTCCCATCTGCTGGATCTGGGCAATCAGAGCTTCGAGAATTTCTACCTCGACTGGTACAGCGCCGACCGGGGCGAGCGGAAGCTGTCGCCCCGTGAGAACATGGAGCGCAACTTCGACGTGTGCCGGGACTACGCCCGGCAGTTCTCCAACCGCAGTGACAACCTGCTGCTGATGGGCCAGCCGGGTCTGGGCAAAACGTTCCTGTCCGCCTGCATTGCGCGGGTGGTCAGCGAGCGGGGGTTCAGCGTGGTGTACGACACGGCGGAGCACATCTTCTCCCAGATGGAGGAGGAGAAGTTCCGCCCCGACGATTCCGCCGCCGCCCGCGAGGATGTACAGCGCTATCTGCAATGCGACCTGCTGATCGTGGACGATCTGGGTACGGAGATGGTTACCAGCTTCGTCCAGAGCGCCCTGTACCAGCTGGTGAACGGGCGGCTCATCAGCGGGAAAAAGACGGTGGTCAACACCAATCTGACCCCCTATCAACTGGGCGAGCGCTATTCGCCGCAGGTGCAGTCCCGGTTCGAGGGCGAGTACCGCATCCTGCCCTTCTTCGGCGAGGATATCCGCAAGCTGCGGCGCAAACAGATGTAAAAACAGGGGAGAGACGAAAGTCTCTCCCCTTTGTGCGATGTGCAGTCTCAGAACTGTGCCTTGAAGGCGGCGGGCATCTCCACGCCGCTGGGCAGCACGGCCATCACCACATAGTTGCCGTTGACGGTCACCACCGCGCCGTTCTTCCAGCCCTCGGCGTTGTCGGGATAGACGGTGTCGTTGGCGGCGCTGTCCACGCGGGCCTGCAGGATGCCGCGCACGGTCTCGGCGTCAGCGGGGCTGGCGGCCTCCACCATCACCAGCTCGCAGGCGTTGCCCGCCACCGGCGGCAGGTACACCACCAGCTGCTTGGTGGCCACGGCAGTCAGGCCGGGATACAGGGACTCGATGGTCTCCTGATTCTCCTCCGGCATCAGGATCACGTCCTCGCTGTCGATGGAGGCGATGGCGTCCTCGGCCACCTTCTTCAGATCCACGCTCTGGGCGGGGTCGCTGGGCTGGTCATTGTCGTTCTGGGGCGTTTTGTCGCCGCCGCAGGCGGCCAGAGACAGCACCATCACGGCGCACAGCAGCAAACTAAGTAACTTTTTCATCTACGATCATTCCTTTCCTTCGTATGGCGCTCTTTTCAGGCGCGACGACAGTATAGCGCATCTCCTGTGAAATGCAACCAGTAATATGACGAAAGAAACCGGGAAAATGTTCCCATTTCCCGACAAAAAGAAAAATACCCGCTGCCAAGCGGGTACTTTTCCACCATAAAACCACAAAGAGTTAACGTCAGCCAGAACCACTCCAGCTTCGTTGCCAAATATTATAGCAAGTTCCTCCCCACAACGGAAGCATAAAAATGTGATACCAGACATAAGTGATACTTAATACAAATCCTCTTGCATTTCCGGAAAAAGTGTGTATAATAAAAGAGTACGGGCTTGTAGCTCAGCTGGGAGAGCGTTCGGTTCGCATCCGAGAGGTCGAGGGTTCGAATCCCTTCAGGTCCACCAAAAAGAAAAACCACCCTTTGGGTGGTTTTTCTTTTTGCTATGGCCTGCGGGAGTCGAAGTTTATCCCCCCTTGCGGGGGAAATCCCTTCAGGTCCACCGAGATTCTATCGGAATCGTGGTGGACTTTTTTGCGCGATTACTTGCGAAATGCATGATTATCATGGTATAGTGTATAAACAGATCGGAAGCCGTATAGGGGATACGATAGCATGGAGAACGAGCAGATGTTTGTTGAGGCGGTCGAAAAGGATGCGCTGTCAATTATCGGCCTGCGGCATAGAATTTGGGACACCACTTACAGAGGGATCTATCCTGATGAAATGATCGATGACTTTGATTGGGCCTGGCATAAAGAGAAAGAACTGTCGAGGATAAATGATCCGGCGTATTCCGTGTATCTGATCCGAAAGGATGGTCAGGATATCGGCTATCTGACGATACTGCAAGCTGACGTGGTTATTTTGCAATCCCTATATATTATTTCCGAGTATCAAAGGCAGGGGATCGGCCGAACAGCATTTGACTTTATCAAAGCATATTGCAGGGAGCACGACGCGGAGTCATTCATCTGTCACTGTGTCCCGGAGAATGATAATGCCAGAGCGTTCTATGAGAGAATGGGCGGCAGAGTGATCGGGGCAGACTTGGCGAACGAAGAACCGTGGCAGAACTCCGTCACCTATCGATTTGCCCTGACATAAGTACCTCCGCGCGCTTGGCGCAATATTCGAGAATAAAATACGGGAAAAATAATGCTCCCTCAGTGTCCATCAAGAGAAAAAGGAGACCACTATGCGCAACGGAAACTTACTGATCGATATGCACGTCCATCTGGCGCGGTATGAGGTGCTGTCAGAAAGCACGCGGGAATGGTTTATTTCCCTTTATCCCTCCGAGGGCGATTATCAGGCGGTGTGCGAGGCCAACGCCTCGCCGGACGACTTCTGCGCCATGCTGGCGGAGAGGGGCGTGGACTATGCTGTGATTCTGGCGGAGGATACTCCTGCTGTTACCGGTGTGGCGGATAACCGGATGGTGGCGGATTTCTGTAAGGGGCATCCGCAGCTGCTGCCCTTCTGCACTTTCGACCCGCTGAAGGAGCAGAATATGCCGGAACAGCTGCGGCAGCTGGCTGCGGAGGGCTTTCGCGGCGTGAAGCTATATCCCACCTATAACTTCTTTTATCCCAACGACCCCATGATGTACCCGCTGTACAAAACGGCGCAGGAGCTGGGGCTGCCGGTGATGTTCCACACGGGACTTTCGGTGTTCAAGGGCTCACGGTTGAAGTATGGCAGTCCTGTTTTCTACGACGATATCGCGGTGGATTTTCCGGAACTGAAAATCATCATGTGCCACGGCGGGCGGGATTGCTGGTATACGGAAGCCGTGACCGTAGCGCGGCTGCATAAAAATGTATACATCGATGTGGCAGGCCTGCCGCCCAAAAAGCTGCTGACCTATTTCCCCGACCTGCCCCGGTTGGCACATAAATTTGTATTCGGCACGGACTGGCCCAGCGTAGACATAGGCAGGAACGCCGACGCGGTGGCGCAGCTGCCGCTGCGGGAGACGGATATACAGGCGATCTTGGGCCAAACGGCAAAGCGCCTTTTGAACATATAGCCGGTCTGCGGTTATTCCGCCGGAGTGAGGGAGAGACCCCGCCGGACAAAATTGGGCGCAGCTATTGACAAAACCACGAGGGCTGCGCTATACTGAATGATAGCCAGCATCCCGCAGGAACGTAAGGCGGACACTGGCAAGACAATTGAATCTTGAGTTCTGTGAAGTCGTGTGGCTGCACCGTAAAGACCGGTTCCGGTCAGGTGGCAGTTTTGAAGGAATTGGGGTAAGACCCTCTGCGGACGGCACTGTGAACGCAAGGAAGTGACCAAAGCGGTGGCAACACCGTGTGGCGAACAGCAGCCATTGGAGCGTAAGCTCTGAGAAGGTAGGTCATGTACGAGAGGCGGCAGCCTCGCGGCGTTAGGGCAGGAGAATTGCACGATGAGAACTTGGACACAGCGGCGCTTCTTCGTTGTGACGAGGGTGAAGGTGCGCGCTGGCGTTTCCCGTTGGGGAGCGGCCGGTGCCTTTCTTTTCACACATAGCCGCTGGTTTTCCCGAAAGGGAGGGCCAGCGTTTTTATCACTGACGCCGCGGGCTTTCCTACACCGGGAGGGTCGGTGGCCTTTTTGTCAGAAGCAGATTCCCGCAAGCCGGATGCGGCATTTGGCCGCCGTCTTTTCCATAACGGCGGGAGAGAGTTGCCGATCTCTCCCGCCAACCTCAATGATCCGCCGGAAACGGCACTTTATATACAGAGCAAATTGCAAAAACAGGCCCTTTTGGGCCTGTTTTTTTCACGCTTCCGACGGAAACCGCCGCCTTCCGCGCGGGACATGGCGTACAATGGAGAAAAAGGAGTGAGCTGCCATGAAAAACCGCCGGAAGGGTGAGTTTTTGTCCACCCGAGTTCAGTACATATCCCTGTCCCAACTGACCCCCAATCCCCAGCAGCCCCGCCGCAGCTTCGACGAGACGGCGCTGCGTGAGCTGGCCGACAGCATCCGGGCCTACGGCATTTTGCAGCCCCTGACGGTGCGTCGGGCAGGGGAGGGCTATCAGCTCATTGCCGGAGAGCGGCGGATGCGGGCCGCCCGCATTGCCGGGCTGCGGGAGGTGCCCTGTCTTGTGGCGCAGGTGGACGAGCAGGATGCCGGGATGCTGGCCCTGATCGAAAACCTCCAGCGCCGGGATCTGGACTGCTTCGAGGAAGCCGCCGCCATCGCCCGGCTCATCAGCCGCTATTCTCTCAGTCAGGAGCAGGCGGCGGAAAAGCTGGGCAAGTCCCAGTCCGCCGTGGCCAATAAGCTGCGGCTGCTGCGGTTGACGGAGCCGGTGCGGGAGGCCCTGCGCCGGGGCGGCCTGACGGAGCGCCACGCCCGTGCGCTGCTGCGCCTGCCGGACGAAGCGGCGCAGCTTTCGGCGCTGTCGGTCATCATCGCCAGAGGGATGAACGTGGCCCGGACGGAGAGCTATGTGGAGACGCTGCTGGCCGAGAAGCCCGCGCCGCAGCGCAGCGCCACCTACATCATCAAGGATGTGCGGCTGTTCCTCAACAGCATCGACCACAGCCTGCAAGTGATGCGCCGGAGCGGCGTGAATGCCGATCTGGGCCGTCGGGACACCGACAGCGAGATCTTCCTGACCATCCGTATCCCCAAGGGCCGCGCCGCCCGTGCATAGAAGAAGCGACGTGCAGAATATGCGAAAAGAACCGCCCCCGGGCGGTTCTTTTTTTGTGTGTGCGGGGAATTTTATTTTGGCCCCCTCTGACGAGGGGGCTGTCACCGAAGGTGACTGGGGGAGAGACCGGCGTTGCACCGGACTTCTTGCGATTATTGTCTCTCCCTCCGGCGCTTTGCGCCGCCTCTTTACTCCCTCGGCCATTCGCTGTCTCTGGGCAGACCAAGAATATAGTCGGCGCTGACGTGATAGTGCTGGCAGAATTTCACCAGATAGGCGATGGGCGGCGTGTTCTGGCCCGTTTCGTAACGGGCAATCTGCACCTGATGGTAGCCTATGGCCGCCGCTAATTCCCTCTGGCTTTCGTCGTGGTCAACACGAATGTCGATCATACGCTGTATCATTGCTATAAGCCCCCTTTTGTTGACAGCTTATAGCATATGTGTTATCATTATACCGGTTGATAACACTTGTGTTATCGATGAAAAAGGAGGAGCGCAGAAACATGAATAAAAAAGAGAGAATTTGTCCGAACTGCGGTGCGCCAATCGGAGGCGATGCAAAATTCTGCACGAACTGCGGCAGCAAAAACGAAAAGCCCCAAAAGCCCATTTACAAGAAATGGTGGCTATGGGTGATTGTAGTCGTCGTCTTGCTCGGTATTATCGGCGCAGGTGGTGAAAAGGACGGGGTAACAGAGCCAGATATTTCGGCAAATGTCGCTCAAGATGAGCAGTCTCTACCTGCTGAAACACAGACCCCGCCAGCAGAAACCCCAAAGCAGGAGGAGCCTACCAATACAAATGAATCGCAAACCGATAAAGACGCACAAAAGCAAGCGGCACTCGCAATAATGAAGGTGGAATTTGATAAAATCCTTTCTGAAAATTTCGGAGAAAACTATACTCTAGAGGTTGATGATACCTCAACCACAGTCAATATATGGGGCGATGGTATTGCCGCAGGTGCAGCACTTGCCGCTTCCGGAGATTCAACCACCCTGTCAACCTGGAATGCCATGCTGGATTCGCTTTCAGAAATGTCAAAAAATATTTCTGCCATTCCTACGACTTTAGAGCTTGATGACAATTACTACTGCTGCATAAATGTATTAAATGATCTCAATAAAGACAATGTTTTAGTCAGCATTGTGAATGGTATCGTTATTTACGATGTTGTTGCGGCAAGTAACTGAATAAGTAAAAGCGAACCGCAACGGTTCGCTTTTGCTTATACCTCCCACTTGAAACATCTGCTTTTCTTTTACCGGCACTTGTGGTATACTGCTATTTGTAAAACTATGCGCAAAAGGGAGGCCATCTCCATGTCTGATACCATCGCCGCCATCGCCACGGCGCAAAGTCCCAGCGCCATCGGTATCCTGCGGCTCAGCGGCCCGGATACCAGAAACGTGCTGGATGCGGTGTTTTTCCCGCGAAACGGCAGGCCCATGTCACAGCAGACCACCCGCACCATGGTGCTGGGCCGGGTGCTGGACGGCGAGGGCCGCGTGGTGGACAGCGCGCTGTGCGTGCTGTTCCCCGGCCCCGACAGCTATACCGGCGAGGACTGCGCCGAGATCCACTGCCACGGCTCGCCCGTGGTGCTGAACGAGGGGTTGAAGCTGCTGCTGAGCCACGGCGCGCGGCAGGCAAAGGGCGGCGAATTCACCCAGCGGGCCTTTCTCAACGGCCGCATGGATCTTTTGCAGGCGGAGGCCGTGGCGGACATCATCGACGCCGAGACCGCCGAGACGGCCCGCAACGCCGCCGGACAGCTGGAGGGCGTGCTGAGCCGCAGCGTCCAGACGGTGTACGACACGCTGATGGGCGTGACCAGCCGGTTCTATGCCATCGTGGACTATCCCGACGAGGATATCGAGGACTTACAGCGGGAGCAGCTGCTGGACGCCCTGCGGGAAAGCGAGAACAAGCTGACGGAGCTGCTGGCCACCTTCTCCCGTGGCCAGCTGATGAAGCAGGGGGTGCCCACGGTGCTGCTGGGCAAGCCCAATGTGGGCAAATCCTCGCTGCTGAACGCGCTGGTGGGCTATGACCGGGCCATCGTCACCGACGTGGCGGGCACCACCCGCGACACGGTGGAGGAGAAGCTGCTGCTGGGCCATGTGCTGCTGCGGCTGACGGACACGGCGGGCATCCGGGAGACGGGCGACGCCGTGGAGCAGCTGGGCGTGGATCGCAGCCGCAAAGCGGCGGAGCGTGCGGCGCTGGCGCTGCTGCTGCTGGATGGCTCCGCGCCGCTGGACGCGGAGGACGAGGAAGCCATGGCCGTGGCGGAGAAGGTGCCCCATCTGCTGGTGGTGGTCAACAAGAGCGACCTGCCCCGGCAGCTGGACATCGGCGCACTGGCCGACCGGTTCGACAATGTGCTGTCCGTTTCCGCCAAGACCGGCGAGGGCATGGCCGCCCTGTGCGAGGCCATCGGCGAGCAGTTCCCCGCCGGAACGGAGACCCAGGGTGAGCTGCTGACCAACGCCCGTCAGGCCGACGCGGTGGGCCGGGCGCTGAACTGCGTGAAGAACGCCCGGGCGTCCCTG
This sequence comes from bacterium, assembly GCA_963640475.1. Taxonomy (GTDB): domain Bacteria; phylum Bacillota; class Clostridia; order Oscillospirales; family Oscillospiraceae; genus Vescimonas. Next base: position 14,915 of record CAVHYW010000037.1, on the reverse strand, counting down.
CGGATCGGCATGACGCCGGACGTGGTGCTGACGGATGCCGAGGGCGCGCTGGAGGCGCTGGGCGAATTGAACGGAAAACATATCCGGGAGGATCTGGTGGACACCATCTTTTCCCGGTTCTGCGTGGGAAAGTGAGGAGAGCTATGGACTGGCTGGAATTGAAGATCGACACCGCTCCCGCCGGCATCGACCCGGTGACGGAAATGCTGACCGAGCAGGGCGTTACCGGCGTGATCATCGACGATCAGCGGGATTTTCAGGATTTTATGGCCCACAATCAGGCCTATTGGGACTATGTGGACGAGGATCTGGTGAAGGAGAAGGAGAACCTCTGCCGGGTGACCTTCTATGTGGAGAACTCCCCGGCGGGGTACGGTACTATTGCCGCCATCCGCATGGCTATGCACGCCATGAAGCAGAAGCACCCGGAGTACGTGCCGCTGCTGCTGACCATGGAGAACGTGAAGGACGAGGACTGGGAGAACAACTGGAAGCAGTTCTATAAGCCCATGGAGATCGGTGAGCGTCTGCTGGTGATCCCCGCGTGGGAGAAGGCCGACCCCAAGGGCCGCGTGACGCTGACGCTGAACCCCGGCCTCACCTTCGGCACCGGCAGCCATGCCACCACCCGCCTTTGCCTGACGGCGCTGGAGAGCCGCATCCACGGCGGTGAGAAGGTGCTGGATCTGGGCTGCGGCAGCGGTATCCTGTCCATTGCCGCATTGCGGCTGGGCGCGGACAGCGCCTTTGCCTGCGACATCGACGAAAAGTGCATCGACGTGGCCTATGAAAACGCCGCTCTCAACGGCATCGGCAAAAAGCAGCTGACGGTGCGGCAGGGCGACGCCACCAAGGAGGGCCCGCTGCGTACCGCTATCGGCACCGGCTATGACGTTGTGGTGGCCAACATCGTGGCGGATGTCATCATCTCTCTGGCCCCGCAGGTGCGGCACTTCCTGAAGGAGGACGGCTGGTTCCTGACCTCCGGCATCATCGACGACCGGGCCGACGAGGTGGCCGCCGCACTGACCGCCGCCGGCTGGAACATTGTGGAATCCTGCACCAGCGAGGGCTGGTACTGCTATATCTGCCGCTGAGACGCGGTGACCGACGAGAGGAGGCATTTCTCATGAACCAATACGACGTGATCATCATCGGCGCGGGCCCCGGCGGCATTTTCTCCGCCTATGAGCTGGTGCAGCGCAAGCCGGAGTGGAAGGTGGCCGTGCTGGAGGCGGGCAACCCGCTGGAAAAGCGCCGCTGTCCCATCGACGGCGTGAAGGTGAAATCCTGCATCCACTGCAAGACCTGCGCCATCATGAACGGCTTCGGCGGCGCGGGCGCGTTTTCCGACGGCAAGTATAATCTCACCAACGCCTTCGGCGGCACCCTGTATGAGTATATCGGCAAGCAGCAGGCCATGGATCTGATGCGCTATGTGGACGATATCAACATGGCCAACGGCGGCGCGGGCACCAAACTGTACTCCACCGCCGACAGCGGCTTCAAGCGGCTGTGCTTACAGAATAACCTGCACCTGCTGGACGCCTCCGTCCGTCATCTGGGCACGGATATCAACTATAAGGTGCTGGAAAACCTCTATGCCCAGCTGAAGGACAAGGTGGAGTTCCACTTCCTGACCCCGGTGAAGGCCCTGACCATCACCGATGACGGCCGGTATGAGGCCGAGACCGACAAGGGCGCCTTCGTGGGCCGCAAGTGCATCATCTCCGTGGGCCGCAGCGGCAGCAAGTGGATGGAGACCGTGTGCGAGGATCTCAGCATCCCCACCAAGTCCAACCGCGTGGACATCGGCGTCCGGGTGGAGCTGCCCGCCGAGGTGTTCGCGCCCATCACCGACGAGCTGTATGAGAGCAAGATCGTCTATAAGACCGAGAAGTATCAGGACAAGGTGCGCACCTTCTGCATGAATCCCAAGGGCGCGGTGGTCAACGAGAACACCAACGGCATCGTCACCGTCAACGGCCACAGCTATGAGGATCCGGCCCTGCATACGGAGAACACCAACTTTGCCCTGCTGGTGTCCAAGCACTTTACCGAGCCCTTCCGGGACAGCAATGGCTATGGCGAGAGCATCGCCCGACTTTCCAATATGCTGGGCGGCGGCGTCATCGTCCAGCGGTTCGGCGACCTGATCCGCGGCCAGCGCTCCACTCCCAAGCGCATCGAAAAGGGCTTCATGACTCCCACCCTGGCCGCTACACCCGGCGACCTGAGCCTGGTGATGCCCAAGCGTATTCTGGACGGCATCATTGAGATGATCTACGCACTGGACAAGATCGCGCCGGGCACCGCCAGCGACGACACGCTGCTGTACGGCGTGGAGGTGAAGTTCTATAACATGGAGGTGGCGCTGGACGAGCATCTGGAAACGCCCCACAAGGGCCTGTTCGTTATCGGCGACGGCAGCGGCGTCACCCACTCCCTGTCCCACGCCAGCGCCAGCGGCATCTTCGTGGCCCGCTATCTGGCGGAGAACGAAGGGGAATAAAAGAATAAGAAGCAGGAGCGCTGCCATGCAGCGCTCCTGCTTCTTATTGTGCGCGGGTGTTCCGCGTTTATCACATGATCTTCTCGCCGGCGGCTTCCTTGGCGGCGAACTCCTTCATGGCGTCCTTGTGAGACAGGTTCCAACGGCCCTTCTCGTCAATCTCCATGAATTTGACCCACATCATGTCACCCACCTTGCAGGCATCCTCCACCTTCTCGATGCGCTTGTCGGCCAGCTTGGAAATGTGGACCAGACCGTCCTTACCGGGGGCGATTTCCACGAAGGCGCCGAAGGTCATCAGGCGCACGACGCGGCCGTAGTACAGCTTGCCCACCTCGGGCACGAACACGATGTCGTCGATGAACTTCTTGGCCTTGTCGCAGCTCTCCGCGTCGGGGGAGGCGATATGGATGGTGCCGTCGTCATCGATGTCCACCTTGGCGCCGGACTCGGCCACGATCTTCTGGATCACGCTGCCGCCCTTGCCGATGACCTCGCGGATGCGGTCGGGATCGATGTGCATGGTGATCATCTTGGGGGCGTACTTGCTGACCTCGGGCCGGGGCTCGCTGATGACGGGCAGCATCACCTGATCGAGGATCTGGCAGCGGGCGTCATAGGTGATATCCAGCGCGTTGCGGATGATCTCCATGGTCAGGCCGTCGTTCTTCAGGTCCATCTGGATGGCGGTGATGCCCTTCTTGGTGCCGGCCACCTTGAAGTCCATCTCGCCGTGGAAGTCCTCCACGCCCTGAATGTCGATGAAGGTGGTGAAGCCGCCCTCGTCGTCCTGGATCAGGCCGCAGGAGATACCGGCAACAGGCGCGGAAATGGGCACACCGGCGTCCATCAGAGCCAGCGTGGAGCCGCAGATGGAACCCTGAGAGGTGGAGCCGTTGGAGCTGACCACCTCAGACACCACGCGGATGGCGTAGGGGAACTCCTCCACAGGAGGGATCACGGGCAGCAGCGCACGCTCAGCCAGTGCGCCGTGGCCGATCTCGCGGCGGCCGGGGCTGCGGGCGGGCTTGGCCTCACCCACGGAGTAGCCGGGGAAGTTGTAGTGGTGCATATAGCGCTTCTCGGTCTCTTCCCAGATGGTGTCCAGCTTCTGGTTGGCGGACAGGGTGTCCAGCGTGCAGACGCTCAGCACCTGGGTCTGGCCGCGGGTGAACAGGCCGGAGCCGTGAACGCGGGGCAGCACGCCCACCTCGGCGTCCAGAGGACGGATCTCGTTCTTCTGGCGGCCATCCACACGGTGCCCCTCCAGCAGCCATGCCTTCACGATCTTCTTCTGGAACTTATAGGTGATCTCGTCCAGATACTGGTCCATGTTGGGATACTCTTCAAGGAACAGCTCGTGCCACTTCTCGATCAGCTGGTTCCAGCGGGCTTCGCGGACGTTCTTGTCGTCGGTGTCCATGGCGGCCTTGGCATCGTCCATGGTGGCGCTTACGATCTTATCAAACAGCTCCTGATCGAAGTCAGCGTGGGGATAGTCAAACTTGGGCTTGCCGATCTCGGCCACCATCTGGTTGATGAGGGCGATCTGCTTCTGGTTCTCCTCGTGGGCCATCTTGATGGCCTCGAACATGGTGTCGTTGGTCACCTGATTGGCGCCCGCCTCGATCATGACCACCTTCTTGCCGGTGGACACTACGGTCACGTCCAGATCGGAGACCTTGCGCTGCTCGCTGTCGGGGTTCAGCACCAGCTTGCCGTCCACCAGACCCACCTTCAAGGCGCCCACAGGGCCGTTCCAGGGAATGTCGGAGATGGCCAGCGCAGCAGAAGTGCCGATCAGGGCGGCGATCTCAGGGGAGCAGTCGTGATCCACGGCCATGACGGTGCACATCACGGACACGTCGTTGCGGAAGTCGTAGGGGAACAGGGGACGGATGGGGCGGTCGATGACGCGGGAGGTCAGGATGCCCTTCTCGCCGGGGCGGCCCTCGCGGCGGTTGAAACTGCCGGGTATGCGGCCCACGGAGTACATCTTCTCCTCAAAGTCCACGCTCAGGGGGAAGAAGTCGATGCCGTCGCGGGGACGGGCGGACGCGGTGACGCAGCACAGCACGCGGGTGTCGCCGTAGCCCACCATGACGGCGGCGTTGGCCAGCTCGGCCAGCTTGCCCACCTCGAGGGTCAGAGGACGGCCAGCCAGATCCATGGTGTACTTGTGGTACTGGGGGAATTGGCGATGGGTGATAATAGTCGACATGTCGTTTCTCCTTTTTGTAAAAATATGGCCTTACCATCCATGCCGCCACCACCGTTTAGCACTTGAAAACGCCCCGAAATCCGCCGTTTCGGCACATTTTCAACTGCTAAAGGCCGGTCTTGGCACAGACGGCAAAACGTGAAAGAAGGGTGATGCGCGTGCGCACATCACCCTGTTTCAACAAATTACTTACGCAGACCCAGCTTGGCGATCAGGGCACGATAACGCTCGATGTCCTTCTTAGCCAGATAGTCCAGCAGACGGCGGCGCTTACCGATCATCATCTGCATACCGCGGCGGCTGTGGAAGTCGTGGGGGTGGACCTTCAGGTGAGCGGTCAGCTGGCTGATACGCTCGGTCAGAATGGCGACCTGCACCTCAGGGGAGCCGGTGTCGGTAGCGTGGGTGCGATTGTTCTCGATAATCGCGGTCTTCTGGTCTTTCAGCATCATAGTGTGTTTCCACCTTTCTTGTATTTTGCCGTGCCGCTGCGTCGTGGGACAGGTGAATGATCCGCATAACGAAGCCGGACGGCCATAATCATGCACATTAACGTGCCTAAATAGAATATCACAGAAAATCAAGGTTGTAAAGTATTATTTTGCGGGATCTGGCGAGATTTTTGGAGGGTGTAAAACAAGGCCCCCTTGTGTAAAGGGGGCTGTCACCGAAGGTGACTGGGGGATTACGGACAACCCCTCCGCCAACGCTTCGCATTGACACCTCCCCTTACACAGGGGAGGCTTTAATTGTGTTTACCCTCGCACCTCAATGGCTCCGGTGGGGCAGCTGTCGGCGGCCTCCTTCGCCGTCAGGCGGCAGTCCTCCGGCACGGGATCGGTGATGGCGTGGGCGGGCGCGCCGTCGTCCAGCGAGAATACCTCCGGACAGATGCTGGGACACAGGCCGCACTGGATGCAGGCCTTCTGGTTCACGTTTGCGTACATAGCAGCACACTCCTTTATTCAATATGGAATGACTGCATTATGTCCGCAGAGAAGGGATTTTATTCCGGCAGCGGAAGGCCGTGCATCATCACCCGCCCGAAGCAGGTAAGGCTGCGGCCGCTGCCCTGATGGAACACCACGTCCATATCGGCGCGTTTCCGGTTCAGGGAGAACAGGTACACCATGCCCAGCGGGTCGCGGTAATACTGCTTGCACAGCATGTCTCCGTCCACGCAGAAAATGCCCACGTCGCCATTTTGCAGGGGATCGTGGTTCACATAGACCACCGCGCCGTCATCGATCCACGGCGCCATGGAGTCGCCCTGGATCCGCACAGCCAGCTCCGCGCCCATGGGCACGTCGCCCGCGACGGGAATCAGTTCGTAGTCCTCCAGAAACACCGGCGCGGCAAAGCCTGCGGCGGCAGGGGAGGCGTACAGCGGGATGGTGCGGACGTTGTCCGCCGGGGCATCCTGCCGCCACTGCTCCTGCAAGTCCGACAGGCCGTCCAGCACGGCGTGCACCATCTGCCGCCCGGCCAGCGGCAGGGCACGGTATTTCTCCACCATCCGCTGTTCCTCGCCGGAGCAGGTGAAGGCGTGGCGGAACGCGCCCCGGTACAGGTAGTTGGGGTCCACCTGAAGGGCATCGAACAGCCGCAGCAGCACGTCCTCCCTGGGTGAGCTGACGCCGGTCTCATAGTTGCCGATGGCGCTGCGGCTGACACCCAGCTTTTCCGCCAGCGTGTCCCGGCTCATGCCCAGCTCCTCGCGCCGCCTGCGCAATTGCTCGCCAAAGCTCATGGGGTATCCTCCTTTTACAAGCTTCTTGTTTTCTTGCTCTCTATTTTACAGGAGCGAAAGAGGTGTGTCAAGAATAAAAACAAGAAACTTGTAGATTTGCGCTTGACAAACCAGAAAACTTGTGATAATATGACCTTGTTGCCAAGAAACTTGTGTGATAGGGAGAGAGGAGGGGAGAAAAAAGAAAACCGCCTGAAGGGCGGTCGTGGTCAGCGGCTCTTGGCGGTATTCAGGGAGGCGATAAGGAGGCGGCGGATCACACCGCAATCGTGTAATAGGGGATGCACAGCGTCCGATTCAGCCAGATGTGCCTTTTCCAGCAGTTCCAGCCAATATTCAGTTTCATAGCACTCTTTCAGTGCAATTTGCAGTTTCGCGATAAAGTCTGCCCGCCCGTGGGCATATCTTGCCTCGCGGATATTTGCGCCGATAGACGTAGCAGAGCGCTCCAACTGGTTGACCAGAGAATAATGTCCCTTTACGGAATCGCAAAGCGTAAGGGTGTTCACAGCGAAATCCATAGAAAGGTCTGCTAACTTGTTTTCGGATGCCATGTAAACTCACCTCATTTGTATTGTAACATGCCACCAAAAAGAGGACAACATGAAATTGCACGCGCAGCGTGCAAAGAAATCTTCGCTGCGCTCAGATGAAATCGAAAGTGAGCCCTTTCGATGAAATCAAATCCGCCCATCGCCGCAGCGATTTCATTCGCGCCAGCGGATTTCATCGCCGTAAGGCTGATTTCACCCGCCCGAAGGGCGGATTTAATTGAAAAACCGCCTTGCAAAGCAAGACGGTTTTTCTGGTGGGGGATGGTGGATTCGAACCACCGAAGGCGTTGCCAGCAGATTTACAGTCTGTCCCCTTTGGCCACTCGGGAAATCCCCCATATAAAATTGGAGCTGGTGGACGGATTCGAACCCCCGACCTGCTGATTACAAATCAGCTGCTCTACCAGCTGAGCTACACCAGCATGCTACCAGCGAAGATTATATTAGCAGAAGTCATTTCATTTGTCAACAAAAACTTTCACAAAATGACGGAGAAAAATCACACACTTTTCCGCACAGTCACCGAAAAAGGGGAGGGAACACATGACACTTCTACAATTATCGCAGGAATACGCCTATTCGGCGGAGCTGCTGTCCCGCCGGATCGCCCAGCTGCGGCGGGAGGAGGCCGCCGCGGAGGGGGAGGACGAGCGCTTCACGCTGCACCGGCGTATTCTGGATCTGCAGCCCATGCTGCAGCAGTGCCGCCATATCCAGCGTCTGGCGGCGGGATACTACGACAGGAGCTATTGCCGGGATGAAAGATATACTGTTTGATTATGCACAATTGGCCCAATGGCGGCAGGGCGACGGCGACAACAGTCAGCGGCTGCGCCGTTTGCGCAGGCGGCTTCCTGACGCTTTGGCGGAGCTGACGCCCCGTCAGCGGGAAATGCTGCGTTTGCAATATGAGCAGGAGCTGTCCGTCACCGACATCTCCCGGCAGCTGGGCGTCAACAAATCCACCGTGTCCCGCTGTCTGCGCCGGGCGCGGCAGCGGCTGTATGACCGCCTGCGTTTTACGCTGTAAAAGTGCGGAAATTGCTTGACAACCCCTATGGTATATATTATAATTGCCCAGCAAAAGTGACAAACCTGATTTTACATAGATACGGAAGGGAAGCGACGTGACGTATGCTGCAAAAAGCGCAACAGAATAAATGGCTGCGTCTGGGCATGGGCGTGCTGGGCGGTATATTGCTGGCGGTGTCCATCAATCTGTTTGTGGTGCCGCAGGGCATGTACAGCGGCGGTCTCTACGGACTGTGCCAGGTGATCCGCACGCTGGTGGTGGACCGGCTGGGACTGAAGACCCCTGTGGATCTGGCGGGCGTGCTGTACCTGCTGGTGAACCTGCCGCTGATCTGGCTGGCATGGCGCACGCTGGGCCGGGGCTTTGTGATCCGCATGACGGTGGTAACGGTGGTCAACTCCATCGCGCTGGCGGTGATCCCCTCGCCGGAGACGCCCATTATCGCTGACAAGCTGACCTCCTGTCTGGTGGCGGGCATCCTCAGCGGATTTTCCAGCGGCCTGATCCTGACCTGCGGCTGCTCTACCGGCGGTCTGGACGTGCTGGGCCTGTATCTCAGCAAGAAGGGCACCGGCTTCACCGTGGGGCGCTTCTCCATCACCTTCAATACGGCGCTGTATGTCCTGTGCGCGATACTGTTCAACCTGAGCACCGCCATCTATTCCGCCATCTATGTGGTGTTTCAGGCGCTGTTTCTGGACCGCCTGCACCAGCAGAACATCTCTGTCCAGATGATCATTTTCACCAAGGAGGATCCCGAGCGGCTGAACCAGACCATTCTGGAAAAGCTGGACCGCAGCTTCACCCTGTGGGAGGGCCGGGGCGGCTATTCCCACGAACAGGTGCATGTGATGTGCGTGTGCCTGAACAAGTACGAGGTGATGTCGGTGCAGATGGCCCTGCATGAGATCGATCCTCACGCCTTCTATATATTGCAGGAGGGCGTCCGGGTGGGCGGCAACTTTGGCCGTCACCTGTCGTCGTAAACATTCTCACAAAAAATATCCTCTCCCGTTGGGAGAGGATATTTTTATTGCTTCTGAGGGATCTTACGCGCCGAGGGTCTCTTCCGCAGGCTGGGACTGAAAGCCAAGCACCTCGCCGTTGGAGGCGTCCACATAGCAGTCATAGTCCATCCACTCGCTGTGCAGCAGCACCTCGTACAGGCCATCCGTGTAGGACACATCGGCGGACAGAACCTCGCGGTTGCGGAGGTTGCCGTACAGCACGGCGGCGGCCACGGCCACCTGAGGGTCGATCACATGAGAGGTCATATCGTTCATCGTTTTCATCGTAGAAACTCCTTTCAAGCTCTGGTTGTTTTCCTGTTATGGGTATAGCATAACCGGAAACTTTAAGAAAAGTATGAAAGGAATTTAAATAAATTTTGAACTGCGAAAAATTTTTACCGCTTGGGCAGCGTGATGGTAAAGGTGCTACCCTCACCGGGGGTGCTGTCCACCGTGGCCCGTCCGTCGTGGAAGGCGGCGATCTCCTGCACCATGGAAAGGCCCAGACCGCTGCCGCCATCCTCGCCCCGGGAGGGGTCTGCCTGCCAGAATCGCTGCCAGATCTTCTCCTGATCCTCCGGCGCGATGCCGATGCCGTCGTCGGCCACCGACAGCGCGGCGCCGTGTCCGGCCGCCCGCAGCGTCACGGTGATGTGGCCGCCGGGCTTGCCGTACTTATAGGCATTCTGCAGCAGGTTATAGACGGCCCGCTGCAAGAGGGAGGGGTTGAAGGTGGCCTGCACCTCCGGCTGGATATCGGTGGTCAGGGTGATGCCCCGGTCATCGGCAGGCAGGAACTCCTCGCAGCAGGCGGTGACAAAGCCGCTGACATCGGCACGCTGCAAGGGGTAACGGGTGGTGCCCTGCTGCAAACGGGTCAGACCCAGCAGCTCCTGCACCAGCTGGGACATATGCTGGCCCTGCTCCTCAATGACGCCGATAGACTGGAGGAAGTCCTCCTTGGTCTCGCACTTCCGCTTGGCCCGGTCGCACTCCGCCAGAATGACGGTGATGGGCGTGCGCAGCTCATGGCTGGCGTCGGAGGTGAACTGCCGCTCGGCATGGAAGGATTTTTCCAGCCGGGCAAACAGACTGTCGAAGGAGCGGCTCAGCCGTCGCATTTCGATGGGGCCTTTCTTCAATCCGATGCGGGCGGACAGGTCCCGGTCATCGTTGATGGCGTCCGCCGCACCGATGATCTGCTCCATGGGGCGGAAGGTCAGGTGGGCGATGCCCCAGCCGCCGGCCACCGTCACCACCAGAAGGCAGGGCAGCAGCACCGCCGTCAGGATATTGATGGTGTGCATGACGCCGCTGCGGCTCTCGGTAGAGATGACGCCCCGTATCCACAGGCCCGTCACGTCCATGTCCACATACACGTCATACATATAATATTGTCCGTCTCCGCCGGAAACGGTGCGCAGCGCGCCGTCCTCCGGCGGCAGCTCCGGCAGACCGTCAGGCCGCACGCCCTGTAAGAACGTGCCGTCCTCGTCGCAGACCCAGCAGCTGACGCCCCGGCGGTAGAATTTCAGATCCTCCCACTCGAAGCGGCCGTTCTCAAACTCCACCTTCCGGGCGTTCTTGTCCACCCGGTCGATCAGCTGACTCTGGGGATCGTCGGCCACGGCGCTGCCGTTTATCACGAACACGAAGGTCAGCGTGGCGGCGCACAGCAACAGCATCATCAGCGTGAACCACGCGGTCAGTCTCAGCTTTGCGGACATCGGTCATTCCTCCTTCAGCACCCAGCCGGTGCCCCATACGGTGTGGATCAGCTTCTGCGACGCACCGGCGTCCACCTTCTTGCGGAGGTAGCCCACATACACGTCCACCACATTGGTGCCGCCCTCGTAGTCATAGTTCCAGAGGTTGTTCTCAATCATCTCCCGGGACAGCACCACGCCCTTGTTGCGCACCATGTACTCCAGCAGGGCGAACTCCTTGGCGGTCAGCTTGATGTCCCGGCCACCGCGGGTAACGGTGTGGGCGGCGCTGTCCAGCGTCAGGTCGGCCACAGTATAGGTGTTGGAGCGGTTGCCGGTGTATTTCCGGGCCATGGCCCGCACCACCGCCAGCAGCTCCGGAAAGGCGAAGGGCTTGGTCAGGTAGTAGTCGCCGCCGGATTCCAGTCCGGTCACCTTGTCCTCGATGCTGTCGCGGGAGGTGAGGAACAGCACCGGCGTGGCATTGCCCTCGCCCCGTAGGCGGCGCACCACTTCAAGGCCGTCCATCCGGGGCATCATGATGTCCAGTACCAGCACATCGTATTGGGCGCAGGTCATGTGCTCCAGCACCTCCACGCCGTTGAAGCAGCTGTCCACACTGTATCCCTCGTCGGTGAGGGCTTCGCTGATGATGCGGTTCAGGTGCTTTTCGTCCTCGGCTACCAAAATACGCATAGGCCGTCTCCTTTGCAGAAATATCCGGTATCATACTGACAAAAACTTCTAAGAATTTTATGAGATATTACCATTTTATCAAGAACCGCAGCCAAAGGCAACGGTATCCTTGCGCCGGGCGGAGTTTTAGGGTAAAATGGGAGACAAATATCACTGTGTCGCAAGGAGGAAGAGAAATGGAAAAGATCGCGCTTGTCACCGGCTCCAGCCGGGGTATCGGCCGGGCGGTGGCCCGTGAGCTGGCCCATCAGGGCTGGAAGGTCTGTATCAACTACCGGGAGCGGCGGGACTGCGCCGAGAGTCTTGCCGACCAGCTGGCGGTGAGGGGACACGAGACCATGATCTGTCAGGCGGACGTGTCTCGGCGGTATGAGGTGCAGGCCGTGGTGCGTGCCGTTGAGAAAAAGTGGGGGCCGGTGTCGCTGCTGGTGAACAACGCCGGAGTGGCGGGACAGGCTCTGTTTCAGGACGTGACCGACGAGATGTGGCACAGGTATTTCTCCACCAATGTGGACGGTGCGTACCATGCCATTCAGGCGGTGCTGCCCGCCATGCTCCACGAGCATGAGGGCTGCATCATCAACATCTCCTCCATCTGGGGCCAGCGGGGCGCCAGCTGCGAGGTGACCTACTCCTGCACCAAGGCGGCGCTGATCGGTCTGACCCGTTCGCTGGCGTCGGAGCTGGCGCCCACCCACATCCGGGTCAACTGCATTGCCCCCGGCGTTATCAGGACCGATATGCTGAATGCCTTGCCGCCGGAGGTGCTGCCGCAGCTGGCGGAGGAGACGCCTCTGCGCCGTCTCGGCACGCCGGAGGATATCGCCCACGCGGCGGCGTTTCTGGCATCGGATAAGGCCAGCTTCATCACCGGACAGGTGCTGACGGTGGACGGCGGCTTCATCCTGTGACCGCCCGCGCGGATCGCGCGATTCAATTGCAAATAAAAAAATGACGTTGGCTTAGCCAACGTCATTTTTTGTTTGCTTTACACCAAATCGGGGAAGTTCTTCACCACAGCGGCGCAGCGGGGCGTGAGGTCACAGCGCCGCCAGCGGCGGATCAAGCGTGACCACACGCAAGGAAGTGTCCCGTTTCGCATGGCCCGAAGGGGGCTGCGAAACGGCAGACACAACGAGTTACCACCGCAAGCCTCGGCACGGCAAACGTACAGGGCACTCAATATGCGGCGCTTACACCAAATCGGGGAAGTTCTTCACCACAGCGGCGCAGCGGGGGCACAGCTCGGGATGCTCCGCGTCGCTGCCCACGGTGGGCAGCACCTTCCAGCAGCGCAGGCACTTAGCACCGTTGGCGGGGCGGACAGCCACGGTCAGGGCGTCGCCCACCTCCACGCGCACCTGAGACACGATCAGCAGATCGGCCAGCATGGCGCTGTCCATCTCGGTCAGGAAGGTATCCTCGGCGCCGACGGTCAGGTCGACCTCCGCCTCAAGGCTCTTGCCGATGGTCTTGGCGGCGCGGGCCTGCTCCAGCTCGCCGTTGACGGCGTTGCGCAGGGCGGCGATGTGGCTCCACTTGGCCATCTCGTCCTCGCTGAGGGCGTACTCGGTATAGGGCTGCACCATCTCGTTGAACAGCACGTTCCGGGCATCGTCGCTGCTGCGGTGAGGCATGGCCAGCCAGATCTCATCGCAGGTAAAGGCCAGAATGGGGGCGAACAGACGGGTCATGGCATCCAGAATCAGGAACAGGGCGGTCTGTGCGCTGCGGCGCTCCAGACCCTCGGCGGCGTCGCAGTACAGACGATCCTTCAGGATATCGAAATAGAAGGAGCTGAGATCGACGACGCAGAAGTCGTTGACCATGTGGGACACCACATGGAACTCATAATTGTCATAGGCGGCGAACACCTTGGCGATCAGATCGTTCAGGCGGGTGACGGCCCACTTGTCCAGCGGCAGCATGTCAGCGGGCTGCACCAGCTCGTCGGCGTTGAAGCCCACCAGATTATCCAAGCAGAACTTGGCGGTGTTGCGGAACTTCAGATAGTTCTGGCTCAGCTGCTTGAAGATCTCGTCGGAGCAGCGCACGTCCACGTGATAGTCGGAGCTGCCCGCCCACAGGCGCAGCAGGTCCGCGCCGTACTTGTTGAAGATCTCCGCCGGGTCCATGCCGTTGCCCAGGGACTTGTGCATGGCCTTGCCCTCGCCGTCCACGGTCCAGCCGTGGGTGACGCACTCCTTGAACGGAGCGCCGCGGCCCAGCGCGCCCACAGCCACCAGCAGGGAGGACTGGAACCAGCCGCGGTACTGGTCAAGACCCTCGATATACATGGTGGCGGGCCAGAAGCCCTGATCCCGCTCCATGGCGGCGAAGTGGGTGGAGCCGGAGTCGAACCAGCCGTCCAGCGTGTCGGTCTCCTTCTCGAAGCCGGTGGACTTGCCGCAGTGGGGGCAGGTGAAGCCCTTGGGCAGGATATCCTCGGCCTCCATGTCGAACCACGCGTTGGAGCCCTTCTTCTCGAACAGGTCGGCCACAGCCTTGATGCTCTCCTCGGTGCAGACGGGCTTGCCGCAGTCCTTGCAGTAGAACACGGGGATGGGCAGACCCCAACGGCGCTGGCGGCTGATGCACCAGTCGGTACGCTCCAGGATCATGGAACGCATGCGGTCCTTGCCCCAGCCGGGCACCCAGCGGACATCCTCGCAGGCGGCGATGGCGTCATCCTTGAAGGAATCCACAGAGCAGAACCACTGAGGTGTGGCACGGAAGATGATGGGCTGCTTGCAGCGCCAGCAGTGGGGATAGCTGTGGACGATGTCCTCGCTGGCAAAGAGGGAGCCGTTGTCCTTCATGTCCTGAAGGATGACGGGGTTAGACTCGTCGGTGGTCATGCCCTCGTACTTGCCGGCGTAGGCGGTGTGCTTGCCCTGATCGTCCACGGGCACCACCATGTCCATGCCGTAGCGCTTGCAGGTCAGATAGTCGTCGGCGCCGAAGCCGGGCGCGGTATGGACGCAGCCGGTACCGGAATCCATGGTGACGTAATCCGCCAGCACCAGACGGGAGGTCTTGGGCAGGAAGGGATGCTGAGCCAGCATATTCTCAAAGAAGGAGCCGGGATGGCTCTCCAGAATTTCATAGCTATCGAAGCCGCCAATCTTCATGACCTTGTCGGTCAGGGCCTCGGCCATGATATACATTTCGCCGTTGGGGGCCTTGACCACCACATAGCTCTCGTCGGGGTGCAGGGCGATGGCAAGGTTGCCGGGCAGCGTCCAGACGGTAGTCGTCCAGATCACGAAGAACAGCTTGCTGTGATCCAGATTGCCCATCTTGCCCAGATCGTCGTTCATGGGGAACTTGACATAGACGGTGGTGCAGGGATCGTCGTTATACTCGATCTCGGCTTCCGCCAGCGCCGTCTCGTCGTGGGGGCACCAGTACACGGGCTTCAGGCCCTTGTAGA
>CAVHYW010000036.1:0-24432 GCA_963640475.1 bacterium | reverse complement strand
GACAGCCCGCAAAGCGCGGCTCGGAAAGTCCAGCCTGTCCGTAGCACCAGGACACGAAGCAGGCGCACCAAGCCACGCGGCTGTCAAAGCCGTACCAACTCCAATAGGGCTGCCCGCCCACGTTGCCGACTTGCGATTTCGCTATATCCACAAGGGCGGTGTTGCCGGGGCGGGTGCCGTTGACAAAGGTAACGCCGCTTAAATCCTCGGACGCGGAAGTGTCCGCAGAGCCGCCGCCAAAAACGAGGGGTTTGTTGCCGCTTGTTTGCAAATAGACACGGTACATTTCAAGCTGCTCCGGCGTTAGCAGCTCCGATACAAAAGAGGATATGGGTCTGTTTGTCAGCGTTACATTGAGAATGTAATAGTTATAGGGGACTTCAACGGTGTAGGTATAGGTATGGGTGTTGCCCTCCGCGTCCGTGTAGCTGCCTGTGCGCCGTTCCGTGCGGTAGCGCACCTCGATTTCTTCCGTGACGGTCAGCTTGTATTGCAGATTGAAAATGCGGTCGAGCTCTGCCTGTGCGCTTTGCGGGGTGTAGCTCTGCAACAGGGCGGTCAGGTAGGACGCTAATTCATGGGGGTTATGCCCGATGTACGCAAGGTCGTAGCGGTATTCGTCATAGCCCGGATAATCGCGCTCGATATTGTCTATCCTGCTTTGCAGATCGTTTTCCTTTGCCGCATAATTGTTTTCCACCGCTACAAGGTCACTGTCCTCCGATGTGTAAGAGGTTCCGATTACGCCGTTGACAAGCCCCGAAAAAAGAGCAGAGCCGGAGGAAATGGCGGACATCAGCATGATAAGCAGGAGCAGCGCACACCCGGCAATCAGAAAGGCTTTCCAATGCCGCCCTACAAAGGCGGCGGTCTTTTTCGTCGCTTCGGCGGTTTTCTTCGCTGCCTTGCGGGTGTTTTCTGCGGCTTTCCTTGCGGATTTTGCGCCGCCCGTTCGTACCGCCTTTGCATACTGCCGCTTGATCTGCTGTTTCTGCCAAAACCGGGAAACGGGGTTAGACGCGGCAAGCTGCGGGTTGTCGTACAGCGCCTTTTGATACTGAAAATCGGCGTTTGCCTTAAATGCGGCTTTTTCCGCTTTTGCCGCCGCCCGGTAGGGTTTCAGCTTGTGTCTGCGGCGGCTCTTTCGCACCTGCCGCGCCCCCGCCCGGATGCCGCGCTCGGCTAATTCCTCGCTCTTGTGCGCTCCCTCCACGCCGGAGTTGTCCTTTTCAACGGAATGTATCTTATTGTGGACGAAAACGCCGACCTCCTGCACGGGGCGGGAGAGGGGGTTATGCTGCTGCCTGCCGCCCGGTATGGGCTTTTCCTTTTCCTCAAAGCGCAGGCGGGTTTTGCCCTTGCCTGCGGCTTCGTCAAAGGTGCGCTCTTTTGTCAAGACTTTCTTTTTCGGAATAGCCGCCCGCGCTTCGTCCAAGCGGTCGGCGGCTCTTTCCGATTTGCGGATCGCCTTTTGAAGCTCCGGCGTCGCCCGTTCTTCCTCGGTGAATTGCAGGCGTGAGGTCTTTGTTTTTGCCGCCGCTTCCCGCTGCGCCCGCTTTATCGCCTTTTTGGATGCTGCGCGGGTATGGGCAGCGTCGATATGCTCCAAAACACACTCGGCTGCGGCGTCGTCCCGCTTCGGAGAAAGCTCCGGGGTATGGGGACGAACTGCCGCGTCGCCGGATGGGTGCGGAAGCTGCTGCACAGCTTCCTGCGCCGCCTGTTCGGGCTGCTTGGAAAAATCCGCGTCCTGCTCGCGCCCGCTGACCAGCTCGGCGGTGCCTGCGGTTTCGTTGACCTCGATAAGTCCGTCCCGGCTCATTTTCTGCGTAATTTTATCGCGGGGTTTCAGCTTTTTGCTCAATTCGTTTCACCTCCGATCCGCGCCCTTGCAAGGGTGCAATAGTCATAGTTCAGTTCAATGCCGATGTAATGGCGGTCAAGGCTTTTTGCCGCAAGCCCTGTCGTGCCGCTGCCGAAAAACGGGTCAAGCACAATGCCGCCCTTGGGACAGCCCGCCAGTATGCACGTTTCGGCTAACTTCGGCGGGAACGCGGCGAAATGCCCGCCCTTGTAGGGTACGGTGTTGATATGCCATACATCCCGCTTATTCCGCGTGGTCGGCATGAGGGCTTCATCGTAGTAGCCGCCTGTCCGCGCCCGGTTGATGCCCTGCACCTTGCCCTGTCCGGGTACCTCGCCGTCGTATTTGTGTCCCGCGCTGCGCCCGCCCCGGTATCGCGCCGCCGTGGTGGGGGCGATGGGTTCCGCAATGGCGGCGGCGTCATAGTAATAGCTCTTTGACTTCGTAAGCAAAAAGACGTTCTCATAGCAGCGGCTCGGTCTGTCCCGCACACTTTCGGGCATGGGGTTGTCCTTCTGCCAAATAATCGCGCTGCGCAGATACCACCCGTCAGAGCGCAGGGCAAAGGCTAAAAGCCACGGAATACCGATTAAATCCTTTTGCTTGCAGCCTGCCGCCCGTCTTGCAAGGGACAGGCTCTGCCCGTTTCTGCCTTTCGGGTTTTTCGGGTCAGTGTAGGCGCCCTTGCTGCCTGTGCCGCAGTAGGTGTCGGCAATGTTCAGCCAAAACGTACCGTCCGGGCGCAGCACCCGTTTCAGCTCACGGAAAACCTCGACAAGCCTTGCGATGTACTGCTCCGGCGTGTCCTCCCGCCCGATCTGCGCGTCCATGCCGTAATCCCGCAGGGCGTAGTAGGGCGGGCTTGTGACGCAGCAATGGACGCTTTCGGCGGGCAGCTCCCGCAGGGCGCACAGCGCGTCGCGGTTGATGATGGTGTCTAATCTCATGTGCCGCCCACTTCCTCCGGGCGGGTCGTCATTACCCGGTATAGCTCGGTATTTGGCGGAAAACGGTCAAGGAAAGGCAGCACCACGTTTCCGTAGAAGATCAGCCCCTCGCCCGCTTCGGTATGGGTAACGTATTTCATCTGCTGCGGGGAGATATTGAGCTGCCTTGCAAGGATTTCCCGGTCGCCCTGCGCCTGATTGAGCATGAGGACAAAATCGCTGTTCTCAAAGATATTCTCAACTTCGCGGCTGCTCAAAAGGTCTTTGACATTCTGTGTGATGGCGGTTGGGATCCCGCCCCATTTACGAAAACGCTTCCAAATCTCCACGGAATAAGCGGCGGTTTGTTCCTCTTTGAGGAGCAAATGAAACTCGTCCATGTAGTAGCGGGTGGATTTCTTTTCAGCCCGGTTTATGGTTACTCTGTTCCACACCTGATCCTGCACAATGAGCATCCCCAGCTTTTTAAGCTGCTTCCCAAGCTGCTTGATGTCAAAGCAGACAAGGCGGTTTGAAAGCTCCACATTGGTACGGTGGTTAAAGACATTCAAACTGCCCGAAACGTAAAGCTCCAATGCCGCCGCCACCCGCGCCGCTTCCGGCTCCGGCTGTCTTAAAAGCTCGTCGTAAAGGTCGCCGAGGATCGGCATTTTCGCCGGGTCGGGGGCGGCTAAAAACGGGCGGTACACGTTTCTTACGCTGCGGTCAATGACGGTCTTTTCCACGGGCATCAGCCCCTCCTTGCCGCCGATGACAAGCTCACAGAGGGAAAGGAGAAAGTCGCTTTTCAGCGCAAGGGGGTTGTCGTCCTCGCTGTAATTGAGGTTAATATCCATAGGGTTGACATACTGGGTGCTTGTGGGGGAAATGCGGATCACCTGTCCGTGCAGGCGGCGCACAAGGGGGTAATACTCCGCTTCCGGGTCGCAGATAATGATGTCGTCGTCGGTAATGAGAAAAGCGTTTGTGATTTCCCGCTTCGCCGCAAAGCTCTTGCCGCTTCCGGGGGTGCCGAGGATCAGCCCGTTGGGATTTTTAAGCCGCTTGCGGTCACAGAGGATCATATTGCTTGACAGGGCGTTCAGCCCGTAATAGAGTGCCGCGCCCTGCTGAAAAAGCTCCTGCGTGATAAAGGGAATGAAAATCGCAGTGCTTGATGTGGTAAGCCCCCGCTGGATGGGGATCAGGTTCTCGCCCAGCGGAACAGAGGACATCAGCCCCGCCTCCTGCTGGTAGTCAAGGCGGGTGAGAGCGCAGTTGTATTTCTGCGCGATGCCTGCCGCTGCGAATATGTCATTTTCCAGCTTTCGCTTCGTGTCCGCCATATTTACCACAAGGAAAGTCAGGAGAAACATTCGCTCATTGCGGCTCTGTAAGTCCTGCAAGAGGTTTTTCGCTTCGCCGCCGAACATGGCAAGGTCAGAGGGGATGATGTCCATATCGTAGCCGCTGCGTACCGCCTTTTTCTGTTCCTCGATCTTCATTTTGTCAAGGTCGGTTATCTTGCGTTTAATGGTCTTGATGGCTTCGGTCTGGTCGATGCTCTTGATATGGAGATTGACGACGATCCCCGTTTCAAGGTCGAGAATGTCCGCAAGCATACGGTCGTTCAGCTCCGGCGCAAGGATTTCAAGGAAGCTGACCGCGCCGATTTTGCGTCCCATGCGGAAATATCTGCCCTCGCCGAAACGGAACGAGGACGGAGCGATAAAGTCCTTTGTGGTAAGCCCCGACGGGGTGAGCCAGTCCCAAGAGAAACGGAACGGCTCGCCCTCCGGGTGGAATACGCTGTGCAGGGCTTCTAGCCGTTCATAGCCCGTCATGGGGCGGGCGGCTGCGCCCAGCACCTTAAAATTATTCAGTATGTCGGTTTCAATACGGGCAAGCCGCGCCTTTGCCGCGTTCAGATTGTCCGCTTCCACGGAAAAGGTAATGTACTTTGACTTCACAAAGCCGTTGTTGCCCTTTGCAAGCTGATGTTTCAGCATATCCGCGTACTCGGTGCGGATGGAATTGAAAGCGTCATTTTGTGCGGGGATCGCAACGACCTCCTTCGCGCCGCCGCTGCGCGTTCCCCGGTTGATAAAGGAAAGCTGCACACTAACGGTCGCGTCAAAATAGTTGAGAAAGTCGCACCAGTTTTCAAAAATGGCGGTCTTATCGTCTGCCTGCGCAAGCTGGTAGTTGATGTCGTCGTAAGCGATGCTCTTGGAGTATTTCTTTTCCGTAACCTTGCAGATACCGTCCGGGTACATGGCAAGATACGGTATGGTCTGCTGCGCGGTGTGCGCCTTTCCGTCGCCCTTTGCCGCTCGGATCAGGGCGGCGATTTCCTTTTTCTCGGCGCGGGTGAGCTTACGCCTGTTTCCTGCGTGTTTTGCGTTTGCCGTTGACAATAGCCGATACCTCCTTTTCAAGTTGTCTTTGCCGTTCGAGGACGGCATAGAAGTTTTCCGTCTGATAGGGTCTTTCTTTCGGACGGATAAATTTTGTCTGTATGATGTTCTTAATCAGCGTTTCAAGGGGCTGCCCGTGCTTTTCGTACATGGCAAACAGAAAGCAGGGTAGCATAACGAGGATCATCACGAACGCCGCAAGGCTTGTGCCTGTGCTGCCTTTGAGCAAAAAGAAAAGCGGCAATCCGACAAGGAGCGCCGCCGCAAAGAAGATAAGCTGTCGCTTCGTGAGATTGAAAGCGACCTTTGTTTTGATGCGGGACAGGTCTTTGGGAACGGGTACATACGCCATAGAAAAATCTCCTTTCGTTACATTTCAATACTGTTTGGGAGTTCGTTGCCCCATATATCCCGTCCCGGCGTTTTCTGTCGGGCAAACAGCTCAATCCGGGGCAAATCCCCCATAAGGACAACGATTTTTTCCCGCGCTGCATCCGGCTTTTTGCTGTGCTGCTCTATGGGGCTGATAAGAAACTGATGTACGCCCGCCGACTGCCGCTTGGGTTTGCCCTTGGTCGCCAGCAGACAGATTTCCGCGTTGCTGCGCGTCCAGTAGCCCATACCGTAAAACCAGGACGGGCTTTTGCGGTTACGTTTGAGCCAAACGAACGCCACCGTCCGATACCGAAAGCCCCATGCGCGGATCAGCCGCAGAGCTTCGGGAAGCTGCGGAAAGGTCGCCCACAAAAACAGGGCGCAGTCCTTCGCTGCCAGCTCCGGCACGGGCAGGGCGCACAGCTCGTCAATGCTCATGGTGGGATAATGCTTCTCCGCTGCCCCCTGCACCTTGCTCCGCTCATACCTCCACGGGGGATCTGCGTAAATAACGCTGTATTTCTTAGTGATGGAAAACCTCCTTTTAATGTGCATGGAATAGTGATTTTGCCAGTGCGCCGGATTTCAAAAGGTTAAAGCAAAGCAGCACCGTATAGGCTGCGATGGAGAATATCGCGGTGTGCAGATTGTCCGCTATAACCATGTTGTTTACCAAAACCGCGTAGATGCCGACGCATATCATAATGAGGAAGCCTTGAAAGCCGAGGGCAAACAGGCCTTTTAAGTAGTTGTTTCCGATTTGCCCCCATTCCCGGTTTGTCATGGTGGCGAATGGGATAGGCGATACGGAGCAGTATAGGTAAATCTCAATCATACGCCCGTACAGAATAACCGTTATCAGCACCGACATGATTTTCATGCAAAGGCTGACAAGGCTTGTTTCGAGCATAAGCAAGAGCAGTTCGGGGATTTCCATTGCGTCAAGTCCGGCTTGCATGGACGAGAGCGCAGCGGCAACATCAATGCTGGTGCTGCCGCCGATCACGCCCGCCGCGCCGGAAACAATGTGCTGTGCCATGTCGAATACCGCCATCGTGATGTCAAAGGTGTGCGTGACGATAAACACCGCAACGAACGCTTTGAAAAACCACTTAAAGAACATGAACGTGTCAATATCGTGCATATTGTTCTTTTCCGTTACCATGCTGATAAGCTCCACGCATAGAACGTAGGTAATGACAAGCCCCGCAATGGGGACGATCACATTTTCCGATAGCGCCTGTATCATGGAAAATATGCTTGCGTTCCACCCCTGCGGGGTCTTGCCTACCTCGGCGGCAATCGTACCGACCTTTTCGTTTACGTCCCCGAACATAGTTGACAGATTCCCGTTGATCGCTCCGATCAGGATTTCCTTGATCCATTCGTTAATCGCGTCAAGTATGCTCTGCATAGGACATTACCGCCGCTTAACCGAACAGCCCTTTGAGCAGGGGAACGAGAACGCCGCCAATCAAGGCCACGCCGCCGCCCGCCATAAGCTGCTTCATGCCCTGCGATTTTGCGCCCGGATTGTCATTACCATAGCCCTCCAAGAGGTTGATAACGCCCCAAATGCCAAGACCTGCGCCCAGTGCAATCACAAGGGTCTGCAATACGTCTACTGCCGAATTGAAAAATGTCATAGATTGACCTCACTTTCTGCCGCTTTGCGGCTCTTGAATTTTTGTGTTTGTATTTTTGTGCATGAAAAAAGCCGCCCTCATCAAAAAAGGCGGCTGCGCGGGCAATGCCCGCAAGGGAATAGGAAGTGCAAAGGTAGGAGCGCGTACCATGTAGCCGATGCTTACGGTCTTGATGGCGGTATCACCTCCCAAGTGGCGGTGCGGACAAGTTCGCCGCCCGCTTTAATGAGATCGAGAGCTTGCGCCCGCTGGCGTTCACCGCCGCTTTGAAAGCTCTCCAAAAGCTGCACGGCACCCCATACCGCAAGCCCTGCGGCAAGAGCGGTGATAAGCGTCTGCATGACTGCTTCCGGCGTTTTGCAGGCGTTCGTCACGGCGTCCTCCTTTCCGCGCCGCCCTGCTTGGCAAGGTATGCGCTGTATGCGGTCAGAAAGCGGTCGATGGCTTCCTGCCGCTTTTGCTGCCGCTTCTCTGCAAGGGCGACAAGCTCCCGGATCGCCCGCGCAAGCTGCTGTTTTTCCCGCTTTTTTCGGATGCGTCTGTTCATTCCGTAACCTCCTGTAAATCCGCTGCGTCAATTTCGTAATAGTCAAAGACGGTATCCGGCTTGATGATTACCGGGCGTCGCTGCCGCTTCAAAAACTTCTCGATGTCAAAGGTGTTTTTCTTGTCATAGTCCGAAAGGTATTTGTATTTCGGGTGCCTCGTGATGTCGTACTTGTCGGAGAAGAACGGGCGAACGCCCCGTAGCTGCAAGATACATTTCCCGCCGTCCATCACGGCAATTTCGTCCTGGCTCATAAGCTCCTTTCCGAGCTTTTGATAGTTCAGCCCATGAGAAACGTCCCGCCCCCGGTTTTCGGAAGTGTTGAAGCTGTCAATCGTTTCTTTCCCCAAAACCTCGGAGATTTCTTTCAGCGTCGTTTTCTCCTTGCCGCCGAGGAAAAGGGTTGTGTCGCAATTCCCGATGATGGTGTCGGCGTGTTCCTTGTAGATGGCTTTTAGCTGGCTCTGCGCCTGCACCACAAGGCAAGCGGAGATTTCCCGGCTTCGCAGGACGCTGATTAGCCGTTCCAAATTGGGGATCGTGATGTTGGCTACCTCGTCCAGCAGACAGCGCACATGAACGGGCAGCCGCCCGCCGTATTCGTCGTCGGCTTTGGTGCAGAGCAGATTGAAAAGCTGCGATACGATCATTGCCGTTACAAAGTCAAAGGTGGGGTCGGTGTCGCTGGTGATGATGAACAGCGCGGTTTTTCTGTCGCCCAGCGTATCAAGCTCCAATTCGTCGCTCTCCATCAGCTCCCGCAGCTCCCGAATGTCAAAAGGGGCTAACCTTGCACCGCAGGAAATGAGGATCGAGGAACGGGTCTTGCCCGCAGACAGCAGAAACTTTTTGTACTGCTTGACCGCAAAATGCTCCGGGTCTTTTTCCTCCAAGCGTTCAAACATGAGGTCAACGGGGCTTTGAAACTCGCTGTCATCCTCGCGGGCTTCGCTTGCGTTGATCATTTCAAGCAGCGTCGTAAAGTTTCGCTCTGCGTCCGGGGCTTCGTAGTGAATGTAGCCGATTAACGCACAGTACAGCAACCGCTCGGCTTTCACCCAAAAATCCTCGCCGGACTTTTCGCCGCTGCCCTTGGTGTTGGCAATCAGTGTGTTTACCAGCTTCAAAATATCCTTTTCGTCGCGGAGATAGGCGAAAGGGTTGTATTTCATGCTCTTTTTGAAGTTAATGGTATTCAGCACCTTAATACGGTACGGCTCATAGACGATCTTTCCGTTTTTTCTAACGGGCTTTCCGTCCTCGCCCAGCTTCGGACTGCCGCGCTCCAAGAGCTTGCCGCATTCGAGCAGGAGAGTACCTTTCGGGTCAGACACGAGATAGCTGCTGTGCATTTGCATCAGATTGGGTTTGACGAAAAAGCGGGTTTTGCCGCTTCCGCTGCCGCCCACCACCAGCACGTTTTTGTTCCGTGCATATTTCGGCTGCTTCGGGCGGCTGTTCATCATCAGCCGTTCCGTCTGTGTGAGCAGCACATTGTTTTCAAATACCGGGTCGATGTACGGGCGTATATCGTCGGCGCTGCCCCATCTCGCGCTGCCGTACTCCACGCCACGGCGATATTTCTTCGCATTTTTGCCTTTGACGTAGACAACAAGCCGGATCAGTGCCGCGCCCAAAACGCCCACAAGTAAATCTGCGGGGTATAGGCTCGGCGCGAATGAGGAAAAGGCGGCGGCAAAGCCGTCACCAATAGAAAGCAGCTTGCCGGAGAGGTCAGCCCCCGGCGCAAGCCGCGCCGCCTGTCCCACTTTATCAAAGAGAAAGACAAAGAGCAGATAAGGCAGATTCGGAAGTATCAGCTTTTTCAGATTTATGCTTTTCATCGCTCAATGCCCCCTCTTGTCTGATTTTTCACCTTTTGGCGGTCAGCGTTGAGCTGCTTCGACTTGTCCTTAAAGGCAGCTAACGCCTTGCGGATCGAGGGCTTTTGTTCCTGTGTCAGCTTCTTTGCGGAAAACTCCTGAAAGGCTGCGGTCAAAACGTCCGCGTCGCGCCCCTTGAAAAACACAAGGTAGCGGGGCGGGCTTTCCGTCGCGTCCTTTTTCAGCGCAAAGTCAACGCCGTATTTCTTTGCTGTACTCTCAAAGGCTTTGATATTGCTGTCAGTGATTTCGATGCTGCTTACGCCTGCGTTCTGCTTCATAAGCTGTTTTAGGGTCTGCTTGCCGTGGTGCTGCACCGGCTTATCCAACTGCTTTTTGATTTGTGAAAGCATGAAGCGAATGGATTTTTGCAGCATTTCGGCGGTGAACTTGGTCGTCCTTATGGATAAGGCAATGACTTTTTCGTTGATTTCATCTTGCATTTACCGTCCTCCTTTCGCGGTGATATGTGCTGCGCCGCTTTTGGGCGCAAAAAATGGGCGTCCGCTGCCTGCGCCGCCCCGCTTAAATCCGCACCAGCAAGCCGTTCAAGTCCTCGGCGCGGACACCCGCAAGATACCAGTTGTCGCCGTACTCCATGCGGGTCGGCTTCCACTTGCCGCCTGTGAATACCTCCAAGCACTCGCCGCAATGCAGCCCGCCGTAGTAATCGGCAAGGTCAAAGCGGATGTCGTAGCGGTCAGCGGTTTCGTCAAAAAACAATGCGCCCTGCTTCATAGTCTTGTCCTCCTTTGGTTTTACAGGCTTTCGCCCTCGTTGCAGGTGTAATCGGGTATGCCGCCTTTCGGCTTCGCCCATGCGCCGCTTGCCATGTCGTGGGCGACAAGGGCGGTATAGTAGCTGTCGATGGTAGACGGGGCGTTGAACAGCACCGCCCGCAGATACTGCTTGATATTGCGGATCTTCGTGGTGTTCTCCCGCATACAGTCAAGGACAAATTCAATATGGCTGCTCGTCAGCTTCATAAACTTGCTTTTGACAAGCTCTGCCGGATAGTCGTCCCCGGCAATGCGGAGCGTCTTTCTCGCTGTGCATACCGTTTCCAGTATGAGGTCAACGATTTCGTCCAGTCGGTCTTTATCCATGTGCGGGTTCTGTATGAGAATGTCATACTCGATATTGTCCTTGATGATGTCCCTGTAAATCTCTATTGCGCTCTGTGTTTTCGCTTCCGTTCCTTTCCGTTCCGGCTCTGCCGCGTCCTCTGTGAAAGGTGAGGGGTAAGGGGAAAGGATAGGAATGGAATGGGTATTTGATATATCCGTATTTGATTTCTCTTTTTTTGATAAATCAGTTCTTGATATATCTTTATTTAATTGCGTTGGATTTTCCAACATAGGTTTTTCCAACATAGGTTTTTCCAATGTTGGATTTTCCAATGTAGGTAAATCCAATGCAGGCTGGGTCTGCGGCTGCTCGAAGATTACATATTCTGCGCCGCGCAAGCGTCCTCTCTTGTCGCGTTCACGGCTGCGGACGATATACCCGGCTTTTTCAAGCTCCCGTACCGCTTCGCGTATCGCGTCGATTTTCTCCCGATTGATGCGGGACAGCCCCGCAAGGGTATAGTCCCAATCCTCCGGCAGGGACAGCATTTGCGACAATAGCCCCTTTGCTTTCAAGGTCAAGCCCCTGTTGCGTAGATGGTGGTTGCTCATTACGGTATAGCCGCGGTTTCGTTCCACACGGAAAACTGCCATTGTTCATCACTCCTTTGCTGTGGTTTTGTTACGCAGTAGAACGCCATTTTTGAGGGAAAAGGCATAAACACCTTACCCCGTCAAAACCGCGCCCCAAAAGCCGCTTGCTGCAAGGCTTTTTCCTGCTCTACTGCGTAACATGGGGGCATGAAAAAAGCGGCGTTTCTGTTCTCCCTGTGTGGGATTGAGAAGCGCCGCCTGTGCGGTACGCTTATGTTTTGGAAATAGCTTGTCCTATCGTTTTTTGATGATATGTTGTTCTTATGCAGTCGTACCATCGGCGGCAAGATCCTCCGTCAGGTCGGCGATCAGGTCACCCTTGACCGCCATAGATGCGGCGTTCCACGGGAATCCGGATGCCGCCGTAGGATAGACACCGGCGGTATGATCCACAAAATAGGCGTCAAAGCCGCCCTGCTTGATATCCTCTTCGCTGAGGTTCCGGGTCAGCTGGTGCACGATGGTGCCGATCATCTCCAAGTGCCCCAGTTCCTCTGTGCCGATGTCGGTCAGCAGGCCCTTCAGCTCCGGATAGGGCATGGAGTAGCGCTGGCTGAGATACCGCAGGGATGCACCGAGTTCTCCGTCTGGGCCACCGTATTGACTGATAATCAGCGCGGCCAGCTTCGGATTGGTGTTTTTGATTTTCACCGGATACTGCAATTTCTTTTCATAGACAAACATTACTCGTTCCCTCCTTCGTCCCAGGGCCACGGATCATCCAGCCAGCGGAAGGAGCCTTCCGTGATGTCGGTCTGAAACAGCGGGCCGTGCATTTCTTCGTATCTTCTGCGGCCCTCCTGCCCAAGGCGGATATAGTTCCAGTACAGGGCCAGCGCCTCCTGATCGTCCCGGTGGGTGGTCAGATAGAGTCCCAGCTCATCGATGGCGAAATCCAGCGCCATCAGCTCGGAAAGATGGGTGTTGGCGGCAGGGAAGCGGGTCTTCAGCTCTCGGTGGAAGGGAAGGTCCAGCCCCGGAAACAGCGTGCCCCGCTGTAAGGCTTCGCGGTTGTCGTAGCGCTTGGGATTCATGTCCTGCATGGGGATATACGGGAAGGCCATGGGGGCACACGTCCCCGGCAGACTGCCGTTCTTCCCGCTGCACGCGGTCTCACTGATTGGCATGACGGTACGCTCTCTTTCGCCTGCGGCGGCAGGCGTGGCCGGCGTAAACGGCGCGGCCGGAGCAGCAGCGGGTCCCGGCGCGTCGGCGGCCGCTCTGCTGGCTAAGGTCTGTTCGATATACAACAAGGTGTTCCTCCTTTTATGATCGATCGGCCATAGATGGCTCATGCCAGTATATGCTGCGCCGGTCAAACTGGGGATTCCTTTTCCAGTCGTTGTGTGATACAATGCATAGTAACGGCGAAGGCATCATAGATTGTCCTGAAAGGGGTGTTGTGATGATCCTGCTGCTGCATCGAAGGCGCGTACTGGGCGCCGCTGTACTGCTGCTTCTCTCCGTCACGGTATTGTCGCTGTCGCTGCGGCGTCCTGCCGTCCCGGCCTTCTCCTATACCGAAATGACAACAGACGAGATCATCGTGCTGGACGCGGGACACGGCGGCTCTGACGGCGGCGCTGTATCGGCGGACGGTACGCCGGAGGATGATATCAATTTGGCCATCGTGCTGCGGCTGCGGGATATTTTCGCGCTGATGGGCCGACAAACGGTGCTGACCCGGACAGGGACAGATTCCTTGGCCGATTCGGACAGTGCGACGCTGCGGCAGGAGAAGGTCAGCGATACCAAAAACCGTGTGGCGCTGATCAACAGCGTCAGCAACGGACGCCTCATCAGCATCCACCAGAATACGCTGCCCGGCCATCCGTCGGTACACGGCGCACAGGTATTCTACGGAAAGGTAACAGACAGCGACGCGCGGGCCGCTGCGGTACAGCAGGCCCTGAACAGCGTCGTCAACGTTGGGAACGAAAAAAACGCCAAGCCCATCGGCAGTGATATTTACATCATGGCTCACGCGAACTGCCCGGCTATCCTTGTGGAATGCGGCTTCCTCAGCAACAGTGCCGAGACAAGGCTGCTTTTATCGCCGGAGTATCAGACAAAGCTGGCCGCTGCCATCTGCTGCGGCTATCTGCAATATCAATAGACAGGTGAACTACGAATGAAGAAAACAACGACCTATTTCTGCACGGAGTGCGGCAGTGAAAGCCCCAAGTGGGCGGGAAAATGCCCCGTCTGCGGTGCGTGGAACTGCATGGTGGAGCAAAAGGCGGAAAAGCCCAAGGGCAGCGGAAAGCTCCCTTCCGCCCCACGGCTTGTGAAGGCGTATCCGATCACAGCGTTGGAATCGGAGGACGAGATCCGGTTTTCCACCGGAATGGGAGAGCTGGACCGGGTGCTGGGCGGCGGCGCGGTGAAAGGCTCGCTGGTGCTGGTAGGCGGTGCGCCCGGTATCGGTAAGTCTACGTTGATGCTGCAAATTTGTCAGACGTTGGGTCAGTCGTGGCGGGTGCTGTATGTGTCCGGAGAGGAATCCACCCGCCAGCTCAAGATGCGGGCCAAGCGCCTGCAGGTGGATACGGAAAACCTGCTGGTGCTGTCAGAGACGCAGCTGGGCGACGTGCTGGGCTGTGTGGAGCAGGAAAAGCCGGACGTGCTGATTGTTGACTCCATTCAGACACTGTATAACGAGGACAGCGACGGCATCCCAGGTGGTATCGGACAGGTAAAGCAATGTACCTTGACACTGATGCAGCTGGCGAAAAGCCAGAATATCACGGTGTTCGTGATCGGCCACGTCAATAAAGAGGGCGCCATCGCCGGGCCGAAGGTGCTGGAGCATATGGTGGACTGCGTGCTGTACTTTGAGGGTGACCAGCATATGACCTACCGCATCCTGCGGGCAGCGAAGAACCGCTTCGGCACCACCAATGAGATCGGTGTTTTTGAGATGATGGATCGCGGATTGAAGGAAGTAGAGAACCCCTCTGAGATGCTGCTGTCCGGACGGCCC
Organism: bacterium; assembly: GCA_963640475.1. Taxonomy (GTDB): domain Bacteria; phylum Bacillota; class Clostridia; order Oscillospirales; family Oscillospiraceae; genus Vescimonas. The sequence continues at coordinate 10,070 of CAVHYW010000036.1, read as the reverse complement.
ACCGACGCGCCGGGCACCTGCGTGACCTGCGCCATGGAGGGCGCGCGGCCGGTGCTGGCGGAGGTGCAGGCGTTGGTAGCGCCTGCGGCGGGGACAAAGCCTCTGCGCTCCAGCAATGGCTTTGATTATAACCGGGCCTCCATGCTGCTGGCGGTATTGGAGAAGCGGGGCGGCTTGAAGGTCAGCCAGTGCGACACCTACCTGAACATCATCGGCGGCCTGACGCTGGAGGAACCGGCGGCGGATCTGGCGGCGGTGGTGGCCATTGCCTCCAGCTATCTGGACAAAGCCGTTCCGGATGACATGGCAGCGGTAGGGGAGATCGGTCTTTCCGGCGAGGTACGCAGCATCAACCATCTGGAGCAACGGCTCTCTGAGGTACATCGGCTCGGCTTTACCAAGTGCATGATCCCAGCCCACCGTGCAGGTGAGCTGAAACCGCTGCCGGGACTGACGCTCCTCCCGGTGGAAAATATCGGACAGGCCTTGCGCCTACTGGCGCAGGGAAAATGAACGCACCGGAGAACGACCTATGAAGTATTGCATACAGGATCTGCTGTCACAATTTGAATTTCATGACGCCGAGCTTTCCCTGCTGAGCTTCGACGGCAATACGCTGCGTCTTTCCGTAAGGTTTCTGAATGTGCACAAGGGTATCCCGGAAAATCCCTATGATACAGATATGGAGATCGAATCTGCGGTAATGACTTTTCAGGGATTCCAGATGTATTCTTACACACGATTCGGCGATAACGATAAGGCGATCCTGTTGTATGATGACGCGCTGCGTGACAGGCTGAACACGGAGGGGATCGCCCTTTTGAACGGAAATGCGACGGATGCGTTTCTGACCAGCCTGCGGGAAGGAATTACCGTGTTAGACCATGACCTTAGCGGGGAAAACAATCATCTCTGCTTGGAGGGTATATCTGGCATAGACCCGTATTTTGAGGCGCGGTTTGGCTTTTGCCATGTGCTGATAGCGTGGGACGCATATTCTCGAAAGGCGTGGTATGAGCAGATCCGGCAGTATACCTACGATGAACCTGAAAAGCAGAGTGAGCAATAATAGAGATTATTCTATAAGGAGGAGCCCGGTACGCCATACCGGACTCCTCCTTATCCTTTGGCAAGTGCATATTTCGCGGGGTGCCGCGCATATAGTGGACGCAGGAGGTGTTGTCCCATGACGAAAGGAAAACGTGTGCAGTCCACCCGTCTGCCGCCTGCCCCGCCGCGTTCCAGACGGCCCGCCGCCAGTGGAAAGCCCGGCAAGAGGCAGCAGCCCGCCAGATCCGGAAGCCCACGGCGAATGATACAGCTGTTGGCCAGCGCCGCGATTCTGCTTGCAGTGGTGCTGGTGAAGCTCACCATGCCGGACGTGGCACAGCAATACGGCGGCGAGGTGCTGCGCATGATGGGGGAGGACACCGATTTTGTGTCAGCCTTCTCCGCGGCGGGACGTGCCATCGGCGGCGATGATCTGGCCGATGCCATCAACGACGCCTGCGTGGCGGTGTTTGGCTCCCAGACAGCGCAGGTCAGTCACGAACTGGACCGCAACGCCGTTGTCTATGGCGATGGCACCACGCCGGAGATCGTGAACATGCTCCAGCAGGTGCTGGGCTTCGACTATCAGAAGCCTGTGGAGGGCACGGTGACTTCTGCCTTCGGCTTCCGCGACCATCCCGTGGAGGGTACAGAGCGCTTTCATTATGGCATGGACATCGGCTGTGAAAAGGGGGATATCATCCGCGCCTTTGCCGACGGCACCGTTACCGCCATTGCGGAGAGCACGGAGCTGGGCAAGTATATCATCGTGACCCACGCGGGCGGCTATACTACCCTGTATGCCCATTGCAGCCGCATCAACGCCTCGTCGGGGCAATCCGTCCGTATGGGCGACCCCATTGCCGAGGTGGGCGATACCGGAGACGCCACCGGCTATCACCTGCATTTTGAGCTGCACCAGAACAATATTTATCTGAATCCGGTCTATTATGTCACATAACACGCCTGTCAAGATACAAGTCTCGCCGTCGGCGCCGCTTTTGCTGGCACTGTTCGTGATGCTGTCCTCACCGCTGCTGCTGGCGGCGCTGCTGCTGGCGGCGCTTTGCCATGAGCTGGGACACTATGGGATGCTGCGGCGGCTGCGGGCGCGAATCAGCGCGGTCCGTATTACGGCACTGGGCGCGGAGATGCAGGTGGCGGGACGGCTCTCCTACGGCGGTGAGCTGTTGTCAGCTGCCGCCGGGCCTGTGACGAACCTTCTGCTGGCGCTGCCGCTGGCCTATGGCGGGCGGCTGTGTGAGGTGCTGTACCTGTTTGCAGGCGCACAGCTGGTGTTGGGTGTGTTCAATTTGCTGCCCATCCTTCCGCTGGACGGCGGCAGCGTTCTGTGGAACCTTCTGGCGTGGCTGACAGAACCGTACACCGCCGACCGGATCGCCGGTGTTGTCAGCTTCGGCATGGCGGCGCTGCTGACACTGGCGGCGGCCGCGGCGCTGTGGAAGGGAGGAAGCCCCTTCCTGCTGCTGGCATCGGCGGCGCTGCTGTGGCACACCATCGCGGTAAATAGGGGTTGCCAAACCGCCGCAAAGAAGGTAAAATAAGACGATATTCAAGTATACGACAGGAGAACGACTGTGGATAAAAAGCTGGAACGCATCCTGCCACGGGTGCAGAAGCCTGCCCGTTATGTGGGCGGCGAATATAACGCGGTCATCAAGGATAAAGCGCAGGTGGATACCCGCATTGCCTTCTGCTTCCCGGATACCTATGAGATCGGCATGTCCAATCTGGGCATGCGGATCCTCTACGGCGTCATGAACAATATGGACGGCGTGTGGTGCGAGCGTGTCTTTGCCCCGTGGGGCGACATGGAGGAGGAAATGCGCAAGGCGGGCATGCCCCTCTTTGCGCTGGAATCCGGCGACCCTATCACGAATTTCGATATCGTGGCCTTTTCCGTGGGGTATGAGATGGCCTTCACTGCCATCCTCAACATGCTGGATCTGGCGGGGATTCCTCTCCGCAGCGCCCAGCGTGACGGTCTGACCCCGCTGGTGATCGCCGGAGGCACCGCCATGTATAACGCTGAGCCTATCGCCGATTTCATTGATCTTGTCAGCTTGGGTGAGGGCGAGGACATCACCGTGGAGCTGGTGGAGCTGCACCGCAAGGCCCGGCGCGAGGGCTGGAGCAAGGCGGAGTTTCTCCGTGCCGCCGCTCAGCTGGACGGTATCTATGTACCCAGCCTGTACGACATTTCCTACCACGACGACGGCACGGTAAGCGCCATCACGCCCCGTGACGGCGCGCCTGCCGTGGTGACCAAGCGCATCGTCCGCGACATGGACAAGGCGTATTTCCCGGTAAATACCATCGTTCCCAGCACCGAGATCGTGCAGGATCGCGTGATGCTGGAGCTGTTCCGGGGCTGCATCCGGGGCTGCCGCTTCTGTCAGGCGGGCTATGTGTACCGCCCTGTCCGCAACCGCAGCCGTGACCTGTGCGCACAGTACTGCCTGGATTCCTGCAACGATTCCGGCTATCAGGAGGTAACGCTGTCCTCCCTCAGCACCAGCGACTATCCGCCGCTGACTGACCTGTGCGACCAGCTGGAGCCCTTCTGCGAGAGCCGTCATGTGAACCTGTCGCTGCCCAGTCTGCGGGCGGACAACTTTTCTATGGCGCTGATGCAGCGGCTGGCCAAGGGCCGCAAGACCGGCCTTACCTTCGCGCCGGAGGCAGGTACCCAGCGGCTGCGGGACGTCATCAACAAGAACGTGACGCTGGAGGCGCTGTTGAACTCCTGCCATACCGCCTTTGCCGGCGGCTATAATGCGGTGAAGCTCTATTTCATGCTGGGTCTGCCCACCGAGACGGACGAGGACGTGCTGGGCATCGCCGACGTGGCGGCCCGCGTCATGCACGCATGGCGGGAAAGCGCGCCCAACAAGCAGCGGGGCGTCCGCATCACCGTGTCCACCTCCTATTTTGTCCCCAAGCCCCACACGGCCTTCCAGTGGGAGCCTCAGATCACCCGTGAGGAATACGAGCACCGGGTGCAGCTGCTACGGGAGAATATGACCACCAAGACCGTTACCTATAATTGGCACGACGGACAAACCTCCTTTATTGAGGCGGTGCTGGCCCGGGGCGACCGCCGATTGGGCAATGTGCTGGAAACCGTATGGCGTAAAGGCGGATACCTTGACGCATGGGAGGAGTATTTCTCTCTGAACCGCTGGCTGGAGGCCTTTGACGAGTGCGGCGTTGATCCTGCGTTTTATGCCTATCGCCGCCGAGAAAAGGACGAGATCATGCCTTGGGACATGATCTCCAGCGGCGTCACCAAGGAGTACCTGTGGCGTGAGCATGAAAACGCCGTGGCGGGCGTTACCACGCCTGATTGCCGCACCCGCTGCAACGGCTGCGGCGCCAATAAGCTGGTAGGAGGGAAGTGCGATGTCTAAGCTGAGACTGCTGTTCGTCAAGGAAGCGCAGGCGTCCTATATCTCTCACCTTGACCTGATGCGCACTTTCCAGCGGTGTTTCCCCCGCACAGAGCTGGACATCAAGCATACGCAGGGCTATCATCCCCATCCCATCATCTCCATCGTTCTGCCGCTGCCGGTAGGACAGAGCAGCGACTGCGAGCTGCTGGACTTTGAGGTGACGCAGGACAGCGACGGCAGCGGAATCGCGGAGAAGCTGAATACCGGTATGCCCACCGGTATCCGGGTGCTGGATTGCTACGAGGCGAAGCGTCCTATCCGCGAGCTGGATAGTCTGCGGGCGGATGTGACGCTGGAATACGACGCCGGTGTGCCGGAGGGCGCGGTGGAGCGCCTACGGGTGCTGCTGGCACGGGATACACTGGTGATCCAGAAGCGCACCAAGCGCAAGGAGCTTGCGGATGTGGACATCGCGCCCATGATCCGCAAGGTGGACGTGACGGCGGACAAGCATAACGTGTTCATTGCTATCACTGTTCAGGCCCAGAACCCCGGCTTGAACCCCCAGCTGATCGAAAAGGCCATCGCGGCCTATCTTCCGGCGCTGACGCCGGACTTCGTTCGGGTACGCCGCCGTGCCATTCTGGACGCAAATGGGCAGGATTTTCGATGATTTTCCCGCAAAAGTGAAAATAATGCTTGCATTTACCGGATTTGTATGGTATCCTATCATGGCGTGAAAAGGGCGGTCCTCTGTCGCCGGTGCGAAAATGCACCCTTGTGATGGCGTTATGAACACCTATAAATACAGGAGGAAAAATCCATGGATCTCATCAAAGCATTGAACGAAAAGCAGCTGAAGGAAGTGCCTCAGGTGCAGGTGGGCGATACCGTCCGCGTGCATGTGAAGGTCAAGGAAGGCTCCCGCGAGCGTATTCAGGTTTTCGAGGGCACCGTTATTGCCAAGAAGCATGGCGGCATCGAGGAGACCATCACCGTCCGCCGTATCTCCTACGGTGTGGGCGTGGAGAAGGTGTTCCCCGTACATTCTCCCTCCATCCAGACCATCGAGACCGTGCGTCACGGTTTCGTGCGCCGCGCCAAGCTGTACTATCTGCGTGACCGCGTCGGCAAGGCCGCCAAGATCCGCGAGAAGCTGTAAGCGTATTCGATCCAAGAAAGACCGCTCACATCCGTGGGCGGTTTTTTCCTTTTCTTTTTAAAGAAACTGTGATATAATCGGACAAATAATCAACTTGACATGTGATATTAAATTAGGTTGTGAGGTGACACACCATGCAGATAGAAGGATTGAGCTGGTTTCCCGGCCATATGACGAAAACCAAGCGCATGATCGTGGCCGAGATCAAGAACATGGATGCGGTGTGCGAGATATTAGACGCCCGCATCCCCCTGTCCAGCCGTAACCCGGACGTGGACGAAATGACGGCGGGAAAGCCCCGTATGGTGGTGCTGAACCGCGTGGATCAGGCCGACCCCAAGGAGACGAAGCGCTGGGCCGCCTATTTCCGGGGAAAGGGATATGCGGTGCTGGAGGCCAACGCCAAGGGCGGTGCAGGCACGGCGCAGTTTGCCGCCGCCGTCCGTGAGATTCTGAAGGACAAGCTGGCCGCCTATGCCGAAAAGGGGCAGGTGGGCCGCACCGTCCGCGTGATGGTGCTGGGCATCCCCAACGTGGGAAAATCCACCTTTATCAATAAGGTGGCCCACCGCAAGACTGCCAAGGCGGAGGACCGTCCCGGCGTGACCCGCTCCAAGCAATGGGTGCCGGTGGATCGCACGCTGGAGCTGCTGGACACCCCCGGCATCCTGTGGCCCAAGTTCGATGACGTGGAGGTCGGCAAGCGGCTTGCCTTTACGGGTGCTATCAAGGATGATGTCATGGATATCGAGGAACTGGCCTGCTATCTGATGGAGTATCTGGGGAACCACTATGCCGAGATCCTCGCCGAACGGTATAAGATTCAGGTAGAGGAGGGCGACACCGGCTACGACCTGCTGACCAAGGCGGGACGGAAGCGGGGATTCCTGATGCGGGGCGCAGAGGTGGATACCGAGCGCATGGCCCGTATCCTGCTGGACGAGTTCCGGGGCGGCAAGCTGGGCCGCTTCACGCTGGAAACGGTGGAGGAAGCAACATGAGCAGCCTTTGGACATATGAACAGGAATCGTGGGCACAGGGTTGCGAAACGGTCTGCGGTGTGGACGAGGCCGGAGCAGGCCCCTTGATGGGCCCGGTATACACGGCGGCGGTGATCCTGCCCCGTGAGTGCGTGATTGAGGGCCTGAACGACTCAAAAAAGCTGACGGAGAAGAAGCGGGAAGCCTTGTATGACGTCATAACTACCACGGCGCTTGCCTGGTCGGTGGCCAGCGTCAGTGCCGCGGAGATCGACGCTACCGATATACTCTCCGCCCGGATGAAGGCCATGCAGCTGGCCATCGACGGTTTGTCTCTAAAACCGGACATGGCGCTGATCGACGGCAACCGTGACCACGGACAGCACGCCGCCATCACCGTGCCACACCGCTGCATCGTGGAGGGCGACGGCCATTCCGCTTCCATCGCGGCGGCCTCTATTCTGGCCAAGGTCAGCCGTGACCGGTATGTGACCGATGTGCTGGATAAGCAATATCCCCAGTATCAGTTTGCCAAGCACAAGGGCTACGGCACCAAGCTGCACTATGCCATGCTGGACAAATACGGCCCATGTCCCGAACACCGCATGACCTTCCTGAAAAAGTGGGAGGCCAGACGGTGAGCCGGGCGGAGGGCATGCAGGGCGAGGCGCTGGTGGCCCGCTATCTGCGGAAAAATGGGTACAAGTTGGCGGCCCACGGCTACCGCAGCCGCTACGGTGAGATCGACCTGATCGCGTGGGACGGGGATATCCTGTGCTTTGTGGAGGTCAAGACCCGCACAAACGTTGACATGGCTCTGCCGCGGGAGTATGTGACGTTCCAGAAGCAGAACAAACTGCGCAGGACCGCCATGATGTATCTGGCGGAGAAGCGGCTGGATTGCCCTGCCCGGTTCGATGTGGCGGAGGTTTATGCCGAGCACGGCTTTGACAACGCCCGCATAGAATACATCAAAAACGCTTTTCAATAAGGAGACCGCTATGCTATCCTATTTTGACGCCCACTGTGATACCATTTACCGCTGTCTGGAGACCGGTGAAACTTCCGCGCTGGAGTATGGCGAGGATTGGGAGGAGCAGCGCCGCTACTATGCCGCGTCCACCCATCTGCGGGAAAATGGCGGCCATATCGACCTGATGCGGGGCAGGCAGTTCCGCCGCTGCGCCCAGTTTTTCGCCCTGTTCCACGACGCGGCGGAGGCTCCGGCTGACGGTATGTGGGCCCAGTGCCAACGGATGCATGACTTCTTCCTGCGGGAGATGGCGGATAACGCCGATATCGCCCGCCATTGCCGCACCGGCGCGGAGGTGGATGAAGTGATAGCGCAGGGCAAGGTGGCCGCGCTGCTGAGCATCGAGGGGGCCGACTTCATCGACTGCGACGTACATAAGATCAAAACGGTGTCCGGTTGGGGCGTGCGGTTCCTGAATCCGGTGTGGAACCGGGCCAACGTGCTGTCCGGCACCAACGCCGAGGAGCCGGAGCGCGGCCTATCCGCAAAAGGGAAGGACTTCATCCGCGTGCTGGAGGAGTACGACATCTATCCTGACGTGTCCCACCTGTCCGACGCGGGCTTCTGGGATCTTGTCCGTGTGGCGCGGCGGCCCATCATTGCATCTCATTCCAACGCGCGGGCCATTTGTCCCCACCGCCGCAACCTGACCGATGACCAGTTCCGGGCTATCCGTGATCTGGGCGGCGTGGTAGGACTGAATCTCTATCTGCATTTCGTGGGAGAGCCCACCATGGACGCGCTGGTGGCTCATGTGGAGCATTTTCTGGCGCTGGGCGGCGAGAAAACACTGTGTCTTGGCGGCGATATGGACGGCTGCGAGGCGCTGGCAGGCGGCATGACCGGCATGCAGGATATGCCGAAGCTGTACAACGCGCTGAAAGCCCGGGGCTACGGCGAGGAGTTGCTGGAGGATATCTTCTGGAACAATCTGCGCCGCCTGATTTGACGGGAAGGAGGGATTTATGGCACTATATGCGATAGGCGACCTGCATTTGTCGCTGAACTCGGACAAATCCATGGATATTTTCGGCGACGGCTGGCACGACTATGTGAACCGTATCCGGGATGGCTTCGCGCCGCTGCATGACGACGATGTGACGGTGCTGTGCGGCGATCTCAGCTGGGGCATGAGTCTGGAGGAGTCCCTGCTGGATTTTCAGTTCATCAACGCCCTGCCGGGGAAAAAGATATTGCTGAAGGGCAACCACGACTACTGGTGGAACACCGCCGCCAAGATGAAACGGTTCTTTGCAGAAAATGGACTGGATACCTTCGAGATTCTGCACAACAACTGCCTTTATTACAACGATATCGCCCTGTGTGGTACACGGGGCTGGTTCTATGAGCTGGACAATCAGGGCACCCACAATGAAAAGGTGCTTCTGCGTGAAGTGGGCCGTCTGGAAACGTCACTGAAGGAAGCGGGGGATCGGGAGAAGCTGTGCTTCCTCCACTATCCGCCCATCTATCAGGGCTATGAGTGCCCGGAGATTCTGCGACTGCTGAAGGAATACGGGGTAAAGGCCTGCTATTACGGCCATCTTCACGGCGCATCCCACCGCCGGGCCATCGAAGGAACGCGCAGCGGCACCCTGTTTTCACTGGTGGCCGGTGATTTCCTGGGGTTTGTTCCTAAAAAAATTTGCGAATAATGCAAAAAGGTATGGAAATTCCATTTGTTTTCTGATATCATATAAACTTGGCTTGACAATAATGTATTCTTATGTCATCAAAATATAGACGTAAACTGGAGGAAAAGCAACAATGACTGTCAAGAGCTGTGAAAAACTGGAGAAGAGCAGAGTCGCTCTGACCATCGAAGTGGGCGCCGAGGAGTTCGAGGCTGCCGTCAACAAGGCGTATCTGAAGATGCGCGGCAAGATGAACATTTCTGGCTTCCGCCCCGGCAAGGCTCCCCGCAAGATGATCGAGAGCATGTACGGCGCTGAGGTCTTTTATGAGGAAGCTGTCAACGCCGTTCTGCCCGACGCTTACGAGAGCGCCGTGAACGAGCAGAAGCTGGAGGTCGTTGGCTATCCCCAGGTAGAGATCGAGAGCGTGGGCAAGGAAGGCGCGACCTTTAAGTGCACCGTCGCCGTTATGCCCGAGGTGGAGCTGGGCCAGTACAAGGGTCTCGAGGCCGTGAAGGCCGAGGTCAAGGTCATGGCCGCCGACGTGAACGCCCGCCTGAAGGAGATGGCCGACCGCAACAGCCGTCTGGTGGTCGTGGAGCGCGCCGTCAAGAAGGGCGACACCGCTAATATCGACTTTGAAGGCTTTGACCAGGGCGTGGCCTTTGACGGCGGCAAGGGAGAGGCCTTTGATCTGGAGATCGGCTCCGGCAGTTTCGTGCCCGGCTTTGAGGATCAGCTCATCGGCATGAAGGCCGGCGAGGAGAAGGACATCGACATCACCTTCCCCGAGAACTA